>JBBSPO010000193.1:0-7252 GCA_038258695.1 Gemmatimonadales bacterium | reverse complement strand
GCGGTGGTGTGGCGGGGTGTGGGCACTGGGGGGGGGCGGGGGCGCCCCGTGGGGCCCCGCCCCCCCCAACGACACGGTAGCTATGCCAGTGGGCGTTGACGGTCTTGAGTTGGCGGACGGCACGATACAGCCCGTGGTGGGCAACCGTCTCACCGTTCCCGGGCGTTCAGGGGTATACCTTGTTCGCCGAGGCGCGCGCCAGGTTGGTGCGTTGGTGGTGAATCCGGAAATCGAAGAGTCAGAGGTGGATGCGTGGGGAGCAGGAGTGTGGCAGCAGCGAATAACCGGCACCGCGGTGCAGGTGGTAGACAATCCGGGCTCGGTCAACTCAGAGGTGTTCAGCAGGTCGGGGGAACGCCCGATTACGTGGCCGTTGATTTTGGTGGCGGTGGTAGCGCTCGCGATCGAAGCCTTGGTCGCACGGGGGCTGTGGAGCCCGCGTTCGGCCCCAGTAACGGCATGACGTTGTCGGCGGTTCACGCGGTTCACGCTGCATTCGCGACGGCAGCGACCAGTGATGCGTTGACATCGTCGCGCGGCCGGTAATCATGGCCCTTCCTCGATTACTCGACATCGTGTCCGGACTGCCGGCGTACCACGAAGTGCGCGAGCAGATGCCGTCGGCTGGCGGTTCATTACGCATTGGTGGTTTGGCTGGCTCGAGTGACGCGGCGTTTGTGGCCGCGCTCGCGCGGGAGATGTCGCACCGCGCGTTCGTCATTGTTACCGATCAACTCTCTGACGCTGAACGGTGGCTGGCCGACCTGCAAACGCTGGTCGATGATATTCCGGTGGCGTTGTATCCACCGCGCGAAGGCTTTGGCGAAGTGGAGCCGCACGCCGAAGTGGCGGGCGAACGCGTTGAAACGCTTGAGCAACTTGGACGCAGTGCGGTACGCGTGTTGCTCACCACTTCGCGTGCACTGCTTGAACGCACCGCGTTGCCGGCCGCGCTGCGCGAATCACGCGTTGAGCTGCGCAAGGGCGATGTTCGCCGGCCCGAAGAGTTGTCTGCGCATCTGGAATCGATTGGCTTTGAGCGCGTCTCGATGGTGGAAGACGTGGCTCAGTTCTCGGTGCGCGGCGGCATCTTTGACATTTACAGCTTTGGCATGGCCGAGCCGGTTCGCCTGGAGTTCTGGGGCAACGATGTGATCGAGCTGCGCCACTTTGATCTCAATACCCAGCGCACCACGCGCCCTGCTGACATGGCGCTCGTGTTGCCTGTTGACGGTCGCGTGCGGGAAAGCTCGGCGGGTACTGAACGTGTGTCGCTGGTGGAGCTGTTAGGACCAGACACAATTGTTGTTGTGCCGGCCGGCAGCAGCGTGCAACCTGAGCTGCAGCGCACCTGGGACGAAAGTGCACATCACATTGATCTGGCTCGGCGCCGCGGTGAAGAGGCCCCCCCCCGGGACGCACTGTTCCGCAGTCCGCAGGAAATCAGCGATGCGTTGTCTCGCTTTGCGACGCTGCGCCTGGCGCCCGCCGCTGGTGCGCTCAAGCGCAAGTCGGAGCGGCGCACGCGGGACGACGAAGATGCACCAACGGTCTCACGCGATGTTGACGCACTGGCGGCTGATATCCGGTTTGCGATCAGTGCGCCCGAGTCGATCTCGCGCGATTTGCGTGTACTGCGCCGACTGGTGCGGGATGGACTGCCAACCGTCATCCTGTGCGACAATGCCGGTCAGTCGGAGCGACTGGACGAACTGTTGGGAGAAGACGGACCAACACCTGCAGCGCTCACCATAGGCGTGCTCGACGGCGGCTTTGTGGTGCCGGGCCGTCTGCGCGTGCTTACTGATCATGAAATCTTCCGCCGTGATCGTCGGCTGCGTCGCGCACGGCGCTACGGCACCGGGGCTGCACTTGATACCATCGGTGCGCTCAAGCCTGGCGACTACGTCGTGCATCTGGAGCACGGCATTGGACTGTATCGCGGCATTGAGCGCGTGTTTTTTCGCGAACAAACCCTCGAAGCGGCAGTTATTGAATACGAGGGTGGCGACCGACTGAACGTGCCGCTGTATCGCATCGATCAGATTGAGCGCTATCGGTCGGCGGGCGATGTGGGCGGTGATATGCCGCCCCCGCGCTTGCACCGGTTGGGTGGCAAGAAGTGGGCGGCGCAGCGCGAGAAAACGCGCGCGGCAATTTTTGAGATGACGCAGGAGCTGCTTGAGCTCTACGCGCGTCGCAAGGTCGCGGCGCGTCCGTCGCACGCGGCCGATGGCGCGTGGCAGCGACAGCTTGAGAGTTCGTTTTTGTTTGAAGACACGCCCGACCAGCGCAAAGCAACCGACGACGTAAAGCGTGATATGGAAGGCGAGCGGCCCATGGATCGCCTGCTGGTGGGCGACGTGGGTTACGGCAAAACGGAAATCGCCATTCGCGCCGCCTTCAAGGCCGTGCAGAATGGTCGGCAGGTGGCCGTGCTTGTGCCCACCACCATTCTGGCCGAACAGCACGGGCGCAGCTTCAGCGATCGTCTGGCCGACTTTCCCGTGAAAGTTGACGTCATGTCACGCTTTCAGACGGCCAAAGAGCAAGCTGCCGTCGTGGCGCAGCTCAAGAGTGGGAACATTGACATTGTGATTGGAACGCACAGGCTGTTGAGTCCCGATGTATCGTTTGCGAATCTGGGTCTGATCGTGGTTGACGAAGAGCATCGCTTTGGCGTGAAGCACAAGGAGCGCCTCAAGCAGCTCAAGCTTGAAACGGACGTGCTCACGCTCACCGCCACGCCCATCCCGCGCACGTTGCATCAGTCGCTGGCCGGATTGCGCGACATGACGCTCATGCAAACGCCGCCGCGTGACCGGTCTCCCGTGCTCACGTTTGTAGAGCCGTGGGATGATGGTTTGCTCGAGGAGGGAATCTCGCGCGAGCTCGATCGCGGGGGCCAGGTGTTTTTTGTGCACAACCGTATTGAAACAATCATTGCCATTGCCGATCACTTGCAGCGGCTCGTGCCGCGGGCGCGCATCGCCGTTGGTCATGGTCAAATGAAAGAGCGTGAGCTCGAAGCGGTCATGAAAAAGTTTGTCTCGGGTGAAGTGGACATCCTTGTGTCCACGCTCATTGTCGAGAGCGGCCTTGATGTGCCCAACGCCAACACCATGTTCGTCAATCGCGCCGATCATTTCGGATTGGCGCAGTTGTATCAGCTGCGTGGCCGCGTGGGTCGGTCGCACCGCCGCGCGTACTGCTATCTGATCGCGCCGGATCAGATGGACGACGATGCCGAACGCCGCCTGCAGGTGCTTGAGCACCATACGGAACTTGGCTCGGGGTATCGGATCGCACTCAAGGATATGGAGCTGCGTGGCGCCGGTAATCTGCTGGGCGCGGAGCAATCGGGTTTTGTGCATGCGGTGGGTTTTGACCTGTATTTGCGCCTGCTCGACGAAACGGTGCGCCAGCTGTCACAGGAGGAGGGCGCGCGTCCGTTTGTGCCCGCCGAGGTGTCGCTCGATCAGCCAGCCTACCTGCCGGACGAGTTTATTCCGGCCCAGGATGCGAAGCTCGACATCTATCGGAGGCTCACGGCGTGTCGAACTGCCAGTGCCATTGACGACCTTCGCACGGAAGTCCGTGATCGCTTTGGGCCGATGCCCCCCGCTGCTGAAGCGCTCTTTTCGAGCACCCTGCTTCGGGTGCTGGGGGCGGCGCTCGGCGTGGACGGGGTGCTTGTGCGGGGGGCCGATGCCCGTGTTAACTTTCGCGGCGATGCCGTTCCCCGTATGAAGGGGCTGTCGGCCGCGTTCCATGATGTGCAGTTTCAGGTGGACGTGCGCCGCACCAATCCTCTCGCGCTCAAGCTCGTTCGTCTCGGGGGCGCAGAGATGCTTGATGGTCTGGTGCGTGCGCTGCGCGCCCTTGCTGTGTAGCCAAATTGTAATTCCGCCGTTTCTCCCCTCACCACGGGCGGCTGTTTGCTGATGCAAGCACCACCGCCCAACGCCCGATCTTCGGAGTTGTATTCATGAAAGTGTATCGCGTCTCGACCATAGCATTCTTTGCAGCGGCTCTTGCAGCCGCGTGTGGGTCGTCGATGAGCGTTGACACTGCCGCCAAAGTTGGCGAGCAGGAAATGACAGTCGACGAGCTGGCCGAGGTGCTGAGCACGTCGCAGGCCCCGCTCGAAACTGAGGTTGCACGCAGCGTGGCCGAACTGTGGGTCAACTATCAGCTGGCCGGTTTGGCCGCCGCCCGTGGCGACACCATGACGTCGCAGCAGGAAATGGACGCCGGTCTGTGGTCTGCAATCGACAACATGCGCGTGCGCACGCTGTACGAAGATGTCTCGGCGTCATTTGATACAGCGGGCGGACCGTCGGACGCCGATCGCTACGCGTCGGGTGAACTGATGTCTGCGCGTCACATTTTGGTGCAGGTTGCGCCTGAGGCCACGCCGGCCGATATCGAAACGGCGCGCAAGAAAGCCGAAGGCATTCGTGCCGAAGCGACGCCAGCCAACTTCGTGCGACTGGCCGCGCGCAGCGACGAGCCGGGTGCCGGCGACCGCGGCGGTGACTTGGGCGTCTTCCCGCGCAATGCGATGGTGCCTGATTTTGAAACGGCCGTGCTGGCACTTGAGCCCGGAGAGATTTCGCCGGTCGTGCGCACATCGTTTGGCTTTCACGTGATTTACCGCAAGCCGTACAGCGAAGTGAGCGGCGAAGTCGCGGAGATGGGCGGACAGCGTCGTCTCGTGCAGGCCGAAAGCCTCTACCTCGACAATCTTGAGAAGGGTTCCGAGATCAAGCTCGCCGAAAACGCGCCGGGCCTCACCAAAGACATCGCGCGCAACCCGCTGGGTTTCCGCGACAACACGACTTCAGTTGCCGACTTCAAGGGCGGCAAGCTCACCGCATCGCGTCTGGCCGATTGGGTGGCCGCGTATCCGCCGCAGCAGCAGCTTCGGCCGCAGCTGATCAACGCGCCCGACAGCATCGCCGAACGTTTTGTTCGTACGATTGTGCGCAATGAGCTCCTGCTCAAGATGGCCGACAGCGCCAAGATCACCGTCGACACGGCGGAACTGTCAAATCTGCGCATGGCCTTCCGCAACAACCTGACCATGGCCTGGACCACGATGGGCGTTGAGCCGTCGGCGCTCTCCGACTCCGCGGCGTCACCCGGCGAACGGGAAACATTGGCCGGTAGTCGCGTCGATGCCTATTTCTCCAAGCTGGTCGCGAACGAAGCACAGTTTGCCGACGTAGCCTACCCGGTAGCACGCGCCCTGCAGGCCAAGTATGACTTCGCGGTCAACGATGCCGGCCTTGAGCGCGCCATCGAGAAGGCCAAGGTGCTTCGCGCGGCGTCCGATTCGGCGCCGCAAATGCCGCCGGTGAATCCAGGGCTCATGACGCCCCCGGATTCGATGCCCATGACTCCACCGCCGTCCAACTAAGCGGCCAACGTCACGCAGCAACCAGGGACCGCCACTATCGGCGGTCCCTGATGCGTTTACTGGACGTGTTGCAGTCTCCACGGACCCGATGCCGCCACCAGTGGGTACATTTCTGCTATGCATCTCTCCATGAACTCCATTCGTTTGATCATCCGCACATCCGTGATGCGCACCAGCGTATTGCGCGCGGCGATCGTGCTCTCCGGGCTTTCGCTCGTCCCGACAGCGCTGCTTTCGGCGCAGGATCCGGCGCAACAGCGCGCGGCCACGGCACTGCCCGGCGGCGCGTTTCCCATCGACCGCATCGTGGCTGTGGTCGGGTCTCAGGCCATCCTGATGTCCGACATTGAAGCCGCCATCGCGGCGCAGCAGATTCCCGCGCCACCCGATTCGGCCGGACGCGAGAAGCTGCGTCGCGATGTGCTCGAACAGCTGGTCGATATGGAAGTTGTGGTGCAGCGCGCCAAGCTCGACACCAGTATCCTTGTGGACGAAGGTGAAATCGCGTCCATGGCCGAAGAGCAGATCAAGCAGATTCGTGGCAACTTTCCTACTGATCAAGCGTACCGCGATGCGCTTGTTGAAGCCGGTTTTGGTACACCGGAGGAGTACCGTTCGCGCCAGGTGGAAGACCTGCGCCGCCGACAGTTGCAGGAATCGTACATGGCGTCGCTGCGTCGTAGCGGCAAGCTCGTTACTGTGAATGTGAGTGAGCGCGAAGTCAACGAAGAACTGGCTGCGTACGAAGGCCAGTTGCCCGAGCGGCCGGCAACGGTGGGCTTCCAGCAAATTGTGATTCCGACTACGGCTGGCCTTGAGTCGCGCATTCGCGCTCGCGCGCTCATCGACTCGCTCTTCTTCGCGCTCAAAGACAAGCCCAATGAGTTTGAAGAGGCGGCCCGGAAATTTTCCGAAGACGGCAGCGCGGAGAATGGCGGCGATCTTGGATGGAATCGTCGCGGTGTGATGGTGCCTGAGTTTGATCGCGTCATGTTCATGATCAATCCCGGTATCGTCAGCCCGCCGGTGGAATCGCGATTTGGCTGGCATCTCATTCGCGTGGATCGCGTGCAGCCGGCCGAGGTCAAGGCACGGCACATTCTGATTCGGGCCGCCATTGATTCCGCCGACGAACAGCGCGCCGAAGCCCGCGCCGACAGCGTACGCAAGTTGTGGGACGAAGGACTGTCCTTTGATTCGCTGCGCATGCGCTATCACGATGAACGCGGTGGCGAGGACGCCATTATTCCCGAGGTGCGCACCAGCGATTTGCCCGAAGCCTACGGCGCAGCAGTTGGCGAATCGACCAAAGGCGACATCGTTGGACCGTTTGCCATTCCCGACCCAGGTGCTGGCGGCAACAAGTGGGTGGTGCTCAAACTTTCTCGTGTCACACCGGCCGGCCCCATGAGCATGGACGAAGCACGTCGCGACATGCGCGCGCGCATGCAGCAGGCGTACAGTCTGCGACGCCTGCTCGACATCATGCGCAAAGTGACGTACGTCTCAATCCGGATGTAAGCACGTGCGCCTCGCTATCACGCTCGGTGATCCGCGCGGCGTTGGGCCCGAGCTGGTGGCAGGTGTGCTCACCCCGGACGTGTGGCGCGAGCTGGTTGGCGACGCCGACATCACGCCATGGGTGATTGGTGCCGAGCAGTCGCTGTGCCCGGTGCACGATTCCGTAGGGCAGTGGGCGCCAACAGGGAATGCAGACGCTGATCGTGCGCAGGCGGGCCGCTATGCCGGGCTCGCCATTGAACGTGCGGTGGCGCTGGCGCTTACGGGCGACGCCGCTGGTATGGTGACGGCCCCAATCGATAAGCGGGC
>JBBSPO010000192.1:0-7258 GCA_038258695.1 Gemmatimonadales bacterium | reverse complement strand
TGGAGCACGGGCCGCTGCCGGCCCTGGCGTCGGTCACGGAAGTGGTGGTGGTTGACGATGACGTGCATGTGCCCGGCACGCAGGCCTCGCGCCTGGCGCTGATGGACGCGCTGCGCTTTGGCGGTATCGATGCGCGCCGTACCGAAGCACCGTCGGCGGTAAGCCACGGGCCGCTGGTGTTGGCCATTTTTGGCGACCGCCTGGCCATGAAAGGGCGTGCGTGGCTGTCGGACGGCACGATTGCCCGTGTGCATGAGGTGCTCGAAGCCGCGCGAGCGGCGGAGCGAGAGGTCGTGGTGTGCGCGATGGGCGATCCACGATTGGTGGCGGCGTTGGAGCTTGGTGTGCCCACCGTTGTTGCGTGGAGTGGCGACGTGGTCATGCAGCAAGCAGCGGCCCGCGCGATGGTGAAAATCAAAGCCTGATGTGAAACGCTGAGCGGCCGTTCAGCGGCCTACCAACGTTCTGATCAGTCGCCGGCCGCAAAGAACAGGCGCCACACCAGCCACACCGAGATCGCGAGTCCAAACATCACCAGCAGCAGCATGATGGGTCGCGCGCGGGCTTTGCGTTCTTCGCTGTTGCCACCAGGAAGTGCGCCACTGGCTGTGGCTGTGGCGCGCATTCCCTGAATGAGCGGCGACGCCGGCGGTGTATTGCTGATGAGCGGACTGGAACCGCCGGGCAAGTCTGCCGACGGCCGCGCTCTCACCGGCGCCGGCTCGTCGTCGGCCAGCGTGCCACGCAGCGGATACACCTGATGACCCACCGCGTCGGTGCCCTGCGCGGACTGCAGTCCGTTGCCATCAAAACGTGCGGCCACCACGGTGATGTTGTCCGGTCCGCCCAGTTCGTTGGCCCGGGCAATGAGCCGGAGACAGAGCACCGCTGGATCCGATTCTTCACGCGCGGCCAGCTCAATATCGCTGGCCCGGGCCACCCCTGAGAGTCCGTCGCTGCAAAGAATGAGCGTGTCGCCCAGGCGCAGCTGCTGATGCGTGAGATCGACTTTGACCGTCGCTTCCGGACCCAGCGCCTGCAAAATGATATTGCGCCGTTCGCTGGCTTCGGCCTGCTCTTCCGAGATTTCGCCCGCGTCCACCAGTCGCTGCATGAGCGATTGATCACGCGTCAGCAAAATCAGCCGGTTATCGCGAAACAGGTACGCTCGGCTGTCTCCCACCTGCGCGATGTACACCGTGTCACCAAAGAGACCGGCCACCGTGGCCGTGGTGCCCATGCCGCGATGCTCCGGATGCTCCCGCGCAAAGGAGTGAATGCGCGCGTTGGCCTCCTCAGCAGCATCCTTGATGGCGCCGGCAAAGACTTCGGCGGACGGCTGCTCGACGGTGCGCCAGCGGGCGAGCAACTCGTCATAAATCACCTTGGCGGCCATGGCACTGGCGATTTCACCGGCCGCCGCGCCGCCCATACCGTCGGCCACGGCAAATAACAGCCCGTGCGCACCTTCCGACCGCGTTTCCGTGCCGTGATCGAACTCGATCACCGCTCCAGCTTCGAGGTCGGCCACGAGAAACGTGTCCTCGTTGTGCTCACGGGTGTGCCCGACGTCTGTCGCACCGTACAGGCGCACGACAATCCGCGGATCACCATCTGGGGGCAGGGAAGTTGAAAGCAGGGCGAAAGAGGTCACGTGGGGTAGGGATGACCGGACAGAAAACAAACTACGCTTCTGGTGCCCTACGGCGCAGCACGCCAGAGGTTCCGATCACATCAACGGCTGGGGTATTATGCCCGTCGGCCCGGAGGTGGTCAACGCGTTTTGATAATCAATTGACACTTTTCTTTGCTTTCGCAGGGCTGGCGCCTCGACAGAACGGGTAGCGGCGTTGAGCTTTGGACATGCCCGCTTCCGACGTTCCCACCGCTCTTTCGGCCATCGGCCACCTTGGTGCCGCCCGCGCTCTCAGCCCTCTTGGCGCCGCTGGGCCCACGGTGCCGACGCCCAGGAGTGCCGTCGCCTGCTTAGTGCGTGGCGCGCTGCCGTGGTGCGCCGCTGGCCTGCTGGTCGCCTGTTCGGCGCCCACGCCCGGGTCACGCGCACCGTCACCGCAATCGCCCAACCCGGCGCGGGAAGTACAGGGCAACCCCACTGCCGACCCTCGCGCCGCCACCGAACGGGCCGGTAACGATCGGGCCGACGGCGCGCGGGCGGCGTTGCCGGCGGTCCCCGCGGTGCGCGGTCCCATCAACATTCGCGTGCAGCACCCGCCGGCGGGCACGATGCTCGCCGTTGACTCGACATTTGTGTTTGGCACCGTGGGTACGGGCGACGCGACGCTGCGGATAAACGGCGTGTCGGTGCCAGTGGCCAATAACGGTGCTTTTCTGGCTTACCTGGCTGTGCCGGACGGGTTTCGGCAGGGTGCGTTGCCGGTTCCGTCGCAAAGTACGTCGCAGGGTGCGCCGCCAGCCGCGTCGCGCGTGACGTCGCAACCCGCCGCCTCCCAGGCCGACAGCGGACCGCAGTTCGTGCTGGACGTGGTCCGCCAGGTGCCCATGCCCACCGCCGCCGACTCGTCGAGAGCGCGCGTGCGCATTCGTCGTCCCGGGGCCGCAACCCTGCTGCCCGACACCGGCCTGCTTCGGGTAGACAGTGCCTCTGTGCGGCCGAACAGCGCGCAGATGGTGCGCGGCAGCGAGCGGGTGCGCGTGAGTGTGCGCGCGCCCGACAACGCCACCGCGTGGGTGCGGTCGTCGGACAATCGCACTATCCCGCTGGTCAGGCGCGGCGGCGGAGGTGGTGCAAACCAAACGGGCACCACGTTTGTAGGCGAAGCCCGCGCATCGCAGCTGGGAGCGCAGGCGCGCATTGTGATCGCACGTGGCGCCGACACCGTGCGCTTAGGGGTTAGATCACCCGACACCCTGCTCACCGCGCTGCCGACACGCTACGGCGTATTGCGCAGCACGACCGGCGGACTGGTGGCGCAGAGCGACACCGATCAGGTCGTGATTGCGCGCCCCGTGCCTGATGGATTCTACAAATGGTCGCTGCTGCCCGGTACACAGCTGCAAATCACCGGCAGCCAGGGCAGCGAACAACGCGTGCGCTTTGACAGTCAGCTCGAAACGTGGGTGAGTGCAAGCAACATTGAGATGTTGCCCGAAGGCACACCCGATGTCTCGCGTGTGAGTGGTGGCCTGCGTGTTGTGCCCGCACGTGATTACGTAGACGTGATCATTCCGGTTGGATCGCGCCCCGCATTTCTGGTGGAGCCCGATGATGCCGCGCTGCGCATTACGCTGTATGACACACAACTGTCGCCATCCATTTCGCCAATGATTGGCAACGACCCACTGGTGCGACAGCTCGCCTGGGAACCCGTGGCCACCGATCGCACGCAACTTGATGTGCGGCTTTCCGCGCCAGTCTTTGGTTGGCTCACGCTGTGGGATGAAAATCGTCGCGCGCTTGTATTGCGTGTGCGTCGCGTGCCAGAGATTTCAAATGATGCCAGGCGCCCGCTCGGCGGCCTTACGCTGGTCGTTGACGCCGGACATCCACCGGGCGGTGCCACGGGACCCACCGGCCTCACCGAAGCTGACGCCGTGCTGCCGGTATCGCAGATGCTTGAGCGCATGCTTACGTCACTCGGTGCTGACGTTGTCATGACACGCACCACACCCGCCGCCGTTGGTCTCACTGATCGACCGGTGATTGCGCGGCGCGCGAACGCACATGCGTTTTTGAGCGTGCATCTGAATGCGTTTGGCGACGGCACCAATCCGTTTACCAATCACGGTACCAGCACGCTGTTTTTTCATCAGCCGTCGGAGCCGTTGGCGCGCGCCATGCAACAGGAGTTGATGCCGCAAATCGGACAGCGTGATATCGGCATTCACTATCAGAATCTCGCGATTGCACGACCCACGTGGTATCCGTCGGCGCTGGCCGAAGGGCTGTTCCTCATGTTTCCCGACCAGGAAGCGGCCATGCGGAATCCCGAATGGCAGGAGCGCTACGCACGTGGCATTGCCAACGGTGTGGTGCGGTACTTCCGTGAGCTGGCCCGACGCAACGCTGAACTGCAGCGCCGCTACGGGGCACGTTACGAGGACGGCGAGTCGCGCTGATGCACGCAGTTGTACGGCGGTTTCGGATGCTGGTGTGGGTGCAGCATAGGTTTGCTGTGCTGCGGGTTGCGGCGCCAGCGTGGGCCCAGCGTTGCCTGCTTGTGCTGCTGTGCTGCGTGTGTTTACCGCATGCACTGGCCGCACAGGTCGATCCGCGTGGTGACATGCGCACCATTCGCACGCCGCACTTTCGCGTGCACTACGCCAGCGAGCATGAAGCACTGGCACGCCGTTCGGCCGCGTACGCCGAGCTCGCGTGGGATCAGTTGGCGCGCGAGTTGGTAACGCCCGCGCTGCCGGTTGAACTGCTGGTGGCCGACAACCTTGATGTGAGCAACGGATTTGCCACACCGTTTCCCACCAATCGAATTGTGGTGTACGCGCTGCCGGCGCTGTTCTCGCCCGAGCTGCGCCACAACGACGACTGGCTGCAGCTCGTGATCACGCACGAGCTCGTGCACATCTTTCATCTCGATCGCGCGCGCGGTATCTGGTCGCTGGGACGAAAGATTTTTGGACGCAACCCGGCGCTCATTCCCAACGCGTACCTGCCGTCGTGGATGATTGAAGGGCTGGCGGTGCATTACGAAACAAAGCTCACCGGATCGGGCCGGCTGGCCAGCACCGAGTTCCCGATGCTCGCACGCACCGCCGCGCTGGCCGATGATGTGCCTCCGCCCAGTGAGTGGAGTCTCACGTCGCGTCGCTTCCCACTGGGGCAGCATGCGTACGGGTACGGATCGCTGCTCATGTCGTCCATGGCAACGCGAGCCGACAGTGCGGCGCGATATGACCCAGTCAACGGCGCTCAAAACGCTGATGCGCGCACCGCCGACTCCAGCAACAGCATGCGGCAGTTCATTGAGACGGTCGCGTTCCACCCCATTCCCTGGCGTATAAACCGGGCGGCCAAACATGCGTTCGGTGCGAGCATTGGCGAGTCGTTTGACAAGCTGCGTGATTCGCTGGCGACAAACGCCGAGGCGGTGCGCCAGTGGTCGGCAACGGACAGTGCCACCTGGCGTGTGGCCACCGACATGGAGTGGTTTGCAGAACAGCCGCGCTGGGAAACAGACAGCACACTGTTGGTGGCCATGAACAACGGACGCGATGTCTCGGGCGTGTACCGGGCGCAGCTGCGCACCAACGACATTACACTCACACGTGTGTCGCGTCGCAACTCGCTGGACGCCAATACGCCGCGCGTGGATGGCAGCTCGGTGTTCGCACAACTTGATTTCAACGATCCGTATCAACTGCGCAGCAGTCTCTGGCAGCGTGATGCGAATAATGCCGAAACACGGGTACGCGGCAGTGAGCGCGTGTTTTCACCCGACGCACGATTGACCGACGGCGCTGTCGTGGCCGTGCGCGCCGTGGCCGGCAGTGCCGAGCTGGTACGTGTGGCGCAGGACGGCCGCATCGCTGCAATCACTCGCGCCACTATTGATACCGCGTTTGCTGAACCGCGCTGGAGCCCCGACGGCACGAGCATTGTGGCCGTGCGATTGATTCGTGGCGGTGTGCAGCAAGTTGTGCTGCTCGACACCAGCGGCGTGGTGACCACCGTGCTGCACGATGCGCGTGGTGTTGCCACAGTGCCCACGTTTACACCGGACGGCGCCAGTGTGGTGTACGCGAGCGATGTGATGGGCAGTATGCAGCTGTACATTGTGCCGGTTGCTGCAACAAACAGCGCCAACGCGGGCACCAGTGACGCGATGCGCGGCAACACAGATGCAATTGTAGGCATGTCCAGCACCGCCCGCGCGCTCACACAGGTGCCAACCGGTATCACGTCGCCCGCTGTGTCACCCAACGGACGCCTGCTCGCCGGCCTTGAGTACACACTCACCGGCTTGCGACTCGTGGTCATGCCCATGCCCGCTGGTATCACCGGGTACACACGCACGCCCGGTGTACGCGCCTACGCCGACAGTTCGCGGGCGCTCGCGGTTGTGCCCGACAGCAGTCCCAGCATGCGCTACAACCCGCTGCGCCAACTGTTGCCGCGCTGGTGGATGCCGCTGGTTGGTGAAGGCAGCGACGGCGCTGCGACCTACGGCCTCTCTTCCAGCAGCAGCGACATTCTGCGGCGGCACGCGTGGGCGGCGCAGGCCACCTACCATCCATCACGCGAAGAGATCGAAGGTGCAGCGGCCTATCGATACACACGCTTTCCGCGATTTGCCGGATGGCAACCGTTGCTTGACCTTAGCGCTTCGCAATCGTGGGACCGCTTTCGCATCGTGGACACCAGCAACGCACCGGTGGGTGAACTGCAGCGGGTTTCACGCTTTGCCACCGCGTCATTTACCTTCGCGCGTCCGCGTGTGCGTACCAGTTCGTCACTCACACTCGGTGCGCAGCTTGAGCGACGAGTGTTCAGCACCACGCCCGATTCCTTGCTGCCCTCGCTGTCCAGTCGCTTTGCGCGCGGTGTGAGTTCGCCCGGTGTCTTCGCGACCGCATCGTTCAGCAACGTGATGCGCGCCGGACGGGCGATTTCGCTTGAAGACGGAATCACAGGCAGCGTGACACTGCAACAGCGCTGGAAGAGCGGGGCACTGGAGCAGACATCCAATCGCCTGACTGCGGTCGCACGCGCATTCAAAGCCTTCAACGCTGGCGGGTTTGCGCGGCACGCCGTTGGTGTGCGCGTCAGCGGCGGCCTCACCGATGAGCATGCCACCTCCGAACTCTCACTCGGCGGTACCAGCGGATCGCTGGCCGAACTCGTGCCGGGTGTGCAGGTGGGCGATCCGTCGCGTCAGTTCCCGGTGCGCGGATTTGTGCCGGGTATACAGCGCGGTACGCAGGTGGTGAGCGCGTCGGCCGAATATCGCGCGCCATTGGCGCTTGTGACGCGTGGACTCGGCCTGTTGCCACTGTTTGTTGACCGACTCTCAATGAACGTATTTGCCGACGCCGGACGAACGTGGTGCAGCTCGGCGGTACGCGAAACGCCGGGAGCGGCGGGGCTGTGTTTGCCGCCCATGGTCCGCGAAGGATGGCTGGCCAGTACTGGTGCGGAGCTGGCGCTCGATCTCGGCGTGCAGTGGGATACCCCGTATCGTGTGCGACTGGGTGTGGCACAGCCGGTGTTGCGTCCCACAGATGTATCGGGCAAGACGTCGGTTTATTTCACATTGGGTACGTC
>JBBSPO010000191.1:0-7326 GCA_038258695.1 Gemmatimonadales bacterium | reverse complement strand
GTCCGGTGCAACGCCGAGCATAAACGCCGCGATCGTGTCAAGACCAGTGATTGCACCTGCTGTGATACGAAAGCCCGAGACGACGCCGGGTGACGACCCGGAACAGTTAGCGCACAAAATTGACGGGCTCGCAACGCGTGTTGAGCAGCTTGAACGCTGGCGCGAATCGAGGCGCGACCAGGAATAGCCTGAACGCTGGCGCGAATCGAGGCGCGACCAGGAATAGCCTGAACGCGTTACAGCTGTCGCCAATCCCGATTGTCGTGTGTTCTTAGCTGCCGGTCCGCACCCACGCGCGAGGGTGCTGCTCAAAACCAAGTTTTGCATAGTAGTCGTTGGCTTGAGGTGCCGCCAACAGGACGATCATGCACTCAGGCTCGAGGCGACGTTGCGTCTCCTCCACCAAGCGCTTTCCGATACCCTGCCGCTGATACTCCGCATCAACGGCAAGATCGGCGAGATACGTGACGTAGCTGAAATCGGTCAGGCAGCGGGAGATGCCAACCAGCGATGCGTTGTCCCACGCGGTCACTATGAGGTTGGCGTGGCGCAGCATGCTCGCAAGAATGTCCGGCCGGTGCACCGGCCGTCGTTCGCCACGTGTTGAGCGCCGGTAGAGATCAATAGCCTGTTCCACGCTTGGCGTTACGTCATCTCGATACGCAATGTGCATTCAGCACCCGGGAATGTGACCAACATGAGTTTATGCTGCGACGGCGCATACAATTTGTGGGGGGGACGGGGTAGTACTTTCACCAGATGCGGTGTGCTCTGCGTTGGCGCAGTTCGTGGAAACGGCTACCTGCCGGATTCAATCGCCAGCGCCAGATGCATTTTCTTGCGCGCGTGCAGCACAATGAGTTGCATCGCTCCGCCGATGGCCATAAAGCACGGCTGGCGCGGGTCCCACGTGGTGATGATGCTCTTTGTGCGGCACCACAGTGCTTTGGAGGGCGACGTCATGACATACGTGGCGCGCGAGCGGCCGGCGGGATCAATGCCGAGGTCACGGGCGGCGTAGCCTGAACGGGTGAAATACATACCCACTGTTGCCAACGCATCGTAGCGGTAGGCGTACACACGTTCTCCATGACGCAAATCAACGACATGGCACTCAGGCCACGACCAATCAATGGGCCGGAGGTGGCTTTCGAGTGAAGCATCCGACATGTCAGGCATGGCACCGCGAAAAAATCCGATGGCCACCGCCACCGACCGCGTGAAGAGCGGACTGTATGTCGTGTTAAGACGCTGTGCCCAGTATGCGGGATCGCTGTGCAAGGTTTGCATGCGCGGATGTGCCTCTGTGAGGGAGCAATTCGCCTACGCCGACAGGTTCCTCTGGTGCTCTCACCGTGAAAGAAACAGCCGCACGAACACATTATTTTAGCCTGTTCAGTGCCTCTCGCGACAGTTTTGCCGCCGGCTGCACCGGCGCATCGCCCTCGCCCCATTGCGCGAGCACCTGCTGGTACCAGTAGCGCGCCGTTGGCCGATCGTTCAACCGCTCTGCCACCTGGGCGCGCAGCTCCATGAGTCGCGCCGCCGCGACGGATGACATGTTTGACGGCAGCGCACGATCCAGCACACGGGCGGCGTCCGCATGACGGTTGGCCGCCATCAGGAGTGGGGCTGTCGTGCCAACCGCACATGGCGTGTTTGCGCACATCGCCATTGGGACAGTGAGCAGCGTGCGTAGCGCTGCGGCCGAATCGCCGCGACCGAGCGCCAGATATCCGCGGGCAAGATCCCCTCGATGCGCAACGGCTGCATTTCCACCGGCCCGCAGCTGCGCATCGAGTGAGTCGGAGCTGCGCACGAGTGCGGCCAGGGCGGCGGTATCTCCTACCGTGGCGAGTAGAGGTAGAGCCGCTAATGCACTGGTTGGGTCGGTCGCGAGCAGTTGCCGCGCCTCCTCGATGACTGGTTCCACTGGAAGCAGACCAAGCCGATTCAGCTGCGCCCGGTCAGCGAAGACCAGAGGTTCATCCGGGGCGACCACCTGGCCACCCTTCGCTTGCAGCAGCAGCGCGGCACGCGCAAAGGGCGCGGAATCCGGAAGCGTGGGGTTTTGTGCAAGGCGTTCGAGCTGGCTGGAGGCAATCGCCAGCATCAACGGTGTCGCGCGCGCAGAGTTGCTCACTTCCTGCATGATGAACGCCACGGAACGTGCTTCGGTTGTGTCGAGCAGCTCGCGAGCGGCTGCGCTGTAGGCCGGAGCGGAGTCGAGCACCATGGCCAGTGTCGTGTAGTACGGTGCAACCTGTGGTGCGAGGCGAGCGCCATTGCGCAGATGCCCCGCGGCTTCGACAAAATATCCGCGGCGCAGTGCCAGTTGGTAGGCGTGGATGTACGGCACGAGCACCATCGAGTCCAGCGCGATTGCCCGGTTGAAGTCGTTCAGTGCGAGACTGTCCGCGCGTCCGGCAAACTCACCAAAATGGTAGCCGGCATCACCGAGCTCGAGCCACAGTTCGGCGTCGCTGGGATAGCGCCTCGTCGCTTCTTCCAGATTGGCAAAGAGCGCGGTGAGGGCCGGAATCACGTCAATGGCGTCAGTGGCTGTGGGCGTTCGGCGAACCACCACCAGCCGCAGCGAGTCGCCGCGCAACAAGAGACTGTCACGAGGGCTACCGCCGCGCCGCAAACGAATCGCACGGTCAAGCGCGAGTTGGGCCTCCGGCATCGCCTCTCGACCGCTGCGGATGTACACCGATGCCACGCCACGCCACGCCAACGCAAACAGGGAATCAATGGCAACGGCCGATTCGAAGGCGGCCATTGACGAGTCAGTCACACCGCGACGATAAAACTGTTGCCCCTGCAGAAAGGCCTTCAGCGCGGGCAGCGACGACGTGCCCATGGACGCGAGCCTCCCGCCGCCGGCGAGCGTGCCGCCACTACCCAATGCTCTCAGCAAACCGATGACGACTGAGTCTGCCAACGCATCGATGCGCGTGACCTCGCCACTGATATCGACCTCGTGCTGCACAGCGCCTTGCACAACGTCAACCAGCGCCACGCGTGCACGCACAGAATCGTCGCCAACAGGGTTGAGCTCTCCAAACACCACGAGCCCTGCGCCCAACGATGTTCCAAGTGCTGTCGCGGTGGTTACATCGGCGCGCGACGCCGACTGCGCGATACTGGTGGACGGCGAGACGGTACGAAGCGCCCCGGCCCCGTCGAGGCTGCGCGCCAGAATATCAACCATGCCCTCTCTCCAGACCTCAAGCGACGCATCCCGCACGGTGAAGGGCATCACCGCAACCAGGGTAGCGTCCGGTCCAGCAGACGCCGTAGCGGGACGTGTCGCGAACCATGCTCCCGCTGCAACGGCGGCAACGGCAACAACGCCAGCTCCGACCGCGAACGCTCGTACGCGGCGCGATCCGCTGCTTGCCGAGGCGCCGCTTGTAGCAGCTGCTTCCTTGCCGCCGCTGGCGGCTACGTTCGCCGCATGGGCCAGACGCTCCACGATATCGGAGGCCTGCTGCGGCCGCGCCGCCGGATCTTTTTCCAGGCACTGCATCACCAGCTCCAACAGCGACTGCGGTGCATCCGGACGTTGCGTCGCCAGCGGCGCAGGTGCTTCCACCATGTGCGCAACCAGCTGCGCGTGAGCCGGGCGATCGCCGAAAGGAGGGCGACCACTCAGCAGCTCATACGCCATGGTGCCAAGCGAGTAAATGTCAGCGCGGTGGTCGGTGTCCGGATCGCCTGCCCCCTGCTCGGGCGCCATGTACGCCGCTGTGCCAATGGACGTCCCCATTTGCGTCAGCTGCTCATTTGCTGTGGGGCCGGTGCGCGCAGAGCTCATGGCTTTGGCGATGCCAAAATCAGTGACGAGTGCGGCGCCACCGGAAAGCATCACGTTGTCAGGCTTGATGTCACGATGCACCACGCCGCGGCCGTGTGCATACGCAAGCGCGCGACACACATCGTTGAGAATCAGCAGCACGTCGCTGACTGGCAGCCCTTTATGATCGACGACCAGGTCCCGCAGCGACGAGCCCTCGATAAAGGGCATCAGGTAGAACGGCAATCCTTCAGCGGTAGCACCCGCCGACAACACCGGGACGATATTTGCGTGTTGCAGAGCGGCCGCAAGCGCGATTTCGCGCCCGAAGCGGTCGACTGAGAATGACTGTGCCAGCTCGGGCGAAAGCAGCTTCACCACGACGTCGCGGCCAAGCGTCACATCACGCGCAACAAACACCCGGCTCATACCGCCACCGCCGAGTTCTTTGTCGAGCGTGAACGAGGGGCCCAGGGCGGTCTGGAGGGATTCGCGAATGAGATCGGTCATTGGCGTAAGCTAATCCCAGGCAGCTAGCCTGGCGCCTGATTCGGAGGGCTATTGCCCGACCTGCGAATCGAACGAGCGCAATCCATCACGGTGGAGGATCTGTTGTTACATCGGTCCGGTCTTCCAGACGAACCAGATTCAATGTACCAGGCGTCGCGAGATGAACGCATGCTGGTCGAGCAGACGCTGGCCACAGAGCGCTATCAGAAGCACGGCGAGTTCCATTATTCCAACATGGACTACCTCGTGCTTGCGCTGATCATCGAAGCGCTGACCGGAAAATCGTTTGACGCGGTGCTCCGTGAGCGAATCCTTTCGCCGCTTGGCATGGACCAGACCGGCCTGGCCACGATCCAGACTGCAAATTTCGCTCAGGGCTACATCACCGATACGAACGGAAACTTGCAGTCAGAGCCGTCGCTGTACATTGAAAACTTTTCCGCTGCAGGCGCCATGTATGGGACGGCCATGGACTTGCTCAAGTTCGATCAGGCACTGTACGAGCCAACGCTGCTGAAGCCGGAGAGCATTGACGCCATGTACGTATCACATCCTGAGTTGGGGTACGTGGCGTACGGCAGCTGGGTGTACGACTACTACTTCCTCCCGACCAGCCCCAAGGTGGTGGAGCGTCGAGGCGGAATATCGGCTTCGCATGCGTGCGCGGTGATCGAGCAGTGATTTTGTTGCGGTATGCTTCAGGTCGCTGGCTGTATGTCAACGTACCGCAGTGCGTCGACATCGTGTCCATCTGACGGCCCGCCTTGCAACTCGCACACAATGGGCTCTTGCGCGTGTTCCTGGTGTAGTTATCGCGCATATGCTTCGATCCGGTCTGTCCATTGCGCATCATGCGAAGCGCTTCGTTGCACACGCAGCTGCTTTTGCTGCACTGATTACCGTCCCGCTCGCCGCACAAGATTCCGGCAAAGCGCGCGTTGATACAGTGACGTCATCGCGTGTGAAACATGATGCGGCGCATATCAAGCTTAACGCATCCACGCTGCTGGGAATTCCAGGCGTGGCCTACGAGCGCGCTTTGACGGATCGCACATCGTTCAATCTCGACGTGACGGCGTCACTGTGGCGTTCGCTTCGCGGAGCGCCGTTTGAGTTTCTCACTGTCATTCCTGAATGGCAAATCCATTCGCGTCCGAACCGTCTCGGTTGGTACGCTGGTGTACACCTGGGCGCCAGCATATTTCGGTTGCAGAAATGGAATTACTGGGGATCCACTCGGTATCAGGAAGGATACAGCACATTGCTTGGTGGCACCGTCGGCTACAAACGTGCGCTCAACCGCACGCTTGTGTTGGATGCGTATCTCGGTGGCGGGAGCCAGCACGGACGATATCGCGGGTATGACCGCGTTACACGTGAGCAGTACACCGGTATAGGCCGAATGGATGAGAGTCGTGAATGGTTGCCGTATCGTGCTGGCGTAATGGTCGGATATCGACTGAACTGAATGAAACGCCACGTGCGGGGCTAGTGCTCCATGTCACGGCGCGAAGCGAGCGAACACGTATACGCTGCATGCATATAGATCTGTCGCGCGCATGGCAGTATTTGTGGTAGAGCTTCCAGCAACTTCGAGATCGAGGAGAGTCCATGCACGCACTTCGAAACCGGCATTTCTTTTTGTTAGATGTCGTTTCGCTTCTGGCCTCCCTCGTCTTAGCGCACGCTATTCGCTTTGAAGGATTCACTCCGGCCGGCGACGTTTTTCTCGTAGCCACAATCTGGTTTGCAGTAATCACCATCCCTTCGCGGCTTCTGTTGTACAAAAGTTTCGGACTCTACGAACGGATCTGGTCGCTGGCGAGTGTGTGTGAGCTTGAGCGTGTGTTGGTGGCCGTCGGAGTGGGTGGCTTGGGCGCGACGGTGCTCGGAGCGATGGGTCTGACCGCATTCGGGCTGTCGGATGTGCGTGTGCCGCTCTCCGTGCTGGCGATTGACGCGTTGCTCTCCGGCGGACTGGTCATTCTGACGCGCACCAGCGCGCGCCTCTCGCGGCAACGCTCCGAGGCACCGGATCTCGAGCTGCAGCGGTCGGTATCGCTGCCGGCGATCATCGTGGGCGCGGGAGCAGCGGGACAGCTGGTGGTACGCGAACTGCTTAACCAGACGCATGCGGCGTTTCGCCCGGTTGGTTTTCTCGACGATGACACGCGCAAACACGGCATGCACATTGGCAATCTGAAAGTGTACGGTGGCTCGGACCTTCTTCCGCAGCTCGCGCAGGATAATGGCGTGCACCATGTAATAATCGCGATGCCGTCCGCTTCAGGCGCGGCGATTCGAGCCATCATGCGTATGGCGCGAGACAATGGTCTGGAGGCGCGCATCGTGCCATCACTGCATGAGCACATCACAGGCGGTGGCGCGCAGGGGTCACTGCGCGAGGTACGAATTGAAGATCTGTTGCGACGGGAGCCCATCTATACTGACATCGCGCGAGTGGGTGCCATGATCAGCGGACAAACCGTTTTGGTTACTGGTGCCGGGGGTTCGATTGGCTCGGAGCTCTGTCGTCAGCTCGCAGCGCTGCAGCCCAAACGGCTGCTGTTGCTGGGACGGGGCGAGAATTCGATCTTCGAGATTCAGCAGGAGTTTTGCGCGCGCTTCCCGAACATCCCCACCATCCCAATCATTCTTGACGTGCGGGATTGTTCGCGTACACAAGCGGTGCTCATGAAGTACCGGCCGGCGGTGGTCTTTCATGCCGCAGCGCATAAGCATGTTCCGCTTATGGAGGCCAACCCTTCAGAGGCGCTTCGAAACAATGTGTTGGGAACGCAGAGTGTTGTAGACGCGTCGATCGCGGCGGGTGTGTCGCATTTCGTGCTCGTCTCCACCGACAAGGCGGTTCGTGCGACGAGCGTGATGGGTGCGTCAAAACGCATTGCAGAACAGGTGGTACAGCTCGCGGCACAACGGTCTGAGCGGACGTTTGTCGCGGTGAGATTTGGTAACGTTCTGGGAAGTCGAGGGTCTGTCGTGCCCACGTTTCTGCG
>JBBSPO010000190.1:0-7340 GCA_038258695.1 Gemmatimonadales bacterium | reverse complement strand
CGGCCGGCGCGGTCCCCTTATTTTTTCTGATTCGTCGCTACGGCCAATCGGTTGCCTGGGGGCCTATGGCCTTATGGGCGCGAACAGCTTCGTACGCTGGAACAGAGCCCCAACGGCAGCCCGCCACGTCGCTGGCATACTCTATTGCTCGGCGCCGCTGAACGAATCGCGCGAGGCTTTACGGCCATAAGGCCTCAGGGAACCGATTGGCCGTAGCGGCGGATCAGGAACAGCCCTGCCCTGCAAGTTGGATCAACTGGCGGGTCTGTGTTGTATGCGATCTTACTGTGCGTCTTCCGTCGCACCTGCCCGTCCCGCCTGTTCGCATCCTCGCCGCCCGCGCCCGGAGATCCCTGCGTGCCCCAGCCGCTGCGCTATCCTGCCCTGTTCTTTGCCCTGATGTTCGGCCTGGCTCTCGATTCACTGCACCCAGCCGGCCTCACCGCTCAGACCTCGCAAACGGGCACTCTGCAGGGCACCGTCACACTGGCCAACGGGCGGGTGATCGCCAATGCGAATGTATCGTTGCAACGCGCCGACGGTTCGTATCCGCGGGTGGCACGGTCGGATAGAGCCGGGTCATTCCGTCTGAACTTCATTACCCCCGGCGTCTACGATGTATCGGTGCGGCTGGTGGGGTTTCAGCCGGCATCATACGAGGGCATTGTCATTCGCGCGGCGGAAGTGCAGCAGATCGCGGTTTTGCTCTCCCCCGCGGCGGCGGATTTACAGGCGGTCACGGTTACCGCTCGCACCTCCAGCATTACCACCAGCAATACAGAGTTCAGTTCAACGCTGGGCTCTCGTGAGCGCGAACTGCTGCCTGCGGCGCGTAACGCCAACGCGCTGATCGCGTTCACACCAGGCGCTCGTCCGGGCCAGGTGTTTGGCGGTTCAACAGATCAGGCCAACGTGTATCAGCTCGATGGCGTGATGGTTAATCAGCCCGGCACGGGCGGATCGTTTTTGTTGCCCAACGTTGACTGGATTGAAGATTTCAAAGTGATCGGTCTGGGTGCCGGTGCTGAGTACGGCAACTTTCAGGGCGGGCTGATCAACATCGTGACCAAGTCAGGGTCCAATACATGGCAGGGTCAGTTGCGCACGTTTTTCGAGAACCGTGCGCTGAACGCCAGCAACGTGAATGCGTTTGAGAATGGATCGGAGTTGGACAATCGCGTGGAAGTGAACGGCGAGATTCGCGGACCCATTATTCGCGACAAGCTGTACTTCTATCTCTCCGGTCAGGAAGCACGCAGCGGCAACCGGGTGGTGGACTTTCGCGAGGCGCAGTCAAGTGATGTCTCGTTCCTGCCTGTGCTGAGCACGCGACGTGAGCAGAAATATTACGGAAAGCTTACCTGGCAAGCCTCGCCCAATGAAATCTTCAATGCATCAATTGGCGTGGACAATGTGATCCGTGAACGCGCCGGACTTTCGGCGTTCAATGCCACCGACGCCACGGTGCGTGGTGAGTCGCCGGCTGTGTTTTATCAGGCCAACTGGCAGCGCACGCTGAGCTCATCCAAGTTTCTGGAGGTCAAGTTCTCCGGCTACAATGGGCGCGACGACGAGACGTCGTACAACGGTGCCAACGCGCCCGCTGTGCTGCTGCTCGATGCCCCCAACACGCCGCAGTTTGCCAACTCCATTTACACACGGCGGAACTCACCATCGAGCTACGGCGTGTCGGCTGTGTACGACACATATTTTCCGCAGGGCAATACGCAGCACAACGTAAAGTTTGGCGGTGAGTACAACATCGGTTCCTGGCGGGAGCAGCGCACGCGCAACGGCGACTACACCTGGTACACCGAAGCCGGCGCGGGTTTTGATCCGCTCAATCCAGCTACGTGGCAGGAAATTCCCAGCCTCGGTGTATACGCCACCACCGATACCGGCGGGCGCATTGATCTCGACGCACAAACGCACAACGCGGCGCTGTACATACAGGACTACATTCGCGTAAATGACCACCTGTCATTCAACGCCGGTGTGCGGCTGGGGGTTTGGCGAGGTCTGATAACCCCGGGCAATGGCACGCGGGGTCGCACGCGAAGGTTTCAGGCGCTGAGCGACGCCGCACTCGATCCGCGTTTCGGTTTGACCTACGATGTGCACGGTGATGCCAGTCTCGTGGGCAAGGCCCATTGGGGTCGCTTTCACCAGAACATGTTTGCGCTGTTCTTTGATCGCGCACCGGGTGCCAACGTCTTTACCAATATTGAGTTCTGTGACTGGAACAACACCGATAAAACTGTGCTGCCGGAGTTGGGGCGGCGCTACAGTCCATCCGAGTTCGGAGAGCTGTTCACCTGTTTTACCGGCTCCAATCTGTTAAACGAAGCGCGTGAGATTGAGGACTATCGGCAGCCGTACATGGACCAGATCACGCTGGGGCTTGAGAAGTCACTTGGACGTGGGCTCAAGGCCGAACTGTTGTACATCAACCGACGCAATCGCGCGGTGCTGTCGCTGGTAGACCGCAATATCAACGGCAACTGGTCGCCGCTGTTCAACGTACGCGTGTCTGAATCGGGTGGCGCGGTGCAGACGCCCGACGGTTCCAATCTGGTGTTGCCGGTGGTGTACGTGCGCAACGACGATCTGTACGAACGGCTGGCAGCCGGTGATCAGGTACCGGGTTATACGGCGTCTGACACACTCACGATTTTTTACAATCCGAATCTTGCCTTGCGCCCAGTGGATGGAGCGGAGCGCAACTTTGATCAGCTGCAGCTGTCGTTGCAGGGCAACTATGACCGCGTGACGTTTAACGCCGCGGTGGCATACACCAACCTCACCGGCAATCTCTTTTCAGTAAACGGCTACTTCGATCCGGAGGGCGAGGGCAACGGACCGTATGTTGAACGCAACGGGCAAAGCAACTTCAATGGTCGCCTGCAAAACTTTTCGCCCATTGACGTCAAGTTACGAGTCAGCGGCACACTGCCCTGGGGCTTTGAGGGCGGTGCGTTTTTCACCTGGATTTCAGGTGATTTCTGGACGCCTTCACTGACCGTCAGTCGGCAGGCCACCTACTCGGCGGAACGTCCCAACGGGAGCAGTGTGACGCTTGACGACCGGCTGTTCCGCGGCACCGCCGGTCAGTCCATTTTCACCGAGTCGCGCGGTTCGCGTCAGTTCGACGCGCAAATGAATCTTGACGTGCGATTGCAGCGGGTATTCCGCCTGCGCCGCAACGATGTGATTGTCGGACTGGAAGCCTTCAATGTGTTCAACGGCAGCGCCGTGACGGCGGTGAACGAGCTGCTGAACAATCAGGATAGCGCCGATCCGACCTCGCTGGCCGGCGCTGTGCGGTTTCGTCAGCCACCAACAACGATCCGACTCAACGTGCAGTATCGACTCTAGTTGGCGGCGGTTACGTTTAGCGAGTGGTAATCCAACCAACAGCTGACGCGGAGCGCGGATCAACCCCCGACGCTACCCAGTCTACCGAACCGCCGTCCATGACCGCGCGTGGCGTGCCGACAGGGAAGCGCCTGGCGGTGCTCAGCCTCACGGCGCTGGGCGTAGTGTACGGCGACATCGGCACCAGCCCGCTCTACGCGATCAAGGAGTGTTTTGGTCACGTGTACGGGCTGCTTCCAACGCCGGGCAACGTGTACGGTATTCTGTCGCTCGTGTTCTGGGCGCTCACGCTGGTGATCTCGGTCAAGTACATCACGTTCGTGTTGCGGGCCGACAACCGCGGCGAGGGTGGCACGTTGTCCTTGCTGGCGCTGATTTTCCCACGGCGTTCCCCCGGTGGATTGAACAAGGCGCGCGGCTTCTGGATTGTAGCACTGGCGCTCTTTGGCACGGCATTGCTCTATGGTGACGGTGTGATCACGCCCGCCATGTCGGTGCTTGGTGCCATGGAAGGACTGGTAGTGGCGTCCCCGGAGTTCGAGCGCTTTGTAGTGCCGTTGGCGTTGATCATTCTTGTTGGGTTTTTTTCCCTGCAGCGCTTTGGGACCGATCGGGTGGGACGCATGTTCGGACCGGTAATGCTGGTATGGTTTTCCACGATTGCCATACTGGGCGTGCACGAGATTCTTCGCGAGCCGGAGATCCTGCTGGCCGTTAATCCCATCTACGCAGTGCGGTTTGCGCTTGAGAACGGAACGCTGGCCTTTTTGGTGCTCGGCTCAGTGGTACTCGTGATTACCGGCGGCGAAGCGCTGTATGCCGACATGGGACACTTCGGCAAGCGCCCCATCCGATTGGCCTGGTTATCGTTTGTGATGCCGGCCCTGCTGCTCAACTACTTTGGCCAGGGGGCGCTGCTGCTGCGCGATCCGTTGGCTGTGGCCAATCCGTTTTTCAACCTCGCGCCACGCTGGTTTTTGTATCCGTTGCTTGGGCTATCGACGCTGGCTGCGATCGTCGCCTCGCAGGCCATGATCTCGGGCGCCTTCAGCCTCACGCGCCAGGCCATTCAGCTGGGCTTCCTTCCGCGTATGGATATTCACCATACGTCGTCGCAGGAGCGCGGACAGATTTACGTCCCCGAAATCAACACGGCCATCGGTGTGGGCTGCATTCTCATTGTGCTGGCATTCCAGAACACCAGTGCACTGGGTGCCGCGTATGGTATTGCCGTCACCGGCACCATGACGATTACCAGTGTGCTCTTTTACATGGTGCTGCGACTGCGGTTTCGTTGGACGGCACTCAAGGCTGGTTTGTTGTGCGGCGCGTTTCTGCTCATCGATCTGTTCTTCTTTGGCGCCAACATCATCAAGGTGGTGCACGGTGGCTGGGTGCCACTCGCGTTGGGTGTAGCGCTGTTCACGATGATGACCACCTGGAAGCGCGGGCGTGAACTGCTGCAGGAGAAGTTGCTCAAGGCCACGCTGCCCGTCGACCTGTTTCTGGACGATATCCGGCAGAACAAGCCGCATCGGGTGCGCGGCACCGCGGTTGTCATGACCTCCACCAGAGACGGTGTGCCGCCCGTTCTGCTGCATCACCTCAAGCACAATCAGGTGCTGCATCAGCAGGTGGTGCTGTTGTCCGTGCTCACTGACGATACGCCCGAGGTAAACGGCCCCGATCGTGTTGCCGTCGAAGAGCTGGGCGAAGGATTTTTCCGGCTGATTGCGCATTACGGATTTATGCAGACGCCCGACGTCACCGATTTGCTCGCTCGCGCCCAGAAGCATGGCCTGCACTGCAAGCCCCGCGACACGACGTATTTCCTTGGCCGCGAACGCCTGCTGCCCACCGGAACATCAAAGCTCCCAAGGTGGCGAAAGCGTCTGTTTGTGTTCATGTCGCGGAATGCGCGCAGCGCCACAGAGTTTTTCGGGCTGCCTTCCAATCGTGTGATTGAGCTGGGTACGCAAATCGAGCTCTGAGCGGCCCAGTCCGTCAAATGCCCATGCATTTGTGTTTGTGATTTAGATCACAAAGGTATTGATCAATGAGCGCTCAGCACGGAGATTCTTCGTAACGAGCTCGACAACTGTCCGGACACGCAACGTGTCCTTTCTCCTCCGGCGATGTCCATTTCTACGGTTTTGCGTTTTACCTCGTCCACCGTGTCTACACACGTGACATGCGCGTGCGCCTTACTGCTGCTCGCGCTGGGTGCACCCGCCCTGCACCTGGCGGCCTTATCAGCACAATCGCTGCCGCTGCAACAGCTTCTCTCGGCAGACACACTACGCGACGACCGCAACTTTTCCTTTACAGCACGCGGACCGTACAAAGCCAGCATACCGACACCTGAGTCCTTGCTCGGCTACGCGATCGGTGAGCGGAATACACAATACGGCGAGCAGCAGCGTGTGCTGACAGCCATTGCCACCGCCGCCTCTGACCGTGTTCGTGCTGAACCGATTGGCGTAACCGCTGAAGGTCGGCGCATGCAAGTGTTCCTGGTGTCAGCGCCGGAGAACATCGCACGACTCGACGAGATCCGACGCGATCTCGATCGTATCGCTGATCCGCGCGGCGCCACTCAGGCTGAACTCGACGCCATCACTGCCCGCGTGCCGGCCGTTGTCTGGATTTCCGAGAGCATTCACGGCAACGAGTCGCCGGGCTTCGAAAGTGCCATGGCGTTGCTGTATCAGCTAGCGGCCAGCGATGAACCGGCCACGGTGGCCATGCTCAAAAACACGCTACTCGTGCTCAACCCGGCGGCCAACCCCGACGGCCACGAGCGCTTTACCGTCTGGTACCATTCGCTGGCCATGGCCAACCCCGACAACTCGGCCTACGAGCACGCTGAGCCGTGGAGCATTCAGGGTCGTTTCAATCATTATCGCTTTGATATGAATCGCGATCTCATCGCGATTACGCAGCGTGAGACACAGGCCATGACGCAGGCCATGTTGCGCTGGCATCCCATGATCGCCGTCGATCAGCACGGGCACACGGTCAACTACTTTTTCCCTCCGGCCGCACGCCCCATCAACTCGCAGATGCGTCCCGAAGCACGCAAGTGGCTGGACGTGGTGGGAGCTGCCAACGCCCGCGCGTTTGACGCCTACGGCTGGATGTATTTTGTGCGCAGCGATTTTGACTTGTACTACCCCGGCTACTTTGACACCTGGCCATCGCTGAACGGTGCCACCGGTATGACGTTCGAGACGGACGGTGGTGGCTGGAAGGGATTGTTGTGGCGACGTGAAGATGGCACGCTGTTGTCGCATCGTGACGGTGTGGCCAAACATTTTGTCACCGCTATGGCCACACTCGAAGCCACCGGTTCGCGTCACACGGAACGCGTGCGCGACTATCTGGCTGCTCGCGCGGGAGCGATTGAAGACGGCCGGTCGGGATCGTTCAAGCGCGTTGTGTTTGTGCCGGGCAGCGATCCGGTACGCGCCGCTGAGTTGGCCGCGGCACTGCTGCGCGCGGGCATTGAAGTGGATCGCGCGTCGTCGGAGTTCGCACCACCGCGGGCCCAGGCGTACGCCAACGACTCGGTGTCGGCCAGAACATTTCCGGCAGGTGCGTATGTGGTCAACATGGCGCAACCCCAGGGCAAACTGGCGCGCAGCCTGCTTGAGCCGAGTCCTACACTTGACTCGGTCTTTGCCCGCACGCAGGTGGAGCGCTTCATGCGCAACCAGCGCAAAGGCAGCGGCGGCACGAGTGAAGGCTACGAGTTTTATGACGTTACGGCGTGGTCGCTGCCGGTGGCCTACGGCGTGGAATCGTTCTGGACGGAAGACGCCGGTTCGCTGACTGCTGATCGTCTCGTGGCGGCTACCAACGGTGCTCGCATCAACGGCGAACTGCTGCCAGTAACGATTGAGAGTGGCATTGCGGAAAACGCACGTGCCACGAGTGCGTATGTCTTTACCGCTGAACAGACGGGT
>JBBSPO010000189.1:0-7368 GCA_038258695.1 Gemmatimonadales bacterium | reverse complement strand
CCCTCTTGGCCAATCGATCGGCCAAGCAGGGCGACTTTGTGCTCGCCTCCGGTCGGCGCAGTTCGCTGTACGTCGATTGCCGGCTTACCACCATGAGCCCCGAAGGGCAGCGATTGCTGGGTGAGCTCGGATTGGCGGAGCTGCGCACCGCCGGCTGGGCGGCCGATGCCGTCGGTGGATTGACGCTCGGCGCTGATCCGATCGCTTACGCCATCGCCCACGCCAGTTCGTTCGCCCACGAACGAAATGAAGGGCCGCTCGTTCGGGCGTTTACCGTGCGAAAGCAGGCCAAGCAGCATGGCACCGGGCGCCGCGTGGAAGGCCCATTTGTGGCTGGCGACAAGGTGGTTGTGGTGGAGGATGTGATCACCACCGGCGGATCAGCGCTCACGGCGGTAGAAGCCATTCGCGAGGAAGGCGGCGTGGTGCTGGGTGTGCTTGCCGTTGTGGACCGGGAAGAGGGTGGCCGCGAAGCGCTCGAAGCGGCCGGACTCACGGTGCGCAGTCTGGCCCGGGCCTCTGAGCTGGTGGCGCGGCTGGCCGGTTAGTCGTCAATGGGGGCATGCGCCAAGGCGAACACGCCCGGGCGCCAACCCACACTGCCGTGACGACGCACAAAACCAACCCGCGGTCCCACTCGTACAGCTCCCTCGCGCACTCCGCCGACGAAGAGCGCGCGAAAGATCTGAACACGTTCCGTATCGCCGGTCGGCGGCGCTTCTGGAGCACGATTCTGGTGGCCGTGGTGCTGATTGTCGGCGTCCAGGTGGGCATCACCAACGTGCCTGTGCCGGTCATGATGGTGCTGTTTCTGGTGGCCGTGAGCTGCAACTGGGGATTGAGTGCATTTGCGCTGGACGAACGGCGCTACAAGTGGTGGCATCGCTATCTGTTTGCGGCGTTCGACACACTGCTCATCAGTTTACTGATCGCGATATTCGGTGCGCCGGTGCTGGCAATTCTGTATTTGCTGGCTGTGGTGCCGTATTCGTTTGACCGTGGCCGCGCCCTAGGCTTTGTGGTGTTGGCCTGCTCCGAAGCAGGATTTCTCGCGGCGAGTTTTGCACACGCGCGTTTGTTTCCCGACCAGGCACCGCCGGTCACTGAAGTACTGTTGGCGGCTGTACTGCTCTTTATTGTCGCGCAGCAGATTGTCCCCATTCCCACCAAACTCATTCGGCGCCTTCGCCGCACGCGCGAGCGCATGTCGCAAGTGGAAGCGGGTGATCTTTCGGCGCGCGCCGAGGCGCGTTACACCGACGAACTTGGATTTCTTGAGCGCAGCTACAACGCCATGCTCGATGAAGTCACGCGTCTGATTACCGCTGTGCAGCGCGAGAGCGACGAACTGGCAGCGGTGGCCGCGCAGGTGGGTGGCGCATCGAACGTATTGCAGGGCCGCGCGCGCGAAGCACACCGTGGTGTGCAGGCGCTTAAAGATGAACTGGGTGCGCAGCGCGCCAGTGTGACGCAGGGCGCATCGGCCAGTCGGAAGGCGCGTGAAGCGGCTGTGTTGGCCGTGACGCGGGCCGACGAAACGGCGCACGATGCGCGCGCCATGGACAGCGCGGCCGTGGCCAGCCGCAACGCCATTGAACGCGCCGCGCAAACCCTCGTACAAGTGGGCGATGGTGTGCAACAAGCGGCGGCGCAGGTCAGCGCACTGGTGCCCGCGTCGGAGCGGGTTGGTGAGTTTGTATCGACCGTCTCACGCATTGCACGACAAACCAACCTGCTGGCGCTCAACGCGGCGATTGAAGCCGCGCGTGCCGGTGAGCACGGTATTGGATTTGCCGTTGTCGCCGAAGAAATCAGAAAGCTGGCTGGAGAAAGCGCGCGCGCCGCAAAGGCCATTGCCGCTACGGTGCGCGCTGTGCGTGAAGAGATCGCGGCCACGGTGTCCTCGATGGACGCCACCGCGCGTGATGTGCGCGGCGTGGGAGGCATTGCCCAGGAAGCACGCGGCGCGCTCGATTCCATGCTGGCAGATATTACGCGCATAGCCGAACACGCCGATGACGCGGCGCATCTCGCACGCGCACAGGCCGACGCCACAGCGGCCGCCGACTCGTCATTCCAGATGGTTGACGAGCGGGCCGAACGCGCCGTTGGCGACGCGCAGCACGCCACCGACGCGGTGGTGGCGCAAGGCAGTGCGCTTGAAGAACTGGCGTTAAGCGCCGGACAACTGTCGGAAGCCGCGGCACGTTTGCGAGCCGCCGTATCGCGTATTTCGGCGGACGCTGACCACACCAACAACACTGATAGCGCATTGCCGCGCAACAACCGCACAACATTGCCGCGTGGTATGTCAACTGCACAGACGGCGTCATCACGGGGGCGGACCGTGACGTCGGCCAAGTGCGATCCCCTCGTGGCGTAGTAGAGCCGTGGGCAGAACGGCGGTTGTGCTCAGATCGTCGCGGGAGAACGTGGGCAGGATGACCAACGGACGAAACCGGCGCAACACATCGAGCTGCGGCGCAATGAGATCATCGACAAAGCGTTCGAGCATGCGCGCACCCGTAAACTCGCGCCGGAACTCTACCGCGGTCACACCAATCATGGTGTGAATGTGCCGCCCAAAACTTTGCGGCGATGAGTATTCAAGTGTGTTGGCAACCTGCGTGATGCTCATGCCTGGATTTTCAAATAGCGCCGCCGCTCGCACCAGTCGCGCCAGCGACAAATAGCGCTTGGGCGCTGGCAGTTGCGCTCGATAGAACCGGCTCATGAGTGTGGTGGCACGCACGCCCAATCGCCGAGCCAGCTGTCGCACGGTGCCAACACGCGCTGGCGATGTGAAGCAGGCTTCCAGAAAGCGACGACAGTCTTCTGGTGCGTCGCCCAGCAAACCGGCCAGACGGATTAGTGAACGGCGTTCAATGCTTCCGTCACGTTGCAGCGTGAAGAGCTGTCGCAGCGCACGCCAGCCCGACGGGTCGCGCGCATCAACCAGCGATTGCACACCGTAGTGGCCCAGTGCGAGCACGGCGTGCGCAGAGTCAGGGCTCGTGTCACACCAGAGTGCCACGGCCGGCACGGTGGGAAACTCGCGCACCAGTCGGGCGACGGACGACGCCGCCTGGGCATTGCATCGCGCCACCGACACCAGCACCGCTTCGGCGCGACAGAGCCGCAAATCGGCCATCACTTCGTCGAGCGAATCACGGTGCAGTGCCGTGTAGCACCCATCGCCGGCCGCATCGACACGTGTGCGTTCAGACGGTGTGAGCATGGTGACAACGGCCGTGGTGGACATCGGCTTGCTGCTTTCCCTGTTGCGCGCAGTCTTTCTGACTGCGGGTCGCGTATCGACGTTTGCGGTTGCACCGTTGGCTGCCCTGGCAGAAACGGCCGCGGTGCTGTCCATGCCTGGAGCCGCAGCGGCGGTGACACCGGAACCTGCGGCTGGGTCGGCTGCATCCGGTGCGTCGGGCGGGTTGATCCGGCGATGCCGCGCGGGGCGCATGAGTGTTGGAGGTACACTGGCGGGTTTGCGCTGACGTGGGTAGTTGAAATCGGCAGACATGCACCACTCCGCGAAGAGGTGAGAAGTCGCGCCCGTGAAATGCTGTTGCAGCCACGTGGCCCGGTGCGCAGACGAACGCAGGGTGCACGGTACACGTCCACGTCACATCGATGTCACCACACTGGCTGCTTGCAACGCACGCCGGATCACTTCACTGCAACGGTTTGTATGTCGTGCGTCGCGATGCCGTGGGTGCGGCTGTGGGTGCGGCTGCGGCAGGGACCGTGGCGCCCCACGCGCGGGTATATTGCGGCAGACCAGTGGGTGGTCGTCGGCCGGACGGTCGCGTCGTGCGCGTGCAAACGTGTGCGCCGAGGAAAGTCCGGGCTCCATAGGGCAGGTTGCCAGGTAACGCCTGGGCGCGTGCGGCGTGAGCTTCGCGTGACGGACAGCGCAACAGAAAGTAAACCGCCTTGGTGAAAGCCAGGGTAAGGGTGAAAGGGTGGGGTAAGAGCCCACCGCGCTTGTGGTAACACAAGTGGCACGGCAAACCCCAGCCGGAGCAAGGCCGAATAGGCGGCGAGAGACGGCCCGTCTCGAAAGCGGCGTAGCGATACGTCGAGCCGCGGGTTGGCTGCTGGAACGTGTCGGCGACGGCACGTCGAGAGAAATGACCGTCCGGTGTGCGGCAGGGTATCGCCACGTACCGACAGAACCCGGCTTACAGGCCGGCGATTCACCCACGGGTTGTTGGTTCTGATGCGAGTGTTGCGGCATGTGATTGGTTGTTCGTTGCGTCACGTCGAGAGTGCCATCCACAGCAGTATCTCATGTATCCCAAGCCGCGCCCGCGAGGGACACGCTCAAAGCCACGCGCCCCATCACCAGGTGGGCCGAGTCCTGTTTCACCTCCCCACCCAAGTCTTCATGCTGCCTGGTCGACGATCTCCCACACGCAGACCTGCCCGACAGGCGATGGCATGGGTATTCGTCGGTTTGGCCGCCTGTGCGCCTTCGCGGCCCACTGTTGAGCCTGTGCCCGAGGCACCGCCCGTGGTGGTGGTGGCACCACCGGCGCCCGTCGCTCCTGCACGCCTGACGATTGCCACCCGTCACGACACATTGCGCTACGACGTGGTGAGCACGGCGACCGTGGAGCGTGACAGCGCCAACACGCCCATCAGCGAGCAGATCGTCACCCGCGCCCGCGTGAGCTTTGCCATGGAGCGCATTGGCACCGGAGACCTGGGACGCGCGCTCGATTTGCGCAGTACCGGCCGTGTAGACGGATTCGTGATCACCAGCTCCGAACGTGTCACTGGCTCACGCAGCTCGGCGCTGCCGGGCGTTGCGACTACACCTTCAAGGCCAGTGGCACCACTTACTGTGCCGTTTGATGCGTTGCTCAATGGTCTCACCGCACGCGTGTCGCCGCGTCCCGCACTGGTGAACGAGTGTGATCAACCGGAAATGAGTGCGCTATCACTGGCGCGCGAACTGCTGGTGCGCTTGCCACCCGAGCTCGTGGTGGGCCAATCGTGGAGCGACACCACGCGTGTGTTCATGTGTCGCGGCGGTGTGCCGGTCACGGTGCAGCAGGTGAGTACGTCCACGATACAGTCGTTTGAAATCGGGACGGATGGTGCGTTTACGCAAGCAAGCATTCAACGCGCGTTGCAAACACGTGTGGAGGGTCAGCTGGCCACCAGTTGGCGCACCGTGGGGCTCACCGGTCGCGGCAGCGGAATGCAGCAGCTTGTTGTTGATGCGAGCACCGGTTCACTGGTGTCACTGCAATCGGAATCGGTGATGCAACTGGACGTGCGCGATTCAGCGCGTCGTGGTCAGGGGCAGCAGTCGCTCACGCAGCGGGTGGTGTTGACGGCGGGGCGGGTGCGGTAGGTGACGTGACACTTTTCACATGCAGTGCGTTGAAGCGCTTGCGCAAAATGAACCGCGTGCTGAGTGGCCACATATTTCGTGCTCGATGCGCACTCTGTAACCAATGAAAACGCCTCTGTCTATAGGATAAATGTCCTATAGCGCACCGTCGCTCACCACGGCATCTTGCGGTTCCTACCTTGCGCACCAGCTTGTTGAACGTGTGCCGACCTGACGATGTGCACGATGCGACCGCCAGTGCCAACCGTGTGAAGGAGAGCCCATGCTGCACCACGCTGCACCACGCTGCACCACGCTGCACCACGCTGCACCACGCTGCGAACGCTAACAACGCTTGCATCGTCGGTCGCTATTCTCGGGGCGTGCGACAGTCAGACGCCAGTACAACCGCCAGATGACCTTGAGTTGCCGGCCATTGCTCCACCAGCCGCGCTGCTTCCCGCGCGAGCCGCAGCGCCGCCTGCACTCATGCCGCTGCAGTTGGGCAACGCGAACAGTTGCACCGTGCATTTGCAGCCCTCGCGCACAACGCGTACCTCAAGTCGGCTGACGTTGCCCGATAACGGCAAGACCGTCTCTGCTGCGACCGTGCTGTCCCGCATCCAGTTTATCCGCTGGGATGGTGTGTCCAAGCAGCCAAGTGCCCTCATCGACTGCATCATTCCGCGCGAGCGCGAAGCAGTGGCAGCGACAAGAGAGTACTTCCTGCGTGGGGACGGTGCCGGTATTGGGCGGCGCGCGCGCGAAGAGCGAGCGCCGAATGTGAGTGCCATGGGGCATGACTTTTACGACGGGATGACCTGCGTGTACGACAGCGGCTTCAACACCTTTGATTGCGACGGTGAACAGTGCGTCTATGGCGGCAATGCAATGTGGGTTGACGCTGACGTGGGGGCTGGCACCGTGGCGAGCTCGTCAAACACCGCAGCACTCGGCGATCCCAGTGGACAGTACGCGTGCGACAATGGTTGTACGCTCTGGGCGAACGGCTTGGGCGGCGTGGGTTTCTATTGCCCGGAAGATGAAGGCGATGGAGATGAGCCTGGCGGGGGGGAGGGGGAGGCGGGGCCCCGGCTTCCCCGTACCCGGCAACAGACAATATTCTCAGCACATGTGCAGCCGTTCCATTGTCCGAGGATGGTTGGGATAACCCGGAACCTTTCGTTCCAGACAACGGTACTGGCGACCCTCAGCTATGCACATCGCAGGCATGCATGCAGCAAAACCCTGGCGTATACATTGGTGCGTGGCCGATTCCCCTTATTCTGAACTACGCCAACCACACCGCTGTTGCCGAGTCAAACGGTTCGTCTGTCATCGTCACCGAACTCATCGGATGGTATGAATCCGCCTACAACCTGATTCACTCCAACGCGTCGGTCCCGCACTATGGGGGTGCCCAGTTCTCAACATATCGCTGGGTGCGCGTGGCTGGTCTCAGCTCAATTCCCTCGGTACAACAAGCTGCCCAAGAGGCATCATTTGTCTACTCAGGGCATCGGTACTGGCTCACGTCGAATCGTTTTGTCTCAGCCATTATGTCCCGAGCTGGAATTAACATCACTGCCGAGATCTTATCGCGGCTGGGTAGGAGTCCGGGCATCTGTGCCTGCAATTCGTGTGGCCCTAGTTGATGATGAGGGAATCCGTCGCTCGTTTTCTGGGAGTGTTGGTAGGAAGCATGGGATTCCTTTGCACGTTTGTAGTTGTTGCCATCGCTGTGAATGACTGGCTTACCGGCTGTGCACAGGACTACGCTGGGTGCCAGCTGGGGAGGGGCGTCGTCCTCAGTGTGGCCCCTTTCGCGTGGGTTGCTCATGTCGGTGCGCTCACGTGGTTGGTGCGCCGCAAACCTATTCAGTCGTTCTACGAAGTTTTTTTTCGCTGTAGTATCAGCGCGGTGCTCGTCATCCTGCTCTTTGGCTGTGTGTTCTCCGCACTGAAACTGGTCGATGACTATGTACCAAGCGCACATGGTACATATTTTCTTGTTG
>JBBSPO010000188.1:0-7373 GCA_038258695.1 Gemmatimonadales bacterium | reverse complement strand
GCGATGGCGCTGAGCGGTGTGCGCAGGTCATGCGCCACAAACGCCAGATATTCTTCGCGTCGGTGCAGTACGGCCTTGGCCTGTAGTGACGCAAATGCTTGCACCGCCGACCCGATGGAACCGTCAAACACCCGATTCAGCACATGGAACGGCTCGCCTTGCAGCTGCAGTGCGTTGCGGTCGGCGAGATCATGAATGCAGCCGCGCAGAATGTTGTATTCGGCGACGACTTCTTCAATGTCGAACGCATCGTGTACGCGTTGGAATCCATGTTCCGGCGGCGATCCCTCGGCCACGACTTCGGCAATCGTCTCGTCGGACCCGTGTCGGAGCGCGGCGGTGAGTTCGTGCAAAAAGTCAGGGATGTGATCGTTGAGCGTGGGCGTATCGAGATCGCGTGCCGACGGCAGCTCGCGCACCTGTGAACGCCAGTCCTTGAGCAGCGGCTCCTGCTCTTCCTGGAGGAGTCGTGCCAATCGCCTGAGAACGTGAACGGCCATGGGAGGGGCGGGGAGAGTGCGTGGTGAAGGGGACGTGTCGGATGCTCGTGCCGCGTGTGCATTCGGTGCGCCTGATGCGCCGCAATATATGCCACGCTTCCGGGGACTTGCTCATACGGACAGCATCGTCTATCGTTGAGGGCTTAGTGGTTTGCACGACCCGCCATCTGCACGGCGTTTCCAAACCCGTTTTTTCCTGCGATGTTTCGCAGTGCCGCTCACGTAGCTCAGTCGGCAGAGCACATCCTTGGTAAGGATGAGGTCACCGGTTCGATCCCGGTCGTGAGCTTGCGCTTTTCAAAGGCCCCCACGGCTCAGTCTGCCACCAGCCCCGCGTGATCACCACCGCGAGCGCCCCCGGCCTAAACTCCACCCTTCACGGCTGTCCACCCCCACCGTCGACCGTAAACCGTGACCGTAAACGCCGTCAAACGGTTGTTCACCCCCACCGTTCACCGTCAACCGTCACCGTAGACGCGGTCAAACGGCTGTTCCCGCTGTTCCCCCCGAGTCCCCCGCTTGCGCCCCTCCTCCAGCCGCACTACGTTTCAGGGCTCACCCCGTTGCCCTGGCCCAACGTGCGTTTTTTGCGCGCCATCCAGTGCTCCCGGGGCGATCTAAAACTGGGAAGCAATCTGACAAGCGCGGCGCACACGCACTGGGCGTATGCTCTCCAGCGCACAGACCACTTCCACCGTTCGGCCCCGTCTTGGGCCGATGTCCGGAGCCGGAACGATGCCACGCGATAAAATCATTCTCGGGTGCACCGAGTGCAAGAACCGCAACTACTTCACCACCAAGAACAAGCGCCTGCATCCTGAGCGCGTGGAATGGAAGAAGTATTGCCCGCGCTGCGACAAGCACCTGTTGCATAAGGAAACGAAGTAATCATGGCCGCCCCATCCACTGAGGTGACGCGTCCCGGCATGGGCACTCGCGCGGTGCAGTACTATCGCGATGTCGTGACCGAGATGAAAAAAGTCACCTGGCCGGACAAGGACCAGATCCGTCAGATGACCATCCAGATCACGATCTTTGTGCTCGTGATCGGTGCCGTTATTGCGCTGATGGATGTGGTGTTGCAGGCAGCGTTAATTCGTCTGCCAACATCCTTGCTGCGCTAAGGGGCGCGCGTATGTTTGAACACCATTGGTACGCCGTGCAGACCACGTCGGGCCACGAGAACAAGGTCCAGCGACTCTTGCAGCGCAAGATCGACACCGATCCCGCCGAACCTGACGCGCGTGGCATTCGCCAGGCGCTCGTACCGACGCAGGAAGTGGTCGAGATCAAGAACGGCAAGAAGGTCACCGTTGAGCGCAAGATTTTTCCCGGCTACGTGCTGGTGGAAATGCTGCCAACGCAGGACACGCTGCACGAAGTCAGTGCGGTGCAGGGCGTCATCAAGTTTGTCGGCAAGGACCGTGAGCCCATGCCGCTGCGCGAAGACGAGGTCAAGCGTCTGCTTGGCATCGTTGACGAAGCCGATGCGGCGGCGGCCAAGGAAGAAATTCCGTTCCTGGTCGGTCAGGCGGTACAGATCACAGAGGGTCCGTTTGCCGACTTCAACGGTAGCGTTGAAGAAGTGCTCACAGACAAGGGCAAGGTGCGGGTGTCGGTCAGTCTGTTCGGACGCCCCACGTCAGTCGAGTTGGATTACCTGCAGTTGCGCGGTTACTAGGCAGCACCAAGGCTCTGCAGGGTCGCGCTTGCAACAGCGCGCGCCGGATACCACAACGGCGTTAAACACAAACGTGGGAGCAAGACCGGCGCCGGACATTCCGGCGACGGACGTAAGCGAGAGGTAGTCGGATGGCCAAAAAGGTTACGGGTTTCGTCAAACTGCAGATTCCTGCAGGCAAGGCGAATCCGGCCCCGCCGGTAGGTACGGCTCTCGGTCCACAGGGCATCAATATCATGTCATTCTGCAAAGAGTTTAATGCTCGTACGCAGGGTGGAGATATGGTCGTCCCGGTCGAGGTCACAATCTTCGCGGACAAGTCGTTCACCTTCATCCTCAAGACGTCGCCAGCGGCGGAGCTCTTGAAGAAGGAAGCGGGCGTACAGAAGGGGTCGGGTCAGCCGAATAAAGTGAAAGTCGGGTCAGTCACCAAGGCGCAAGTGAAAAAGATCGCCGAACTGAAAATGCCCGACTTGAACACTGACTCCCTGGAAAGCGCGATGGCCATGGTGGCCGGAGCCGCGCGGTCCATGGGTATTACGGTGAGCGACTGATGCGCACCTACGGCAAGAAGTACACGGCCGCGGCCAAGAGCCGCGAAATCGGAGCCGCGCATCAGGCGAGCAAGGCTATTTCGCTGGTCAAGGAAATGTCGTTCGCCAAGTTCGACGAGACGGTTGAAGTCGCCGTCCGTTTGGGCGTCGATCCGCGTCACGCCGATCAGGTGGTGCGTGGTACCGTGGTGCTCCCCGAGGGAACCGGTAAGACCATGCGTGTACTCGTTATTGCAACGGGTGCCAAGATTCAGGAAGCCGAAGAGGCCGGAGCCGACTTTGTGGGCACGGAGTTTCTGGCGAAGATCAAGGATGGCTGGTTGGACTTTGACGTCATGATTGCCACACCTGACCAGATGGGACAGATCGGCGCGCTGGGTCGCGTGCTCGGTCCGCGCGGCTTGATGCCGAATCCCAAGGCTGGCACGGTCACGTTTGACGTGGGTAAGGCAGTGCGTGAGTCCAAGGGCGGCAAGATCGAGTTCCGCGTTGACAAGGGCGGCAATGTGCACGCGCCCATTGGCAAGGTCTCCTTCGAAGCCGATGCACTGGAGCGCAATTTTGCTGCGTTCATGGATCAGATTGTCCGATCCAAGCCGAGTGCAGCCAAGGGTGTGTACGTTCGCAACGTCGCGATCTCGAGCTCCATGGGTCCCGGCGTCACCATCGATACCACGCCGTACCGGTAAGGGGCGACGCAACCATGAAGAAAACCAAAAAGACGGAACTCGTTGGTGAGCTGAAAGACAAGCTCTCAACGGCGACTGCGGTGTACTACACCGATTTCACCGGGCTGAACGTAAAGCGCATGACGGAACTGCGTCGTCGCTTCCGCAAAGCTGGTGTGGAATACGTCGTCATCAAGAACACGCTCGCGCTGCGGGCGGTCAATGAGAGTGGTTTGGTGTCGGAGCGGCTGCGTGGCCCCACGGGTCTCGTGGTTACCACCGACCCCGTGCTGGGCGCCAAGGTGCTCACCGATTTCGCCAAGGAGAACGACCAGAAGCCGGCCATCAAGGGCGGTATCTTTGACGGTCGCTCGCTGGACGTGGACCAGGTCAAGCAGTTGGCCAGTATGCCGTCGCGCGAGCAGTTGCTCAGCGAACTCGGCGCTGCCATGCAGGCACCAATGGCTGGTATGCTCGGTATGATGAATTCGCTCTTTACCAACTTCGCCGGCGCGCTCGACGCGCTCAAGCAGCAGAAGGAAGCTGCCTGAATCCCCCAGGCGTATGCCTGAAACAACGCCCCAGGACGTCCTGGGAGATTACTAGGAGATTACTGAACCATGGCTAACACGACTATGAGCAAGGACGAGATTCTCGACGCAATCGGCAACATGTCGGTGTTCGAACTGTCCGAAATGATTGAAGCGTTCAAGGAGAAGTTCAACGTCACCATCGCCGCCGCCGCACCGGCCGCTGCCGCTGCGCCGGCCGCCGCTGCTGCTGCCGTCGAAGAGCAGACCGAGTTCGAGGTCATTCTCACTGGCGCCGGCGCCAAGAAGATCCAGGTCATCAAGGTCGTCCGTGAAATCACGGGTCTCGGCCTCAAGGAAGCCAAGGATCTTGTGGATGGCGCTCCCAAGAGCGTGAAGGAAAACGTGTCCAAGGACGAGGCCGCGCAGCTCAAGGCCAAGCTCGAAGCCGAAGGCGCGTCGGTCGAAGTCAAGTAAGGTCTGGGTCTCGCGGGCGGCACCATTCCGGTGCCGCTCCGGGTTCCAGTTCCTTCACTCGACCCAGACCGCTTGTGAAATTGTTTGCCCGCAGTACCCAACTTTGACAGTGTCGCTCCCTCCCGGTCCGCTCGGCTTTTGCCGATTGGCGACCCGGGAGCGGAGCGTTTCGTGTCCCCGATTCCGGCGCCGCGTTCGGCGGCGTGCAGGTTCGGGGCTCGGCCCGTCGGTGAGCCCTTGACGCCATGATGAACCAGATTTCGTTCAGCAAGCTCGATAATTCCATGGGGATGCCCAATCTCCTCGACATCCAGACGCGCGCTTTTGAAGCGCTGCTGCAACTGGATGCCGCCTCGCACGAGCGCGAGGATGTGGGCCTGGAACGCGTCTTCAAAGACCTGTTCCCGATCACCGACGTCCACGAGAACTTCTCGTTGGAGTTCGTCCGGTATAGCCTCGGCGAACCCAAATACACCGTCGCGGAGTGCATTGAACGCGACATGACCTACTCAGCGCCGCTCAAAGCCACGCTGCAGTTGGTCATCTTCGAAGATGCCGGTGGCGAAAAGCGCCCCCGCAACATCATTGAAAAAGAAGTCTATCTCGGCGAGCTGCCACTGCTCACCGAACTTGGTACGTTCGTCATCAACGGTGCCGAACGCGTCATCGTCAGTCAGCTCCACCGCTCACCCGGTGTGGTCTTCGAAGAGTCCACACACCCCAACGGACAGCGCCTCATTTCGGCGCGTATCATTCCGTTCCGCGGATCATGGGTTGAGTTCACGGTGGACATTCATGACGTCATTTACGTCCACATTGACAAGAAAAAGAAGTTTCCGGCTACGGCGCTGTTGCGTGCGTTTGGCTGGGGCGAAAACCGCGACATTCTGCGTCTCTTCTTTGCGGAGCGTGAGCTCGACCTCACGAAGAAGCGCGAGTCGCGTGTTGACCAGCGTGAACTGATCGGTGCCATTGTCGCCGAAGACATCACGCTCGAAGGCGAAGCGGCCGCGGATGACGCGCCCAAGCCCAAGACCAAAAAGGCCCGGGCCGAGCGCGAGCGTGCCGAAGCCGAGCTGCTGGTGAATGAAGGTGACGAGCTCACGGAAGAGGTGTACAACCGCCTGCTCCGTCAGGGCGTCGACAAGGTCAAGGTATTTGCGTCGTACACCACAATCGATCTTCGCGACGAAGCCGATGCCATTGAGCGCGGTGAGCGCGAAGTGCGTCGTGCATTGGCGCGCGATGTCGTGGATGACGAATCAGGTGAAGTGATCGCCGAAACCGGCGCGATGCTTACCGACACCCTGATCAAGAAAATCCGCAAGGCCGACATCACCAAGGTGCAGGTGTTTGTGACGTCGGGTCGTGCGGAGTCCACACTGATTCGCAACACGCTGGCCAAGGATCCAACCAAGGCCGAAGAAGAGGCACTCAAGCAGATCTATGCGCTGCTGCGTCCGGGCGATGCGCCCAATCGCGAGACGGCCAAGCAGGCGCTCGAGCGCTTGTTCTTCAGCCCCAAGCGTTACGATCTCGGCCGCGTTGGTCGCTATAAAATCAATCAGCGTCTGGCGCTGAAAACGCCCATGAGCACCACCGTGCTCACCAAGGATGACTTTGTCGCCATCATGCGCAACCTCGTGGAACTGCACGAAGGTCGTGGTGATGTGGACGACATCGATCAGCTGGGCAATCGTCGCATCCGTTCTGTGGGTGAACTCATCGCCAATCAGTTCTCGGTGGGTCTCTCACGCATGGCGCGCCTGGTCAAGGAGCGCATGAGCATCAACACCGATCCCGAGAAGATTTCGCTCGACGATCTGGTGAATGCGCGTACGGTGAGCGCGGTGATTCAGGCGTTCTTTGGTTCGTCGCAGCTGTCGCAGTTCATGGACCAGACCAATCCGTTGGCTGAGCTCACGCACAAGCGTCGTCTGTCCGCACTTGGACCGGGCGGCCTCACGCGTGAACGCGCCGGTTTCGAAGTGCGAGACGTGCACTACTCGCAGTACGGCCGCATGTGCCCTATCGAAACGCCGGAAGGTCCGAACATCGGTCTGATCACGTCGTTGGCGTGCTTTGCGCAGGTCAACGATCTCGGCTTTATCGAAACGCCGTATCTCGTTGTGAAAGACGCCAAGGTTACCAGTGAAATCGTATGGCTCGATGCAAACCGCGAAGAAGACGCGATCATTGCGCAGGCCAACGCCAAGCTGCACCCCGATGGCACGTTCGTAGAAAAGATGGTGCTCGGCCGCAAGCGTTCCGACTTGCCGCTCGTGAATCCGCAGGACATCGATTACATGGACGTGGCGCCGGAACAGCTTGTGTCCATTGCCGCGGCACTGATTCCGTTCCTTGAGCACGACGACGCCAACCGCGCCCTCATGGGCTCCAACATGCAGCGTCAGGCGGTGCCGCTTATTGCACCCAAGACGCCGTTGGTTGGTACGGGTCTCGAGTCAGTGGTGGCACGTGACTCGGGTGCGGTGATTATTGCGCGGCGTGGTGGTGTGATCACTGCGGTAACGGCCGACGAGATCATCGTTGATGCCGGCCCCGTGGAAGGACCGCCCGATCCGGCGCGTCCGCTGTCGCGTCTTGGACAGTTCGACCGTTACGGCATCAAGAAGTACTGGCGCACCAATCAGGACACCGCCATCAACCAGCGTCCGATCGTGGCGATGGGACAGCGCGTCGAGTCCGGTGAAGTGCTGGCTGACGGTCCGGCTACGGAAATGGGTCAGTTGGCGCTGGGTGCCAACGTCACCGTGGCATTCATGTCGTGGTACGGCCACAACTTCGAAGACGCCATTGTATTGTCGGAGCGCCTGGTGAAGGACGATGTGTATTCATCCGTGCACATTCAGGAGCTCGAACTGCACGTGCGCGACACCAAGCGCGGGCAGGAAGAAATCACGCGTGAAATTCCCAACGTTGCCGAAGAGTCGCTGGTCGAT
>JBBSPO010000187.1:0-7476 GCA_038258695.1 Gemmatimonadales bacterium | reverse complement strand
GTACAGCGCGTTCAATGGCCGTTATCACACGCACCACCAGCAGTCGCAGTGCAAAGGCCAGTACCACGCCCAGCGCCAAGAGCACAGCCGCGGTAATGAGACGCGACTGGTTGGACGCGAACCACGCGCCAACATCAGAGACGGACTGCTGGACTTCCGTGGTGAGCTCGCCTTGCAGCATGCTCACCGCGCGAAGCAGTAGAACAGTCCGTTACCGCCAGTGCCAACAAGATTTTGCTGACTGCATCCGCGCGACGGGTGCGCCGAGTTCCACGAAGTGGGTCGCACGCCACCACCTTGTTTGTCATGATGGCCAACCATTGCGGCGCCGGTGTTGTTGCTGTTCCAGTTACCGCAGGTGGTATCCGTGCTGTCCACCACCAGCGTGCCATCCGGGTTGGAGCCGGTGAGAATATCATGCTGGTTAGGAGTGTCTCCACGGCCTTTCACCGGCTGACCACGTTCATCCAGGCTATTGGCTTTGCCAAGCAGATTGTCATCGCTGTGCAACTGGGCGACGTCACGTGCCACCAGTACCCCAGCGGCGTTGTACCAAGGGCCCGAGCCAATGCGGTCGCGTGCGTTCACAGCGGGCTGTCCGCCAGCCGGCGCCGCGCTGAGGTAGGCCGCCCAGTTCTTACCGGTGACACCGGCCGATTCGGCCAGCGTGCGACAGTGTGCGTCGGCACCAGCCAGTCCACCCAGCTTGGCGCCATCACCGAGTCCAACGCTGGTGATGAAAAAGCTCAGCGATTGATCATCGGATGCGCCGCGCGAGCTGGTGGATATACAGGCAGTGGTAACCGCGAGTACCGCGAACGCGGTGGGCAGGGCAAGCGATTCGAGGCGCATGGTACAGCTCCTGTGGGCGAAGGATGAGTTGCAACAATAGCCCAATCATCGAGGTGTGCGCGACCTCGGCCACAGCGATCAGGTCAGCAGTGCCGCGATTTCGCCGCCGGTGAAGGGACGCACCACGCGTCCCATTTCGTGTCCGTCGCGCACGGCGATGAAGGTTGGCCACAGCTTGACCTTGAACGACCGGCCAAGCGGTCGCCCACTGCCGTCTTCGACTTTCAGGTGTTCCACCGGATGGTCACGCAGCACAGCGGACAACGCCGACTGAATCGCCGAGCAGTGTCCGCAGTTGGGTGCACCAAACTCAAGCAACGTGAGCCCTGACAGTGCGTCCACATGCTCGCGTGTAGGTTCCTGCGCGAGATACTCTTTGGTATAGGCCATCTCAAATGGTAAACGGTTGCGCGCCGTGACGACTACTACTTGAGCGTCGCGCCAACGAGTTTGGCGACCGCCGCCAGCGTCGTTTGTGCGGCGTTCAGTCCAAGCCGGAAGTCCTTGTCGCTGTACGAGCTGAAGACATCGGTGGGCTGGTGCCAATGCGGGCTCCAGCCGCTGCCCGTCTGCGTGCCGCGTTCGTTTTCCCGCAAGCTGATGCTCGCAATGATATCCTGAAACGGACCGGAATCCGTGTTGGTCATGTGCGGTCCAACTTGTGCGGGATAGTCTGTTGCATAGCGCGAGTTGGCAGCGTGAAACGCCCACGCGAGTGCCTGCGAATCCAGCGCCTTCTTTGAGTTCATCTGAAACTCAACGTTGACGTCGGCTTCGGGGCGCTGTTCGGGTGCGTAGGTGCCATCGGGCAACGGCATGCCATGGTCAAACAACATCATGTCGTGCTGAATCATGCCCAGCCAGCGCGGTTCAGGATACTGCCCCGATCCAGCCGGCGATTCCACGCCTTGCAGCGCTTCCCGCTGCTGCACATAGGCGCGAGCGCCATTGAGGCCCGTCTCTTCGTTGTTGAAGAGAATGAAACGGATCGAGCGCTCGGTCTCGACACCTGGCGCTGAAAAGATGCGCGCGAGTTCCATCACAATGGCGCTGCCCGATCCATCGTCATTGGCGGCTTCGCCCCAACCGATACCGTCCATGTGTCCACCCACGATGTACATCTCGTCCGGGTTCGTGGTGCCGATTTTGGTGCAGTACACCTGCTCCCGTTCTCCCGGCGTGGACGGCTGCGAGTTGAGTTCACGCAGCACCGCATCAGGCTGTGCGAGCGAATCGTTGTTGACGCCGGTGCGCACACGAATGCCACGCGCCCGTCCGCCACCCGAGGCGACTGGTGGCCCGACACGCCGGTTGGCCGCCGCCCGCGAACCCGCGACGGCGGGATTCGGACGATCCGCTGCGGCACCCGTGGGGGGCGTCGGCGGCGCGGCCGGTGGTCGCGCAAACTGGAGATGCTCATAAGTGATGCGCTCTGTATTGGTGCACCCGGAGTTCTTCAGCTGCTGCTCAATCCAGTCGATCGCAGAACGGTTGCGATCGGTGCCAGCGCGCCGGTCACCAAACTGCGTCAGACCCTTGATCGTGGCTTTGTAGCTCTCAAGGTCAAGTTGGGACACCAGCATGTCCACCGGATCGGTACTGTCAATCGCCACGGGCTGATCAGCCAGCAGCCGACGCGGCACCTGCGCCGGCGGTTGCTGCTGCGCGATAGACACGGACGCGGTGGCAAGCGAGCCGGCCGTCAGCACTGTGAACGCCAGCAAGGCGCGCCGCAGCGACGGTTGGTGTGGCGAACTCATCAACGTGTGTTTTACGGCGTTTGGTGACGTGCGATGGGCGGGCATTCGCATTCTCTTGTAGGCGGGGAGTAGGGGACCACGTGAACCGGTCCATGGAAAGTGTACGGCCCGCGACAGCCAAGCGCTGGCAAACGCTGGCCGACGCCTCAATCGCGACGGCCTTTCACCAGGCGCGCAATGGCACGCAGTCCGTCCTCGCCGACATCCAGACTGTGCTCGTTCACATACAGGGCGATATGCGAATCACACACCTGGTCCGACATCTCCTGCGAGTGCGCCCGCACATACGCTCGGCTGGCCTCCGGATGGTCAAACGCGTACTGCACCGACGCTCGTACCGCCCGTTCGGCTTCAGCGAACACATCGTCAGGCAAATCACTGCGCGCACAGATGCCGGCTAACGGTACGGGAAGACCAGTGTCACGCTCCCACCAGTCGCCCAGATCCACCGCCTTGTGCAACCCGTGATCCGCGTACGTAAAACGGCTTTCGTGGATAATCAGCCCTGCCTCGACGTCCCCATCTGCAACGGCACGCAGAATACGATCATAGCGCATCTCAATGACCTGGCCGAGCGTGGGCGCCGCGAGCCGCAGCAACGAATAGGCAGTGGTTTCACGACCAGGAATAGCCACACGTCCGCGCACCGCGTCGGTCAGTGATGCCGGTTCGCGCGTTACCACCAGCGGCCCGACACCGTGTCCAAGCGCCGCTCCGCTGCGCAGCATGCGATAGCGATCGCCAACCGCGGCGAACGCACCAACGCTTAATTTGGTGAGGTGAAACTCGCCCGTGTGTGCACGCTGATTGAGCTGCTCGATATCAAGCAGCACCGGCCGTGTGTCCAGTGGCGTATCGATCAGTCCATGCACAAGGGCGTGAAACGCGAACGTATCGTTGGGGCACGGCGAAAATCCGAAGCTGAGCTCGTGTTGTTGTGTCATGTGGCAAATACTGGCGGTGATGCGTGTTGATCAATCACTTGCGTTGCGTCACGCTGCGTAGCGGCGCGTCATGCTTGGTGCGCGAGTTCATGGCGCACCTCGCGCACCATCGCGGCCGTAATCGCAGTGATCGCGGCAAACCCGGTGTCGAACTGCCAGAGACGGCGATCAGTTTCTTCGATGACGTTGGAGATGGCGCGAATCTCAATGGCCGGAATGCCAGCGAGCTGCGCCGCACGCAGCACCGCAAACCCTTCCATGGCTTCTATGTGCGTTTCCGGATCACATCCGCTGCTGCCTCCAACCCGCGCGCTCGTGCCAATCACGTGCACTTGTGCCAGGGGAGCGGCACGCTGCGCTGCACGCACCAACTGTTCAGGCGCCACAATGCGACGTGGTGCCAGCGACGATTGCATGATCAGGTCGCAGTAAATCGACTCTTGACCAATCACGATCGTGCCTGCTGCAAGCCCGCTCGAGCGACTGGCGCCGGCAATCCCTACGTGCACGATCGCCTGCGGACGGTGTTCAGCGATTGCTGCCGCGGTGGCAGCGGCCGCTTCAACCGGGCCCACACCGCATACCAGTGAGCGGTAGCTGTCGGAAGGGAGCAGCTCGTGGCTGGTGGCCGCGACAACCAGCACAGAGACGGGGCTGCTCATTGCCCGCCGGTGAGCTCCTCTCGGTAGGCCCGAATGCGCGCGGTGTTGGCTCCCACGTCGCTACGGCCCACTCGCGACATGGAGCGCACATCAACCCGTGAGCCACTGCCTTCACCACGCACACGAATCACCACATCGTCTTTGAATCCAAACCAGGTGGTGGTGGCGGTAGCTTCAATGCGTCCGCTTGCTGAGTCACTTCCCACCAGCGCCCAGCCCATGCGTTCGGCGGCGGCGTACGCTTGTGTAAACGCTTCTCCGGACGTGACAGGCAACTGGATGGGTTCCACATCCGGATACGCGGCGCGCTGCAGCTGTGCAATGCTATCGCCGGCGTAATCCGAACCATTGCTGGCGTCGAGTCGCAGCGGCAATACGTCAACAAAGCGTGGTGGATCGTTGGTGTCGGTGGTAATGTCGTGAATGGGAGGGACGTCGCGGGCCGCGCGCTGCAGCGACCACGGCAGCGCAAACGTGGCCGCACTGATCAGAAGTGCCGTAAACAACACAAGAACTGCACCGGCCTTTGGCTTGGACACGGCCAGAGCGAGCAGCGCCAACACCGCGCCCGCAATGCCGACGTACGCTGCGTAGCGCAGCAGGGTAAAGCCGAACCGGAAATCCCACACGCCCAATCGCGTGAAGACACCGGACGCAGCCAGCATGGCCAGTCCAACCAGAGCAACAAGAAGCGCCAGGCGCTGCAGGAGTTTCATGTAAACCGCGAGCTGTAGATACGAGCAGTGAGACTGAAAGGGGCAATCACCGGCGGCTCATCCACCGCAGCGCGCCGCAGGATCCTGCTGATCAGGCGGTAACAGCTGCAAACGCTCCGGTCGATTGGCCGCAGTGAGCGCGATGTCATGAACGAATCGACCAACGCGTGCGCTCAAATCGTAGTTGATGTACTGCGGCTCGTCCGTGGCCTGATGATAGTCGCGCGAATAGCCGGTGGAGAAATACGTGGTGGGGATCCCCTTGCGGATATAACTCACCTGATCGCTGCGACAAAAGCGATTAAGCCGGTTGGTGCGATCCCATGAGTAGTCAATCACCATGGGTTCATCACGCACAGCGTTGAGCGAATCAATCATGTCGCCAAACTCAAGCGAGACGCGACGCGAGCCAAGCATTTGCACCGTGTGCGGTCCGCCAAACTGTACATCCGTCACGCGACCTTTGCCGAGCATGTCCATGTTGTGCGCGACGACCACCGAGTCGAGCGGAATAGTGGGGTGTTCGGCCCACCATGCGGAGCCAAGCAAGCCTTTTTCTTCGCCGGCGTGTGAGTTGAAGAGAATGGAGCGCGCCGGACGCGAACCACTGGCCATGCGCTCCGCGATCTCGAGCATCACAACCGTTCCGCTGCCGTCGTCATCGGCCCCGTTGTTGACCGTATCAAGTCTTGGCCCACGAATCGCGCGTGCCTTCGCGATGAGTGCGTTTACCTCAGCCCACTGCGCATCGGTGACTGAGTTGATGGCCACACGATCATTCGCTCCCTGCGGACGCAACACAGTGTTGAACGCGCGCAGCGAATCGTGATCAGCGACCGCGCCGCGTACCATGCCAACGTGGTCACTGTGTGCGCCAATGATGACGTATTGCCCTTTGAGTTTGTCATCCGCGCCAGGAAGAACGGCCAGCACATTACGCGTTGGATACTCCAGCGGCGTCATCTCATAGGTCCATTCGCCTGATACGGCTTGTCCCGCGGTACCGACCGTGAGATCGGACACCGGCTTTCCAAAAATGCGTTCCGCGACAACGTTGGTGATTGAAGCACCGGCCACGTTGCCCTCGACAGAGGGACGCACCGCCACCCGTTCGCGGAAGCTGGCCGGTGAAATGGATTCGGTGATGATCATCACGCCCGCGGCGCCAGCTTCGTGCGCCGCGAGCGGGTTGCCCCGCGCTCGCGTTGCGCCCGGAGCAGTGGCGGCTGGTTCACTGAATACAATCACGCGCCCGCGCACGACGGACGGATCGAGCACCGTGGCCGTATCGCCGAAAGTACCTCCATACACCGTACCCACCGATGTCCAGCTGGCGTTGCCCGACATACGCGTACCAGCGTTGGGCGCCATCGGTGCCCATTCGGCTGAAGGGGTAAGAGCTGACCCGCCCGCTGTCAGCCGCACGCGCTGCTCGTCGTACGCCAGACGGCCGTAGTCGAGGTTCTGGAAATACGTGCCGTTTTCGCCCGCCGGCAGCAATCCCAATCGTTTGAACTCGGCCGCGATGTAGTCGGTGCCCTTCACATTTCCGAGCGTGCCCACCTCTCGGCCCATCATGGAATCGTCGGCAAACTGGTAGAGGCGGGTTCGCAGATCGTTGGCCGTAATGGCGCCTTCTGTGGGCCGGGGTGTCCACGTGCGCGGCCCTTCATCGGGCCAGACGGTTTGGGCCGACAGTGAAGAGGCAACGACTGCGCTGGTCGCAACAGCGACAGAGACAGCGACGAGTAATGAGGCGACACGCGGAGAACAGCGCATGTTAGTAGGTCGGTAGGAGGACAGTTGGGCGGAGCTACGCGGTGCTATCAATCAATATCGCCAGCTGCTGACATCCGCGCCCGCAGGGGCCGTTTGCAGCATGCGTTCCACCGCCCACGGCAGCACCATTTGCGGGTATCGCAATCGTGAGTAGGCGTTGCTGCGGGTGTGGTCGCCGTTCCAGCAGTGTTCGGCGCGATCGCCATAGTCCACCACGGCATCGGCGGGCGGATTGGCCTGCTTGAGGAACTTCTCCACCTCGTACACCGCGTTGTTGAGATAGTAGTTGTCCATGTCGCCCACATAAATGCGCAGCTTGCCGCGCAGCTTTGGACCAAGCGTCTGCCAGTCGCGCTGCAAAATGTGGGACAGGTCGTAGTTCTCTTTCCAGTACGCCGCCACGTCCGGGTCAATGACGCCCGTGAGTCTGTCCCAGATGCGCGCCGGATAACCGTCTGCGCCGACTGGGGAAAACACGGATTCCCACACGTCCCACTGGTCTCCGGAACGGGCTCGACTTCCCTTGGCCAACTCAAAAAGGTTCATGTCCTGCAGCGTGGTGCTCACATGGCCGAGATAGTTTCGGTTGCCCGGACGCAGCGTGCGCTTGAACGGACCGCGCTCGTAGTAGGCGTTGGAGTCGCTGTAGATATCAACAACGGTATAGTGACGGAAATCGATGGGATCGGGGCAGGCGATCCATGCCCCGTTATAGTCGTCCGGATAGAACATCTGCACGGCCAATGCTTCCCAGCCGCCTGTT
>JBBSPO010000186.1:0-7709 GCA_038258695.1 Gemmatimonadales bacterium | reverse complement strand
GTGGCGTGCGCCCAGTCGGGTTCAAAACCCAGACCTTGCAACACCTGATCTACACGCGTGGCCATCTGGTATCCGCCTTCGTGCTCAAAGCGCTCCAGATCATGTCCATACGCGCTCATCAGCTCGTCGCTGTGATCGGTTTCCATGCGCGCCACCTGTTCGGCCAGCGAGCGCTCCAGTGCGCGCAGCTCCACAAACGCATCGGCCACGGTATCCCACACGGTGGCCTGCGGATTGAACGAGCGATGCTGCTCAAGCAGGGCGATGCGCATGCCAGGGCGACGGGCAATGTTGCCGCTGGTAGGCTGCAGCTCGCCAATGAGCAGTTTGATAAGCGTGGTTTTGCCGGCGCCGTTGCGCCCGATCAGCGCCCAGCGATCGCGGTCGGCAATGGTGACGGTAACGTCACGAAATATTTGTGTGGCTCCGAATGAAACGGAGGCGTTTCCAACACTGAGAAGCGTCATACGTCAAATCAAATCACCCAATCACTGTTATGCGCGGATTTGGTGGTGAAATGTTTGCGTCGGTGGGGGCGATCAGTTCTTCCATGTGGGGTACGTGTGTGCGAATCACCCTCGCCCAGTGTCGGTCGTGCCGTCTGTCCCGCCAGAGCATGGCAGCGTCGCCGAGGCCGGGCGCGGCCACCAGCAATCCGCCCGCCGCCACCACACTCACCCACGCCGTCACGTCAAAAAAGAGCAGCACGGCCGCTGTCCCCACAAACAGCAGCAGATACCAAAGCGCGGCGATGTAGAGGCCCGGGATGATGCGACGGGGAATGATTTCTTCGGGAATAGCGGCCGATTTCCGGGATTGCCAGCCAATCAGCCACCACGCCGGTGCGTGCAGCAGCAGACCGCACCAGGCGAGCGGCGCAAGCCACCACGCGGTGGTGGGGCGGTGCACGTGTTGGCTGTGCCAGGCTGTCAGCAGGCGCTGGGGCGATACTTCCGGCGAAGACACCCGCGCGGTCAGCACTCGCTCCGACAAATCCTGCTGCGACGAGTCCACCGCCGGCGACCGCTGCAACGGCTGAGCGCCCGAACTGTTCGCGGCAAGGGCACCAGCCAGCGCGTGCATCAGCGGCGCTGGCATGGCATCTGACGGATGTGTGGTCACCGCCCGCAACCGTTCCGCAATCTCAGCCGTGAGTTGCGGCGCCGCCGGACGCTCCGGGTTGGCATGCCAGTCATTGAGCGCAATGGGCTCGCCCACAGAGGCCACCAACCGCGATCGCGCTTCGTACGGGGACGCATAGTTGAGACCCAGCGGCACAATCATCAGGTCACGCAACCCGGCATCGCGTGCATCCAGCGCCATGCGCGCCAGTCCGGTGCGCAGCGGCGCCAGCTGCACATCACGCTGCACGCCGCCCTCGGGAAACACGCACACACAGCCACCGGCGGCCAGCACGTCGCGCACCCGCGCAAACGCCTGCGCGTTGGCCAGCGCGCTGTCTTCACCACGCGCCTTGGCACGGCGAGCATCGCGTACGCGGTGCACCGGGATAACGCCCATCTGGTCGTACGCCCACGCCACCACGCGCGACTCGGCCGACGTGATGTTGGCCACGAACGTCACGCGGCGACCGGCGAAGGTGAGCACGGAGCAGATGTCCGGCAGGTCGTTGGGGTGATTGACCGCCAGCAGCACCGGTCCGGTGGCGGGGATGTGGCCCACCGCATGCGCGTCGCGATAGCACCAATGCAAAGCCCGACGGGCACACCAGGCGATTGGGCGATAGAGCATGGTCAAAGAAAGCGCGCGGCCGGGCCCAAGCCAATGGGCGCGTACAACTCGCTGAGTGTGCACTGTACTCTGGCGAAGCGCGCCCAAAACACGTCAGTTACAGCACCCCCGTTCCCCACTCCCCCTGGCTCGCGGAGCAGACCATGCTCAAAAAAATCCTGTTGGGCGTTGCGGTATTACTGGTGCTGCTGGTTGGCGTGTCGTATCTGTTTCCGCGCTACGTCGAAGTCTCACGCACCGCACAGCTGGCTGCACCACCCGACGTGCTTTACCCGATTGTGGCCACGCCGGCCGAATGGCCCAAGTGGTCGCCGTGGAATCAGCGCGACTCCAACATGACCATCACGTTTTCCGGACCCGCCAGCGGCGAGGGTGCGCGCTGGGAGTGGAAGAGCGAGTCGCAGGGTGACGGGGCGATGGTGTTCGTGCGTGCCGAGCCCATGAAGCAGATTGGCTATGAACTCACCATCGTGGGTATGGGTCCGCCGTCGTACGGTGATTTTGTGTTCACACCCAACGCCCAGGGCACACTGGTCACGTGGGACATGACCGCCGACATGGGCAACACTCCCATTGGCCGCTGGTTTGGGCTCATGATGCCGAACATGTTGACCAAGGACTTTGACGACGGGCTGCGCAATCTCGACGCGTATGCTGCAACGAGGCAGTAATGAGGCAATGACTATGTCGACATGCTCCTGACCGGCGACGGGGCTGTCAGACCCCCCAGCGAACTTGGAGATGTCCCCACTTACAGGACTACCTCAAGGAGCCCGTCATGGACATCTCGCTGCTCACCGATCGCATCTCGTCTCCCACTCCCACCGGCGCAGTGGTCGTGCGGGCGTTGCTCAAGGTCACGGGTCAGGCGCCCGACACCCCCGACCGTCCGCGCATTGGCGTGGCCTTTGTGATCGACCGCAGCGGGTCCATGGGCGGTGACCGTCTCGAGGCGGCCCGGCTTGCAGCCGCTCGCGGTGTGCAGCGCTTTCACCCCAACGATGTCGTTTCGGCGGTGGCGTTTGACGACGAGGTCGTGGAGGTCGCGCCGCCGGCCGCTGCCGGTGAGCACACCGGGCTGGTGGACGCGCTCATGGCGCTCGACAGTGGTGGCCTGACCAACCTGAGCGGCGGCTGGATGCGCGGTCGGCATCACATGGACAGCGCCCGCAGGATGCTCGGCGATCTAGCCGGCATATCGCGCCGCGTGGTGCTGCTCACCGACGGGCACGCCAACGTCGGCATCACCGACCGTGACACACTGCTCGAGCTGGCGCGCACCGCGCGAAAGAACGGCATTACCACAACCACCATCGGTGTTGGCGATGGCTACGACGACGATCTGCTGCGCGCCATGGCCGATGCGGGCGGAGGCAACGCGTGGTACGTAGAGCGTCCCGACCAGGCGCACGACGTGCTCGGCGAAGAGCTGGGCAACCTGCTGTCAGTGGCCGCTCAGGGACTCACAGTCACGATCACCGTGAGCGAGGCGGTCAGCACCGTGCTGGATCATTCCAGCTGGCCGTGTAGCTCTCCGTCGCCACTCACCATGCGCTTTGATCTCGGCGATCTGTACGCCAGCGAACCCAAGCCGCTGCTGCTCGAGTTCGTGCTGCCGGCGCCGCTTGAAAACGCAACGGCTGACCGGCTGGTGGCCACCATCACTGTGAGCGCCGATGTGCTCACCGATAGCGGTGGCGTGGAGCACCGCACGGTGCAGTTGCCGGTGGTGGAATCAGCGGACGGCGCCTTCAGCATGGATCCTGTCATTGAACAGGCCGTACTGCTGGCGAAGGTTGCCAAGGCACGTGAGGAAGCGGCGCGTCAACAACGGCTTGGAGACGCGTTGGCCGCCGAACAGGCCATGCGCTTGTCGAGCGAGCTGCTCACCAACAGTCCCCTCATGGAGGACGCACACTTTGCCGAGTCGCTGCAGGATCAGGCCCGGGATCTCACCAGCCTGGCCGAACGCTATGCAGCCAACCTGCTCGACGAAGAGGACGCGAAGTATCAGATGCAGCGCAGCTACAACGGCCGTCGCGGCAAGCAGAAGTACGACGACGTATTGACGCGCCGGCCGGAGTGAGCGCGCGGCGGCGCGTGTTGTTGAACTGAAGGCGTGGTGATCACCGGGGTTGTGGTGATCACCAGGGTTTAAGTGAGCAACAGGATTACGGAAGCTTGGCAAAGCGCACATCACGCGTGCGACCGTTGGCGAGGTACATGCCGATCACCTGTCCGTTCCGGTCCCGTTCAAAGCTCCATGTGACATTGCCGCCAACAAACGTATCGGCTTGTGTTGGCGCGCCGAGTGTGATGTCGTCCAGGCGAATGTTGCTCGCGATGATTGTGTCGCCGCGCACGCTGATGGTGTACATCACCTCGAGCTCGTCGCTCAGGTAGCGACCTGCGTACTGTGCACGATCGTCGGCGCTCGGTGACCAGCGGGCCGGCGCTTCACCGGTGAGCCGCGTGGCGCGCTGATCGCCGTTCTGGTGCAGCGTGAGTGCGCCAACCGATCCATCGGGCGACACGTGGAATGTGACAGAGGCCGGCACAACACGCAGCTCGAAAGTGGAGTCGGATACCGGATAGATCTGGATCCGTCCCTGACCGGTGGCCTGTGTGAAGAGCGAGTCACCATTCCGGCTGAAGCTCAGCACGAACGCCGGCGCCGCATCGAGCGCGTAGCGGCCCACGAAGCGGTCAAACGCTTTGGGGTCGTAGCTCGCGGCATCGAAGTTTGTCGCAACAGCTGTCGGCTCCGCTTTCATGTCGGCGGCAAAAAACGCCTCAGCCAATCGTGTGGCAATGCTTCCGTCAAAGCCGGCGTCATTGCTCTGCGTGGTGAGGCCGGCGTTGATGGACGGGTAGTAGAAGAACTGTGAACGGTGCGCCGCATCGGCGCCGCCGTGGTTGATGCGACGCAGTCCGCGGTGTGTGTCCACGAACAGTCCGAAGCCGTAGCCTGTGGAGTCGCCGGAGGTGAGCACAAAGGGCGTCATCATCTGTGCGATTGTGGCGGGCGTGCCCGCGCGCGGGGCGTGGAAGTTTTCGACCCAGCGCTGCAGGTCAGCGACGGTGGTGTAGATGCCGCCGGCACCCATGGCACCGAACAGGTCGCGGGTTTCCAGATATCCGTCTCTGGAGCTGCGATAGCCCATGGACATCCCGGGCACGACGGCCTCGGGACTTGAGCGCACCAGCGTGTTCGTCATGCCGATGGGCTCAAAGACGCGCGTGCTCATGAAGTCGGGGAACGACTCGCCCGACACGCGCTCCACGATTGTCGCGAGCAGGGCGAACGCGGTGTTGTTGTAGTTGAACTCGGCGCCCGGCTCATTTTGCAGCTTTGGCTGCCGCTGCACAATCGAAATCAGTTCGCTGCGGTCGAGGTAGTCACCATGGTCGAGGCGGCGACCGCCGAGCGAGACGAGGTTCAGAAACTCGCGATAGCCCGACGTGTGCGTGAGCAGGTTGCGCACCGTCACGCGCGCGCCCAGGTCGGGAAGTTCGGGAATGTACGTGCGCACGTCGGCGTCGAGATTCACCTTTCCGTCTTCAACCAGCAGCATGATCGCAAAAGCGGTGAACTGCTTGGATGTAGACCCGATGTTGGTGCGGGTGTCAAGCCGGAATGGAACGCCGTGCGCAAGATTGGCCATGCCGTAGGCTTTGGCAAAGATCGTTTTACCGTCGCGGAACACCGCGACCTCGGCGCCGGGCGTGTCGCTGCCGTACTGCGAAAAGAGCTGGTCCGCCAGACGCCGCGGGTCGGACGCCACGGACTCCGCGCGCTCGAATGTGATGGTGTAGGCGCCTGTTGATGTCTCGAACGGAATCACCTGCAGCTGATACACGCCGGCTGCCTTGGTCTCAAACCGGAAGCGCTCCGGTCCGATGTCCGGTCCGTCAACACGAGCGACTGTTGTGCCATCCGGCGCGAGGATACGCACGATCACATTCACCGACTGCTGATTCACCGTGCCCCACACAAATGACGATGCGGCGGCGCTGACGGTGTAGCGGGCCGTGTCGCCAACAGCGAGCGCGCCCGACACCGTGGCGCCTCTCGAGAGCGCGCGAGGCTGCGTTGGTGATTGTGTGGTTGGTTGCGTGGATGATTGCGCGTGTGGTTTGGGTGCAGCCGGGGTCGCGGTTGCAGCGGTTGCAGCGGTTGCAGCGACCAGCAGCGCGGTGAGCGGGAGAGTGCGCATGGGTGTGTCCCTGGGAGTTGTAGGCTGCAGGAAGTACGTGCCTGCCCGCGGTGGGCGCAAGCTCATCAAGGGTGCCCGCACGTCACGCACCGATCCCCATGGGCCTCGAGCTGGTCGGCCGCGATACCGACCGTGCGCTCGAGCGCGTTCCTTACCGCTTCGGCGCGCTGTTGTGACGACAGGATTCAGCGCGAATAAGTGACCGGTTCGTCATGGCGATGTGACATGAGATCACGACCTTCGCGTGTTCTGATCCCTTCCGTCCGCCCCCACCACCACGCTCGCATGTCACCCTCCTTCTCCGCACGGCGCCTCATCAACGCACGGCGCCTCAGCCTGATCGCACTGGCTTCACTGGTCGGCGTCTCCTGCGCACCTGATCGCGGTACCACCGCACCTGAACTTCTGCGCCCACGCTCCGATATCGGAGTCGGCGCCTCACTTGTCGGTACGCTGTTTGTCAACGAAATCGAGTCGAGCGGCGGCGTTCCCGGTGACTGGATCGAGCTCTACAACGCCGGCAGCGAACCGGTGGACGTGAGCAACTTCCTCATCAAGGACAACAATGATGGTCGCACGGATCGGCTGCCGGCCGGAAGCATCGTGCCCGCCGGCGGGTTTCTTGTGCTGGACGAAGAGCAGCAGTTCCCTTTCGGTCTCGGCAGTGGCGACAAGGTTCGTCTGTACGCCGCCGATGGTGTCACGCTCATTGACGAGTTTGAGTGGAACGGACACGCCGCAACCACCTACGCGCGCTGCCCGGACGGAAGCGCCAACTGGGCCACGAGCACGATCATCACCAAGGGCGCGGCGAACGATTGCGCGCCACTCGTTCTGATCAACGAGATCGAATCCAGTGGCGGCGATCCTGACGACTGGGTCGAGCTCTTCAATCCCAATGCAACGGCCGTTGATCTGAGCGGCTACGTCTTCCGCGACGACGACAACACGCGCGGCTATGTCATTCCGGCCGGCACGAGCATTGCCGCCGGTGGGCTTCTGGTGCTCGAGCGCGCCGAGCTCCCGTTCGGGCTGGGCGGTGTGGACATGGCACGCTTGTTCAGACCCGATGGCACCACGCTTGTGGACAGCTACTCGTGGTCGGCTCACGCCGCCACCACGTACGGGCGCTGCCTAAGCGGTGTGGGCTCCTTTGTGACGACGGCCGCACCCACCAAGGGTACGGCGAACAGCTGCGGCTCCGCCACAACAACGGTGAAGCTCAATGAAATCGAGTCGAGCGGCGGCGTGCCGGGCGACTGGATCGAGCTCTTCAATACGGGCACGGTCGCGGCAGACATCAGTGGCTACGTGATCGCCGACGACAACCCGTCCAACACTCCGTACGTCCTGCCGAGCGGCACGGTCGTGCCGGCTGGAGAGTACTTCGTGCTCGAGCAGAGCGCGTTCATTTTCGGCCTTGGTGGCGATGATGCCGTGAACTTCTTCGCACCCGGCGGCAGCACCTTGGTGGACAGCTATGCCTGGCAGTCGGCTGCATCCACTACGTACGGCCGTTGCCCCAATGGCACGGGCGATTTTACGACCACCAGCGAGCCCACCAAGGGCACGGTCAACCGTTGCGTTGGCGACGTTGTGTTCAACAGCTGGCCTGGCGGTTCGAACATCGCGACCGCAGATCTCGCCAATACCTTTGGCCAGAACATGAGCGGACTGTCGCTGCAGCCGGTTGCTGGCGTGTCGACGGGTGTACTGTGGGCCGTGCAAAACGGGCCCGGC
>JBBSPO010000185.1:0-7781 GCA_038258695.1 Gemmatimonadales bacterium | reverse complement strand
CGGGAAACACCTCGGGTCGGAGTGCTGGGAATCTCCTCGGCGCAGCGCCATCGAGTGGCCTACTTGTCTCCTGATGCGAGCAGCTCTATCCGAACCGGACGAAGACAGAAAAGCAAGCCAACAGAATAGCCAGTCTGAGACCGAAGCGCGAAAATGTCGCATCCAGCGTCGCATTCTGGTGTTTGCAATAGTCACCGATTGATACAATCGTAATGTCGGCAGGCAAATGTAGACCTCTCAACGTGCGATTTTTCGAGTGTCAGCAACTCGGAACTTACACCTACCAACAGTGCAGCGATACGCTGGACGGTTGTGCATACGGCCTGTGCCTGACGCTTCACCCGTTCTGTACGGGAGAGTGCCAGAGTCAGACGGGTTATGGCGAGAGCGAGGGCTAGAGTGCAATCGTCGCGAGCGTGAACTTCAATCCGCTTCATCATGCTGAGTACGAAGAGTGTCGGTGCCACGATCAGGAAGGGGGCGGACGTGACACTTTCCGTCCTCGTGATTGTTTCGTTGTTGGTTGTGATTGTCGCATGGCGGACAAACAATCTCCGGCAAGCTCAGCGTGCAGCAGACGTTTCGGCATCCGCGACTCGCCTCGGCAATACCCAACCGACACAACTGCACGTATCCGACGTCAGCCGCTCACCTCTGACAGTGAATCTACGCGATGGCACACCGCGCGAAGTTGTTGTGCTGTCAACAAGCTGTCGCGCGTGCGGCGAGTCACGTGCGGAGTGGGCTCAGCTGGCGAGACAGGTTCACTTAATGACACCCGTGCTGGCCATTTCTGACGAACCGGCTGAGGATGTGTCTCGATTTCTCGGTGACGCGTCCATAACGCCATTGAGCATGCCCCGCGATTCAATCGTTCGAAAGTTCCCATCACGATTCATTCCCGTGACCATCATGACTTCTGGCGGAGGAGATGTGAGCTACGTACACGTCGGAGCATTCCGCCAGCAAGACAGGCTGGCGCTTTTAACAGTTGTGGACAGCGTGACTGGTGCTTCCCAGAATATTCGCGCGGGAGGCACCAACCATTCACCCAACCGATGATGACGACCGCCGCCAACATTCAACTAACCGCGCACCATTGTTTTGAACGCCGGTCGAGCGCCTTCTGCGTGGCGATCGCTGCGCTTCTGGCGACCACTGGATGCGACGGCTTGGAGCACGCCCGAAAAACGGAGACGACAAGTCACATTCTTTCGTCCATCGCGAGCGACGTGGATACGCTCGCTGGTGAATACAGCCGCGTCATGCGTCCTGCGGAGTTTTGGGTTTCTATTTTGATCGTACCTGATCTCAAGGAGCGGATGCTCTGGAAACTCAACACCGTCACAGGCGAGCGAACAAGCTTCGGCTCTCGCGGGACCCGGAGAGTACGGCAGGGTCTCCTGGGCGCTGAAGCAACATCCTGATTCAGTTGCGATCGTGCAAGGCTTCACCTTCCAACCATTTCCAGTGATTTCGGTCGCTACGGGACGCGGACGCACGCAGACATTTCCGTCAAGCGTCAATCTCAATCGGGAAGCGGTATCCAGCATACTCAGGCAGGCGTGGTTCCACTACGCAGACACGCTCGGCAACCTGTACGCCGCTACCACACGTTACAGCGACGACACGGCTGGAACCGTCTGGCCAACGAACCGTTCGGCTAGCGCCATACCAACTACACCGCTGCTTCGGCTCTCTGCACGCAGCTCGCGTGTCGATACCATTGGCGCTGTACCGGTAAACCTGTTGGCACCGGATCTGGAGACCGTTCGTGATCGAGCCACGCGGCAAATGGACCTCGGACACTACTCGGCGTTCAACGCCTGGCTCACGCTTCAAGATGGGCGCACTGTGCGTGCTCATGGAAAATCGTACGTCCTTGAGGTATTGTCAGCCACCGGACAACCTACCGGCGAGTTTGGGATACGGCACCCAATCGTGATGGGCTCCGACGCGGTTTACCGTGTGTTCGTCGACAGCATGCGCCGTTCGAACGAACGGCTCATGCGCAACACGTATTTGCGCGCAGAAGTTGAGATTGCTCCGCCGAAAGTGAAGCTGGTGTTTCCAGCTAAGCCCGAGACTCTCCCTGCGCTGACCTTCGGTGCACCTTGGCAGATGCATGGCGCAGGCGACATCGTTTGGATTCCGGTCACCGTAGAAGATCCACCGGCACGCGAGACATGGGACCTCGTGAATGTTGCGTCCCGTTCGCGGCGCTGTCGTGTCCGGCTCAACACGAATCAGCGACTGCTACTGGTGACACGCAATGGTGCGTACGTCGCAGCGCGCGACGAGTGGGATGTGGAACGCATTGAACTTTACCGGGAGCCGTTTGCCGGCTGTGGTTGATTGTGTTTCCTGGACCAGCTGGATGAAAGCACCTGTGCAGCGACCAACGCCATCAATGATCTGAGCGATGCGGCTTCGCCTGGATAGCGGCGTCACATCTCCGTCTTTCGTTCGCGAAGTGCGTTAGCAGCTCAGACGGCGACAGTATCCCCCATCTCTGATGCATGCGCTCCAATGAGCGACGGGTGACGTCGAGCAGGTCAGCAATCCGCTTCACCGTCCACGCGTGAGGCTCTCGTGCAATCTGTCGCAACAGCAGCATCTCCTCTGGTGCCCGCGCTGTTTGACGGTGCAAGTGCGACATCGCAACCGGCACGCCCACAAGAAAGCAGCATCGTCCCGTGTAGTTGAACGCAGCGAACAGCGACATAATAACATTCGCATGGCGTACGAACACGAGTTGCTCGCGGCTCGCGAACAAACATTCCCGAGTGTGACACCGGCGCAAGAGTGGCGATGAGTGCTTTCGTCTCGGGAGAAACGAGCGCGACTACTGCAAAACTTGCATTCGTTGGTCGCGGCTCTGCGGTGAAATCAGCGCTCGCGGATCACGCTGCACTGTGATCCACACCTCGCAAGCGAGCACGGTCAGGTGGCATCTCATCGCTGGGCCACACCCGGAGCCCGTTCGCGACAACCGGGTCAGCACCTTCTTTGTGCGCCGCGGCGGTTGCATCGAAAACGAGGTGTCGCGTGTGGCGCGAAGCAGGGGTTAATCACTCGGCAGATCGCCGTGCAGTGGATCGTTCCTGGCATGCTCAACGAGCTATGGACGCACGCCTCTTTCAATGTTCGATGCTACCATCTCAAGCTGCACAATCGAATCCACAGATTGTACAGACAAGAGGTGGTGCAGCTCGAAGAGCGCAGCAACGCGATTGAGATTTGCGTGGGCGGCGCTCTCGATTCTTCCGTCATTTCGCACCACGAAAATCGTCGGCACGCCATATGTCAGTTTGCCCATGCTTTGAGAAGCTCCAGGTAGCCAACCGAAACCGTTCGGCGCGTAATCCGGGTCGTCGTCTGCGGCAGGAGAGTACGCGATCCGGGCGACGCGATTCGCTTGCTCGGGCGGAAGCGCAGATATCAGACGTGCGAGAATGGTGCATGCGGGACAATCATTGCGATAGAAATACAGCAGCCGACGACTCTGAGCTACGTCGGACAGAGCGATCGTATCGCCAGCGGCGCTACGCACAAATCCCCCCACCACAGACCCGCCCGCAGAAAGTACGGAGTCGCGTATGGCGAAGTATTCTCCGACCGACGCGAGTGTGGAGTCTTGCCGGGCCGCGAGATTGCGTATTTGCAGCCTGGCGCGACCATGCTGAACGCCGAATAACACGGCAAGTAGCACGAGCGCGGTGAGCAGGATATTTCGTTCCAGGGTACTCGGAGTCATTGGTACACCTCACCGTTGGATGCTCTATTGCGTTCGGCTAGCGTAGCAGACGATATCCGACCACGTACGGCCGCCCGTCGTCATCGGTTCGCACGAGTACTACGGTATCCCCCAGCACGCGAACCAAGCGATCAGACGTCGGCAGGTCGAGTGCACCGATAGGATGTCCGTCTTGCTGAAAGAGATACCAGCGAGCGTTTCCGTTTTCACTCCCCGACTTACGAATCCAAAGTTCACCCGTTGATGACAAGCGGAGGTCAGAGAACCGCGGATGGGACTCGGGTAGCGCCGCCATCAGGTCCGCGATTCGGTCAGCGTATCCGAACGCCGCTGACGTTCTTCCTCCTGGACGCATCAGTTGATTGCGAACACTATCGATCTCTAACGGCGTAAGTTTTGTTCCGGACCAGTGCAGTGACACCTCAGCAACTATTGCCCCGGACTGGTCGAAAACTCGCACGCTGGAGTCGTTCCCGTACCCGAGCAACACGGTACGACTCGCGCTGACGGCCCAGAGCAGCCGAGGAGCAAACGGCACGGGGAGCGGGCGAAGATCTGTTCCTTCGAGGCGGTCAGCCACGGCAGGAAACTGGAAAGCTTCCGTCACGGCGCCCGACTCCGCGTCAATCCAACTAACGGTGCCCACGGTGCGCGCTCCAACTTCCGGAGCGTCACCGACACTTAGGAACGCAACAGCTGCACCCGTAGCACGAATGTCCTGCCAGGATTTTGAGGGAACAACTGGAACGGTGGATTGAAGTGCCAGCGCGAGATCAAAGCGGGAAATTCTGAAGTTTCGCAGATCGAATGCGGTCACTCCGCCTCCCTCGATCGGAGCGATGGTGCGTATCCACCTGAGCTCCCCTGGGCCGTCACCGCTGCGGCTGAATCGTCCCAATGACGAGCCGTCACGAGAAAAGCGAAAGATCTCACTTTGCGAATTCAGAACCAGAAACTCGCCATCGGATAGCTGAATCACGTCATCTACATGTCGCCAGCTACAAGTTGAATCTGCATCTGCGCTGCGGCACAGCGCGAACGCCACCGAATCCCCAAGGCGCAGTGGACGTTCTCTACTTTCAAGCTCGGCTTGCGATATTCCGGCTCTGCCGCTCGTGTCGCATGCACTGGTACAAACGGCCACGGCTATGGCTGCACCGATTGAGTAACGGGAGTTCGCATACCAACCGCTGCGCCGAAGCGGAGCATATCTTCTCGAGCTAATTACCCTATGCATGTTACCTCAGCCGCGCTTGTTAGAAAGGAAGGGCAGCAGGCCGCAACTTGGTTTCTTTTGCGTGGCGAGCGCACCACACCGTCGAGAATCGCCTACTCTGTGATCTTCAGGGAACATGGCAAGTACAATGAAAACGTCGGGGGACTGTAGCAGCCGCGAGGTCGCGGCTGCTACAAATCGTGTTGTTGCAACGTTGCCACCAGTACACTGCTCGATTTCCCATCCCGTGAGCGGAGACTTCCAGAGCCGACGCAGCTCCTCCAGCTCATTCAGACTCGCGATGAGGACACTGCAGTCCCAGCAACTCACCAACGCCTGCAGCGACTGCACAACGGCCCGCGCTGGTTGGCGTTGCAAGTGCGCCAGCGCCAGCTTCACATCCACGAGTAAGCAACAACGACCGGTGTAGTCGAACGGAGAGAACAGCGACGCCAAATCGTCTGCCTGTTGTACGACTATGGGCGACTCGCGACTCGCGGCTCGCGACTCGCGACTCGCGGCTCGCGGCTCGCGGCTCGCGGCTCGCGGCTCGCGGCCAAACATGGCTGCGTGCGACACCAGCGCAAGTGTGTCGATGAGCGCTTTTATTTCAGGACGTACGAGCGTCACTACAGAAAAACTTGCGTTCATGAGTCGGGGCGCTGTGGTGAAATGCGGGGTCCGCAAGGAATGTTGTGCCGTGTCCAATACACTGCAAGCGAGCCGGACCATCTGTCATCGCACAGCCTGCTTCGGGACCATGTGCGAGTCCAGGCCACGCGCGCAACCTGCTCGGGTGTGAGGAGCGCGCCTTCCATGCTGTGTCGCGCATCGGATAGCGCTCACAAAAGACAGGCGCCTGCCGAAAAATCGCGAAAAGGTCGTATAGTGTGTCGCATCGCGAAGATTGTCCGAAACGGATCCCACGTTACAATACAGAGTCAACCTCTATTCAGTTTCCTCTTCGAGCGTGCGTGCCATGAAGCACGTCCGAAGCGTGAAGGCAGCGACGATTGCGTGCAGTGCGGTGGCGGTGCTCGTGTTGCACTCCACTGCCGCAGCCTCTGAATGCGAAACAAACTGGTACGAGCCGGTAGAATGTGTTCGGCAATACGATGAGTGTACGCGTCTCGGCCCGTACTCCGAGGGTCAATGTTTCAACTTGCGCGAGTACTGCTCATACGGCATGTGTCTTACTCGTCGCCTTGGTCAAAGCAAGCTTGGTGTTGTTTTTGGAGAACAGTAACCTCGGTAAGTGTATGGTTGCCACAGCAGGGAGTTTGAATTGAGGCGTCAAATCATCACTCTGTTTCTGCTTGGTCTTTTCGCAGGTTGCGATCAGCCTGCAGGTGATCGTGTTCCCGATACCTGGAGCACACCCATCGCCGAATGGGCAGAGCGCATTGACACACTGGCCGGTGAGTACACGCGCGTGATGAATCCCGCCGAGTTTTGGGACAGTATCTTGATCGTGCCCGACGTGGCTGAGAACATTTTGTGGAAGGTCGACGCGACAACAGGCGATCGAACACTATTTGGTTCTCGCGGCAGCGGCCCCGGCGAGTATCCAATAGTCGGCTGGGCGATGAGGGTCCACCGGGATTCAGTGGCGATTACGCAGGTGCGTGCACTGATGCCATTCCCCGTACTCTCGGTCGCTACCGGATTCGGCCGCACGCAAACGTTCGCGACTTCATATGATGCGGATGCGTTGACGCGTGTCGTGCGCATGCACCAGCGTTCAGTCGTGCGCTACGCTGACACCCTCGGCAACCTATACGCGAGTGCGGCTACAGACAGCGATCAGAATGGTCGGCGTCGATGGCCGGAGACGCTGGTCGAAGAAGCGGTTGGCACAACACCGCGTCTGCGTTTGTCGTTGCGAGGGCACCGAATTGACAGCTCGGGACTGGTACCCTTGCCCTTGAAGACGGCTGTACGTACTGAATCCGGTGCTGGTGATGGACGTGCACTGAAAGCCGTAGGCCCCTACTCCCCGCACAACAGCTGGGTCGTGCTGCCTGATGGACGATCCGTTCTCGCGGGAGGCGCCAGCTATACACTCGAGGTGATGCAGGCGTCAGGTGAGCTTGAGGGACCGTGGAGCGTTGACTATCCAAGGATCGCGGCGTCAAGCGAAGGCTACAATGCGTGGGTCGAAGACAACCGGCGGAGGACTGCCGGACTGTTAAGCCGCACGCTACGTAGCGTTGACGTTCCGAAACTTCCGCGTTTGCCATACAGCGAATACGAGCCGAAGCCCACCCACTTGCCGCCGTTGAACTTCGCTGGCATTCGTAGCATGCACGGCTCCGGCGACGTGGTGTGGGTCCCGGTGCACTTGGAAGATCCACCGGTTCGTGAGATCTGGGATCTGGTGCACATTGGGCAGCGTCGGCGCATCTGCCGAGTGGCCTTGGCACGCAACCAGCGACTGCTGCTGGTGACGGCCAACGGTGCATACGTCGCGGTGCAAGACGAACTGGATCTCGAACGAATCGTGCGCTTTCAGGCCAGCGCATGGAGCTGCGCGATGGAGACGGGCTGACGTGGCAGCGGCGCGGGTCTGGACAGTGCACCGCATGCGACTTCTGGGTGGCGATGCCCCGCTCAGTTCATGTAACGTCGCGCGACGTCGCGCTCTTCATGCTCAAACGCCGGAGCGAAGCTCTCCATCTCGTCATCGGTAAATCCGAGTCTTTTTGCGTCATCGCGCCATCCGGTCACGGCACGCTCGACATCACCGACCACCTGCATCGCACGGGCCGTTGTCAGGCCGAAGTAGCGCGCGGTCTCCATGAGCGCGGT
>JBBSPO010000184.1:0-7801 GCA_038258695.1 Gemmatimonadales bacterium | reverse complement strand
TTATTGAAGCGAAGAGCCGCGGCATTTACGAAGCGCCGGGCATGGCACTGCTGTTCATCGCGTACGAGCGACTTATTACCGGCATTCACAACGAAGACACGATTGAGCAGTACCACCTCAACGGCCGTCGCCTGGGTCGGCTGTTGTATCAGGGACGCTGGCTCGACTCGCAGGCCATGATGCTTCGTGATTCAGCGCAGCGCTGGGTGGCGCGCGCGATCACGGGCGAAGTCACAATCGAGCTGCGTCGTGGCAACGACTACAGCATTCTCAACACCACAAGCCCCAATCTCACGTACCAGCCGGAGCGGCTGACCATGGAGCGCGGCGAGGCATTCTTCTCCCCGATGGACCGCATTGGGCAGCTCACCATGCGCAATCTCGATATTGTGGACACGCGCCACAAACTCGAACTGTACACCGATTCCGGGCTGCTGCGGGCACCGTCGTCATATGACGTACCGCGTCTGCCGGGTACCGGAGAGGAGTGAGCGGCGTTGCGTATCCGGCGGAATGGTCGCGACTACCGCACAAGTACTGATACGATACCGTAGCGCTGCCAATACTCGTTTGAAGGTCCGTCCATGAGGTTTGGAGGTGGCTGCTGCATCGCGCAGCCTGCCCTCCTGACCTTGTTCGGAATTGGCACTTGCTCACAACTTCTGCTGCGCCTCCAACTGCTCATCGCACCGCACGCCATGCTGGCGGCACCGGCATCGTACTGCTCAACATGGGTGGGCCGAAAACACTCGACGATGTCGAGCCATTTTTGCTCAACCTCTTTGCCGATCGCGAGCTGCTCAAACTTCCGTTTCAGGATGTGCTGGGGCGTTTCATTGCCAAACGCCGCGCACCCAAAGTCCGTGCGCTGTACGATGCCATTGGTGGCGGATCGCCCATTCTGCACTGGTCCAACACGCAAGGGCAGGCACTGATCGAGCGGCTGGACGCGTTGTCGCCGGAAACGGCGCCGCACAAGTTTTACGTCTCTTTTCGCTACGTGGCGCCGTTCTCTGACGACGCGGTGCTCGCCATGCAGGCGGACGGCGTCACGCGCGCCATTGCACTGTCCATGTACCCGCAATACTCCTGCACCACCACGGGTTCGAGCCTGAACGAGCTGTGGCGTGCGCTCGACCGGAACGGTTTGCGCGACGCGTTTCAGTGGAGTCTGATTGACCGCTGGCCTACGCACCCGGGGTTTGTGCGCTCTGTCGCCCAGCAGGTGCGTGAAGGGCTCAAGCAGTACGCTCCAGGTGAGCGTGATGACGTGCTGCTCATGTTCAGTGCGCATTCGCTGCCGCTCAGTGTGATTGAGCGCGGAGACGCGTATCCACAGGAAGTGGGTGCGACCGTTGAGCGCGTGATGGAAGTGCTGGGTGCACGCAATCCGCACATGCTCACCTACCAGTCCGAAGTGGGCCCGGTGCGCTGGCTGGGCCCGTCAACAGAAACCATGATTCGCCGTCTCGCGTCCGACAAACGCAAGAACGTATTGGTCGTGCCGGTGGCCTTTACCAGCGACCACATTGAAACGCTGTCCGAAGTAGACATTGAATACGGTGAGTTGGCACACGAGCTGGGACTGCACGGATTCAAGCGGGCCCCCTCGCTCAATGACTCGCCCATGTTCCTGGACGCACTCGCGGATCTTGTGCTCACGCACATGCAGAGCGGTCAGGCCCATCACACGCGCTACCGCGAGAAGTGCCCGGGCTGTCGCAATCCGTCCTGTCGCACCATGCCAACCGCAGTGGTTCAGCCAGCCGTGGTACGTGCGGTTGCCTGAGACACGCTCGTCCATGCTGTTGAACCTCCGCATCGCCAGCATTTCGCATCGCACGGTAGACATGCCGAGCCTCGTTCCGCTCATCCCTGATTCGGAACAGGCGGCGGTGCTCCAGGCAAGAGTTACAGCCGACGGAACGTCAGCCGTTATTCTGGTGACGTGCAATCGCGTGGAGTGCATCTGGCTGGGCGAGTCCAATGCACCGGAGCACACGTTCGTCCAGGCGATGCGCGCGCGCGCCGCTGCGTCTGACCGCTCGACTGATGCGTCAGACGACGTGATCGCTGACGAAGCAGCCGTGCTGTCAGAAGGAGTGATTGTGCAGTACCGCGGCGAAGAGGCGCTCACGCACTTACTGCGTGTTTCCGCCGGTCTGGAGTCGCAACTGCAGGGCGACAGCGACATTCTTGGACAGGTACGTCTCGCGTGGTCCACCGCGCGAAACAATGGCTTCACCTCCACGGCGCTTGATCGTGTGTTCGAACGCATTGTCAACGCAACACGACACGTACGCTTGCACGCTGGATTCGACGACGCATCCCGCACCATTGGCCGAGCCGCTGCCGATGTGCTGGGCGAGCGCATCGCGGTACCGTGGGAAGACGCCAGCGTGCTGGTACTTGGATCAGGTTCCGCGGCAACAAGCGCACTCGATGCATTGCATCAGTACCATCCGGCTTCACTGGCCGTGAGCAGCCGAACAGATGCACGCGCCGCCGACGTCGCACGCAAGCGCAGTGGCGTGCAGTGTGTACCGTGGCACTTACGCGAGCGGGCTATCGCCGAGGCCGATGTGGTGGTGTTTGCGTTGCGCACGGAACAGCCCGTCGTGGGTACGCACAACGTGGCCACTCTGGCTGGAGAGCGCCCCCGTCTGGCACTCTGGGCAGACCTTGGTATGCCACCCAACGTGCATGCGTCAGTGCAGCACCAGGCACTCGAAATCCTGTCGCTCGGCACTCTCATGACATGGCGAGAGCTCGAAGCAGCGTGCCGCGATCGGGCCGAGGCCGCGTTGGCCCGTGAGTGTGCCATGCTTACGCAATACTTTGAACGTCGCGCAACCGGTCGGATGACGCCCCGCTTTACGGCCGCTGTGTCGGTCTGACGGTGTGTCCCCACGGCAGGGGCGGAGTGGCGGTGGGTGTGGTCAGGTCAAAACGCAAGTGGTGACGGTACTCGCCATTGCGCGACGTGCCATACGCAAAGGATTTGCCAGGCTCTACCTCAACGCGCCATCCGCTGGTAACGCCGTTGCGCTCGGTCACAAAATCCTGGCGCGTTGCAGTGCCCGCTGACATGGTGGCGGCACCATACCACGTGTTGCGTGACTCGGTGCCATCACTTTCACGGTGATCGTGGCGCAGTTCAATGCTATCCGCGTGGCGAATGAACACCCACGTGCGCGAACGGTTGTCGTTGACGTGCAGCGGGAATCGCAGCTCGGTGTCAGTGCACTCCCAGAAGTGCACCACCAGCACGGCCGTGGGATCAATTTGTGTGTCGCCAGGCGGCGCTTTGAGTAGACGTCCGGTTGCGGCCGACTCGCACAATCCACGCAGGTTCGTCCAGAAGTCATCCTGCGGTGTTGCGAATGTCGCGGCGAGCGCGAAGGTAGCCAAGACAAGGGACTGTAGCATCTGCATCTCCGAAAGTGGTGGGCGAATCCGGAATATACGTTCGCCCGCCGTCCGAAGTCTTGCTAAAGCGTGATGTGACGCCCAGTACTCTCACGCATGGCCAACTCAGCTCGCTGCAGCAACGTTCTCAGGGATACTGGCGACCTGGCACTCCACACCGCGAATCCCACGCGGGCGTCCAGTGAGTACAATCGGTTGGGTATCGCATTGTGCACATCGAAAGCGGCGGCCAGTCGAGCCGTGATAAACGGCGTGTCTGATTCTGTTGCGTCGGCAATGAAAGCGATGAACTCATCGGCGCCCAGTCGCGCCACGACGTCCACAGGGCGAAACGCTCCTTCGAGCAACGCCGCCACTTCCACGAGCGCCGAATCACCGCACTCATAGCCGTGCCTGGTATTCACGGAATGAAAATCATTCAGGTTGAGCGCACAGACGACTACGGACGCACCGGTTTGCCTTGCGGTCAGCAGCTCCTGCTCAGCCCGGGCAGTGAAACCCACTCTGTTGAGAAGCCCAGTCACCGGATCACGAAGCACCTGATCGGTCAACCTCCGATTGCTGAGCATCAGCGCGCGCGCTGTGGACCGCAACTCGATTTCCGACATGGCAATGGACGCCAGCTCCGTCATGGTGTCCAGCTGCGCCGCGGTCCACGTTTCCGGCACGGTGTTGATGGCACACAAGGCGCCGAGCGTATGGCCTTCGGCGGTTCGCAGCGGAACACCGGCGTAGGCGGCGATGCCCAGTTGGGTGTGTGCCTTGTTCTTGCGAGCCAGCGCGTCATTGGCCGCGTCCGTCACGATGTACGGCGCATCGCGCTTGACCACGTACTGGCAGTACGAATGCGACAACGGGGTACCTCGGCTTGCGCCTGCCTCACCGTCCAGACCCTCCATGCCGGGGAAGTGTTGCCGCGCATCATCGACCAGGGACACGAGGCTGATGGGCACACCCACCAGGCGAGTCACAAGGCGTGCAATCCGATCCAGCACGTCGTTGGTGGCGCCATTGAGCAAACCCGTGGCTTCCAGCGCGGCGAGCCTGGATGGAGAGATCAAGCGCTCATATTGCGCTTCTTCGTGTGACAAAAACACTTGCGGCGTCGCGGTCATTGTCGTGGTCAAGCTCAGGAACTGGTGACACTGTGCGCCAAAAGACAACCTGGGACGGCGCACTGGGAGTAGCTCTTGAGTATCGGTCGCCAGATGCCGGCACTGAAGCGCCACTACGCTGTGCGGCGAAGGGCCGAGCGGACTCCGGCCACCATCTCATCGATGTGGGTGTGCTCAACGATGAGCGGTGGTGAGAGGGCGATTGTGTCGCCGGTCACACGAATGAGCAGCCCGTGCGCAAAACAATCGGCCATGATCTCGGCACCGCGCGCACCAGCCGCCGCCGCTCGCGGTGCAAGTTCGATACCGGCCACCAGACCGAGGTTGCGAACATCAATCACGTGGGGTTCGTCTCGCAGCGAGTGCACGGCGCGCTCCCAGTAGGGAGCCAGTTCATGTGCGCGCTTGAACAGCGCTTCACTTTCGTACACGTCCAGTGTGGCCAGTGCCGCAGCACAAGCCAATGGATGTCCCGAATAGGTGTATCCGTGGAAGAACTCAATACCACGCGAGACGCTGTTCACCACCGCGTCGTGCACATCACGACGTACCAGAACCGCGCCCATTGGCACGGCGCCGTTGGTCATGCCTTTGGCCACCGTCATGAGATCAGGCGTGACACCAAACCGCTCCGCTGCAAAGGCCGCACCCAGGCGGCCAAAGCCGGTTATCACCTCGTCAAAAATCAGCAGGATGCCGTACTCGTCGCATAAGCGCCGTAGCCGCTGCAGATAGCCAACTGGTGGTACCAACACGCCGGCCGAGCCAGCCATTGGCTCGACGATGACGGCCGCAATGGACTCGTCGCCATAGGTCGCCACCATGTTGGTGAGCGCGTCGGCCAGCTCTTCACCGTGATGTGGTTGACCACGCGCAAAGAGATTTTCACTCAGCCCGTGCGTGGTGGGCAGATGTGCATCGGTGTACGGCAACAGATGTTGCTCGAACACACGCCGATTGTTCTCAATACCACCTACGGAAATGCCGCCAAAGCCTACGCCGTGATAGCCGCGAATGCGTCCCACCAATCGGCGCCGCGAAGGCTCCCCGCGCGCCGAATAATAGGCCATGACAATCTTGAGCGCGGTGTCGACAGACTCTGATCCGGAGTTGGTAAAGAACACCCGGTCGAGTGTGGGCGGCGCGAGCGCAGCCAGTCGCTCGGCGAGCTGAAACTGCGTGGGGTGCGACATACTGAAGCCAGGCGCGTAGTCGAGCGTGGCCGCCGCGCGCTGAATGGCGTCAACGATATGCGGTCGGCAGTGCCCCGCATTGACGCACCACAAGCCAGCCGTGGCGTCGAGCACCGCATTGCCCTGATCGTCGCGGTAATGCATATCGCGGGCGCTGACGAGTACACGGGGTGAACGCTTGAAATCACGATTGGCTGTGAACGGCATCCACAGCGCGTCACGCGATGTTGTGTCTTGTGCCGCAGGCCTGTCAGCCACTGTCAGTCGGCAGCGCCGTCGGGACTACGTTTTGTAGTACGCGCCGCCAACTGCTCGGCGGCACGTATGGCGATACGGGCACCCACGTCCTGGGGCACGCGGTAAATCGTGATGGACGTCTCCTCGAACAGCATCTGCACACCGCCTGGCGGAAGCACATGGGTGCGTGCGTGCTCCACGGCCAACACGCGCGAGAAGTACGTCGATTTCCACCCTTCGATCACGCGATCGAGCATACGTGATTCATACGGTGGATCAACAAAGGCGATGTCGTACTTGCCTTCGGTGAGCGCGGCAGCAAACGGCAACGCGTCCTTCTTGAAGATACGCGATTTGTCCTGATAGCCCAGCGCGGCAACGTTGGCCTTGAGCGCGTGCAGACTCGATGGCCTCGTCTCCACAAAATCGCATCGTCGCGCCCCTCGCGACATCGCTTCCAGTCCCAACGCACCGGTGCCAGCGAACAGGTCAAGCACTGACGCTTTTTGCATGTCGGGCTTGAGCGCATCGAGCAGGGCCGCCCGCACATGTTCAGCCGTGGGGCGCACCCGAAAATCATTGGGTGAGGTTAAATGCCGTCCTTTGTGTTTTCCGCCGACGATTCGCATGAGGACTCTTAGCGACTGCTGAGGCTTCGCGTCAAGCCGCCTGACGCTGACCGATCATGGGGTGAGCAGCACATCGCGCAGAAACTTCACCGTTTGCGGCTGTTCAAAGTAGTTGCAGTGGTGCACCAGCCCGCTTGTACCGTAGTTGAGTGTTTGCGCGGCCGGGATCGTGACCGTGTCGCCCAGGGTGGTCATGGACGAGCTGTCCACCACCAGATCGTTGGGATCACGAAACACGGCGTCGGCCAAACCGTCCTTGACCTCGGTGCCCAGTCGCACAAAACGCTTCCAGAACTTCCAGCCTGTTGGGTCGGGCTCAAAGTTGCTCTGCACGGCGAACCAGTTGGGCGGCGCCGCACCCACGAGACGCTGCAGTCGCGCGAGCTCGGCGTTATTGCCAACGCGCCCCTGCGCCAACAGCCCGGGAATCATGGCCATCACGGCATCAAGCATTGGCGTCTTGGCAGTGAACGATGTTACCGATGACACCACCTTCATAAGTCCGGTTGCAACGCTCAGAAAGGGAACGGCCACCGTCGCCATGGACGTCGCGCCCGCGAAGACGTTGGCAATGTTGGCCAGCATCTCCAGCGACGCTTTGAGTCTGGGTGGTGCGGCGAGACTCGTGCCGGCCAGTGGTGAGCCCACAAACACCGTGCGCGCATCGCCAAACTCCGGACGGAATCCGGTTTGCCACCACCGTGCCACCAGCCCTCCGCGGCTGTGGCAGACCACGTCAATGGGGCCACTGATGCCCTGCGTGGCACGGGCCAGATCAAAGGCATTCATGACCGGACTCACACCCACCGTCGCATGATCAAACGTGAGCACCTGCGCGTAGAGAGCCGTGCGGCGTGGTTGCGTGAGCGCATCCTGCAAAAATGCCCGACCATACGCGGTACCATTGAGCTGATCAAGCATGGCTTCCGACTTGCTGAAGGTCCCATGAATAAGCAGCAGCGTTCGACCAGCGGCGAGTGATTGCACCGGAATCAGACTGGCACCGTTGCTAGTCCATGCAAGCTGGCGCAGGCCATCGGACGGATTCAGTTTACGGTCAAGCGCCGCGAGATACCGACCGATTTCATTCGGCGGCAAATCTTCAAAGCGAAACGTGCGCACCACGTCGCCGCCAAGCCCCGAGGCGGGACCGCGTCGCCGGCGGCGCGCCCCGGTGGACCGCGCCGACACCCCCGTG
>JBBSPO010000183.1:0-7859 GCA_038258695.1 Gemmatimonadales bacterium | reverse complement strand
TGGTCGCCATGGCATTGCGCGACGCCACCGAGCTGAACCTCGCGGTGACGGGCGATCGCGTCATCGTCACCGCCGGCGCACCGTTTGACGTTCCCGGCACCACCAATCTGCTCAAGGTCGAGGTCGTGTGACGGAGTCAACAGCGTGATTGTCACGCTGCTTGGCACGGGGACCAGTTTTGGTGTGCCGCAGATCGGGTGCAACTGCGCGGTGTGCCGGTCGGACGATCCACGTGATCGCCGCACCCGGTGCGCCGCGTTTGTGCAGACCGCGAGCGGTACGCGCCTCTTGATTGACACGCCGCCCGAGTTGCGATTGCAGCTCGTGGCGGCCGGTATTGACGAAGCGGACGCGGTGCTCTACACGCACGAGCACGCCGATCACATTCACGGGATCGACGACTTGCGCTCGCTCAGCGTCAAACATGGTCGCCCGCTCCCGTTGTACGGTTCGCGCGACACTCTCGATACAATTGCCACGCGATTTCCCTACGTGGTCGATCCAACCATGCGACCTCTCGCTGGTACCACCAAGCCGGAAGGGACCATGCACGCCGTTGATGCCGGCACATCTTTCGTGGTGGGCGATACGCAGGTATTGCCGCTGGCGGTGCCCCACGGCCGCGTCACCGTGCTGGCGTATCGCATTGGCCGCTTCGCGTATGTGACTGACGCCAAAACGGTCAGTGACGAGGTGGTTGAGGCACTGCGTGGTGTCGACGTGCTGGTGCTCAATGCACTCTTTCAGAAGCCACACCCAACACACTTGTCCATACCCGAAGCAGTGGAGATGGCCGGCCGTATTGGCGCCACGCGAACGTTTTTTACGCACCTGACGCATCAAAACTCACACGTGGCGCTGGCCGCCAGTCTGCCGGACGGCATCGCCCCTGGTTACGACGGTCTGACCATCACCGTAGCTGATTGAGTCTCGCGGCATAGGAGGCCCGCGGGCGATTGAACGCCCAGCGGCGCGTTTTCGTGTGTGACGCATGGCACTCATGGGCTTCCCATCTGAGTGCAATCCACCGAAGTTGAGTAGCTAGCACCGTTGCCTCGGCCCTGTGGTCGGAGCGACTTCACCACACCGGCGTGGTCCGGCATACCGCCGTCGCATGCGACGGTGCCCGAGGACTCGATGACGCAGCAGACTCTTCCGTCCACGCAGCTCTTTGGCGGCGCGGTTTCGGTATCCGATGGAGTAGTAACCGTTCACGACGCCAGTGCGCTGCAGTCCAGTCACATGGACCGCCTCGTGCATGAAGCGGTATTCGGCGAGCCCGTGGAACGCGAGCAGGCCCGTTGGCTGATCTGGGAGATTGGCCAGAGTGCGGGTGTGCGTCCGGCATCCATTCACGATTTGTACCTGGCCCGCGGCCGTGGCGAGTGCAGCGGCTTTACCGTGCCGGCCATCAACGTGCGTGGTGCGTCGTACGACACGGCGCGGGCAATCTTCCGGCAGGCCATCGCGCTTGACGCCGGTGCGTTTTTGCTGGAGATCGCGCGATCGGAAATCGCCTACACGGATCAGCGGCCCGCCGAATATGTGTCGGTCATGCTGGCTGCGGCCATGCGTGAGGGTTTTGTCGGCCCGGTGTTCATTCAGGGCGATCACTTCCAGGTCAACGCGAAAAAGTTTGCGGTGAATCCTGAGGTCGAAGTTGATGCGGTGCTGCAGCTGGTGCGTGAAGCGGTGTCGGCAGGGTTTTACAACATTGATGTTGACACCTCCACGCTCGTTGATTTGTCGCAGGCAACGCTCGAAGAGCAGCAGCGACGCAACTACGAAACGTGCGTGCAGATTTCACGCGCGGTGCGTGACGCAGAGCCGCGTGGCGTGACCATTTCCATTGGTGGCGAAATCGGTGAAGTGGGAACGGAAAACTCCACGCCCGAAGAGCTTGAAGCGTTCATGAACGGTTTCAACCGCACGCTTGAGGAACAGGCGCCCGGTATGGCCGGACTGTCCAAGATCAGTGTCCAGTCGGGTACGTCACACGGTGGGATTGTACTGGCGGACGGGTCGATTGCCGATGTGGCGCTTGATCTTGAGACGCTGGCTACGTTGTCAAAGATTGCCCGCGAGCGGTACGGGCTGGCTGGTGCGGTGCAACATGGCGCGTCCACGTTGCCGGACACCGCCTTCTCCAACTTTCCAACCACGGAAACGGCGGAGATTCATCTCGCGACCAACTTTCAGAACATGTTGTTTGATCACTTGCCAGCGTCGCTGCGCAGTGAGATGTATGCGTGGCTGGAAGTCAACGCAAAGGACGAACGGAAGGCGACCGATTCTGACGAACAGTTTGTGTACAAGACCCGCAAGAAGGCCCTCGGACCTTTCAAGCGGCAGCTGTGGGCGTTGCCTGAGGAGTCAAAGGCAGCGGTTGGGCAGGCGTACGACGAGAAGTTCGCCTTTCTGTTTCGGCAGCTTGGCATTGCAGGGACGCGCGAGGTAGTCTCGCGCTTCGTCACCCCGACGGCTCTGCGCCGCAAGATGCCCGTGGACGGCGTGCCGAGTGTTGCCGCTGCTCCCGACGATGCGGATCTTAGCGACTGATAATGGAGGCAGTATGGGACGATATGATGACTATGACGACGACCGCGTGGTGATTGTGGAGCGCGAGAGCAGCAATGGCGGCGGGTTGGGTGCGCTGTTGCTCGGCCTTGCGCTGGGCGCTGGTGCGGCGTTGCTGCTTGCACCTGAGTCTGGCGAAGCCATGCGGGCCCGGATTCGCCGCGAAACGCGCAAAGCCACCACCAAGGCACGTGAGCTGGTTGACGAGGTGACGGAAGAGGTCACTGAATCAATGGGCCGGACCAGAGACAAGGTGGGCCGGAAGGTCGGTGAGGCAAAAGACGTTGTGGAAACACGTGCACGTGCGGTTGGTGATGCGGTCGATGCCGGTCGGGTAGCCGCTCGGCAGGCCAAGTCGGAGCTGGAGCGTGCGGTGTCCGAGACTAAGCGCGCGTACGAAGACGCACGTCGAACGCAGCGCGTTACCGACGCCAGCGAGCCGAGTGAAGTCACGATCGACGCCGCAGAAAACCCCGGAACCGCGTAATCCGGTCGGGTGGCGCGCTTTTGCGGCGCGCCCCCGCGTTGCGGTCGTAATTGATTACGGGCGCCGCGTATTCAACGGACTGGCCGACGACAACGCCTTTTTTCTCGCGGGCGGTGTCGCGTTCAGTCTGTTGCTTGCGTTGGTGCCCTTTGTGTTGCTGCTCGTGGTTGGCCTGTCGTTTGTGTTTGGGCGTGAGCCGGCACAAGCCGCAGAAACGGTCGTCGCGTTGACGGAGTCGTTTCTGCCGCGGAACGCGTACGAAGCGGGTGCGATTCTTCGAACGATTGTTGATGATGTCCTGCGTACGCGCGGGGCAGTGGGAATCACCGCCGCGCTGGGCTTTGTGTGGACCAGTACGCGATTGTTTGGATCGCTTCGCGCCGTGTTGGCCATCGTGATGGCTCGCGATGATCGCGGCATCGTGGCCGGCAAGCTGTTTGATGTTGTTGCGGCGGCGGCATCGACGGTACTGGTGGTAGTGTGGGTGGTGATCTCCACCTTCCTGTCCATTGGCACGGAGCGCGGCAGCGAAATCCTGAACGGGTTTGGCGTGCAGATGGAAGCGCTGGGTACGGCCACCTACCTGATTGGCCGTGCACTCGGTTTTGCACTGCTCGTATTCACCTTTTTTGCGCTTTATCGGGGATTGCCCAAACGGCGCCCTGATCGGGACAGCGCACTGTTTGCGGCGCTTGTGGCCGCGGCGTTTTTCGAGATTGCCAGACAGCTCTTTGCCCTCGTCTTCGCGCTGGTGTCACCCGACTCACTGTATACCGGTACAATCGCTGTGATTGTGTCCGTGGTGTTCTGGGTGTACTACGGCGCGATCCTGTTCCTGCTGGGCGCTGAGGTGGCGGCGGTTCACGATTTGCGCAAGCAGGAGTTGCGTCGGCTTGAAGATCTATGATACATGTGACACACATGTTTGACACACATATCCGAAATACCGAATGATTGATTTGCGCAGCGATACCGTCACGCGTCCGTCGGCCGCTATGCGGGAAGCCATGGCCACGGCGGAAGTGGGTGATGACGTGCTTGATGGTGATCCCACCACGCAACGTCTTGAGCGCGCAGTGGCCGAACGCTTTGGCAAAGAGTCAGCATTGTTTTTTCCGACCGGCTCCATGGCCAATCAGGCGGCCGTGTGGGTGCACAGCACGCCTGGCACCGAAATCCTGCTCGATGCGGATGCGCACATTGTGCACTGGGAAATGGCGGCCGCGTCAGCGCTTGCAGGTGTGCAGATTCGTCCGGTTCGAGGCAACACTCCGGTCATGACCGCCGCCGATTTGCGCGCTGCGATCCGGGCGCCATCTGCCTTCGCTCCTGAGGTGTCGCTCGTGTGCCTGGAGAACACGCACAACGGTGCCGGTGGCATGATCACGCCGCTGCACGAACTGCGCGCGATGCAGGAGGTCGCGCTGTCGTTACGCGTGCCGGTGCATCTGGACGGTGCGCGTCTGTGGAATGCACACGTCGCCACGGGCACGCCGCTGGCCGACTTCGCATCGTGTGCGGATACAGTGATGGTGTCGTTTTCCAAAGGGTTGGGCGCGCCCATTGGCGCGGCGCTCATGGGCTCGCAAGACGCCATGGTGCGCGCGCACCGAGTGAGAAAGCGTCTGGGCGGCGGCATGCGCCAGTCGGGAATATTGGCGGCGGCGGCGTTGCACGGAATGGAGCACCATCTGCGCGGGCTGGCGCAGGATCATGAAAACGCGCGGCTCTTTGCGCAGGCCATTGATGGCGTCGCGGGCGTGCAAGTGGTGGCACCGCAAACCAACATTGTGATGATTGATTTGCCGGCTCCGGTGGCGGCCGAGCTGGTCGCGCGGCTGGTTGGCGATGGCGTGCGCATTTCGCAGTGGACGTTTTCGCGCGTGCGCGCTGTGATGCATCGCGATGTGACTACCGAGCAGGTGGCAGAGGCAGCGCGGGCGTTTGCGCGTGGGCTGGCGCGCGTGCTGTGAGAACGGTGGGTGCACGGTCGGCGTGCCTGGATACGTTTCAGTTTGCGCAGGAAGAGGTCCTGGCCGCTTGTCCACGCCGCCCGCTCCGGCTATTCTTATAATGTCTCGGGTCCCGGAGGGCGTAAGCCCGCCAACTCCGCCAGGACCCCGCAGGTAGCAACGGTACGTGGTGTCTTAAGTCGCTTCGTAAGACCCGGGGCATTGCGCCGGTGTGTCTCTTCCTCCTCGCGGAGCAAAGAGCGCACCGGCGCTTTAGTTTGTGGGAGCTCGTCTGACGTGGCCACATGCGGTGACGCTGTGGTGGTGACGTCGGTTTTTCTGGCCTCGCTCTCCTCTGTGCACCATGTCGCTGGCTCTCGCGCGCAAATATCGTCCTACGAACTTCGCGTCAGTCGCGGTGCAATCGCACGTGGCCAACACCCTCAAGGGTGCTATCGCGCGTGATCGCGTCGCCCACGGCTACTTGCTGTGCGGACCACGTGGGACAGGAAAAACCACGCTCGCACGCGTGCTGGCCATGGCGCTCAACTGCGAGACGCTGGCTGACGCGCGTCGCTCAGGTACGCCCAACGACGGCGAGCCGTGCGGCCGCTGTTCAAGTTGCGAGCGCATCTGGAGCGGCAGTGCCTCGCTTGATGTGATCGAGATTGACGCCGCGTCCAATCGTGGTGTCGATGATGCACGCGAGCTGCGTGAGCGCGCCATGTATGCGCCGTCTGCTGACGACCGGTACAAGGTGTACATCGTGGACGAAGCGCACATGCTCACACGTGAAGCATGGAATGCACTGCTCAAAGTGCTCGAAGAGCCACCGCCACGTGTGGTGTTTGTGTTTGCCACTACCGATCCGCAAAAAATTGCGCAAGCCGCGTCGCCGGTGCTCAGTCGCTTGCAGCGCTTTGACCTCAAGCGGATCAGTCCGTCCGAGATTCGCGAGCGACTCGCACATGTGCTGCAGAGCGAAGGCGTGACGTTCGAAGACGACGCGCTGGGCATGATTGCACGTGCGGCCGACGGCGGCTTGCGTGATGCGCTGTCCCTGACTGATCAGGTGTTGTCGCTCGGTGAGTCCAGTGCGGTTACGGCCGACCGTGTGCGCACCGCGTTGGGACTGGTGCCGGAAGAGGAGTTCATCGCGCTGCTCGATGTGATTGCCGACCGGCGCGCGGCTGATGTGTTTGTGCAGGTGCAGGCACTGGCCGACGGCGGTGTCGATTTTGCGCAGGTGCTCTCAGGGCTGGCCGATATTCTGCGTGCCACACTGGCCCTCTCGCTGGGCGGCACGCCACCGGAAATCAGCGACACGCTGCGTGTGGCCCTGGACGCGAGGCGTGATCGTCTCACCGCCCCCGATGTGCTGCGCATGTTGCATGCGCTGCTCGAGATTGAGCCGCAGTTCCGCAAGAGCGGTCAACCGCAGCTGCTGCTGGAAGCGCTGCTGGTGCGCTTTGCGTTGCTCGATCGCACGGTCGAGCTGGAGGAGGTGCTGCGCGGCTTTGACACCGGAGAAGACCCGCCAGTGCGGCGGACGGCGCGCGCAGAACCGCGCGGCGCGTCGGCGTATTCGATTTCGCCCGCGGCGGCGCGGGCGGTTGTTGCCGAGGTTTCTGGTGTTGCGGCTGGTGCTGGCGGTGCGGCTGGGGCCTCTCGGACGGTCGGTGCCGCTGGTGCGGCTGGGACGGCAGTGGCCGCTGTGGAGCCGACACGCGAGCCCCGGCCGTCAGTGACCGTCAAAGCGTTGCCGACGCCCACGCTGGAACAGGTTCGCGCCGGCTGGAGCGGTGTGGCCGACGCGATTCGTTCGGCGGGGCGGGGTATGCTGGCCGAGTCGCTGCGACGGGTCCGTCCGTCGGAGGTGGACGCCAGCGGCCTGCTCACGCTCCTGCACGATCCGGGCGACGATACGTTCTCCAAGGCCGTCGAAAATGGGCGTGACGACGTGCTGGCCACGCTGGGGCGACTCGTGGGACCGTTGCGGGCGCTGCGTTTACAGAGTGAGGGGGCAGCGCCCAACGCCACCTCCCGTCCGGCGGGGAAACGCCTCACCGCGCAGGATGTGAAAACCGAAACGCTGGACCGTCTGGCCCAGCGCGACCCCGTACTGGCCGCCGCGGTGCGCGCGCTCGACCTCGAACTGCTCGACTGACAGAAGACGTTTGACTATCTTTCACAGATGGCAAACATCTTCAACTTCATGCAGCAGGCCCAGCAGATGCAGGGGAAGCTGCAGCAGCTTCAGGACGACCTCGCGCACAAGACGGTGAGTGCAACCGCCGGTGCGGGCATGGTTACGGTTGAGTGCGACGGCAAGGGCCAGATTCGCAAGATCAAGCTCGATCCGTCGGTTGTGAATCCGGCCGATATTGAGATGCTGGAAGATCTCATTGTGGCCGCCGCCGGAGAGGCGCAAAAGAAAGCCGGCGAATCGGCGCAGGAAGAGATGGGCAAGCTGACGGGTGGCATGGACTTGCCGTTCAAGCTGCCGTTCTGAGGCCCGGTCTCGCACGGCACGCCGCATGTCGGCGATTGACGACCTGACCACCGAACTGGCGCGTTTGCCGGGTATCGGCCGAAAATCCGCGCAGCGGCTCACGTATCACCTGCTCAAGCAGAACGCCGATCAAAGCCGTCGGCTGGCGCAGGCGCTGGTGACCCTGGTTGAGACGGTCAAACCCTGCACCCGCTGTTTCAACCTCACCGAGGCAGCGCTTTGCTCACTGTGCACCGATGCGCGCCGCGATGGAACGCTGGTGTGTGTGGTGGAAGACGCCGCTGACATTGCCGCCATCGAACGCGCCGGTGAGTTTCGTGGACGATACCAC
>JBBSPO010000182.1:0-7869 GCA_038258695.1 Gemmatimonadales bacterium | reverse complement strand
TCGTGTCGTCCTCACGCACCACCAGCAGGCCGGCATCACGCAATCGGTCATGATCAAAGCCCAGCGCCGACAGATGTTTGATGAGCAGCTGACCATCACGTGGAGCGAATCCGAGGCCAAACGCTTCAATGGCCGTTTCATCAAGTCCGCGCCCGTGCAGATAGTCGCGGGCCTCACGTCCCATCTGTTCATCGCGCAACTGCGCGGTAAAAAACTCCGCCGCACTGGCCAGCGCCGACCAGTTGGGCTCATTGGGATCGGCAGCCTGCGCACGAGCCGGTGTGTCAATCACTTCAATGCCAACCTTTTCGCCCAGCAGCTTGACCGCACCCGTGAAATCGAGTCCCAGGCGTTTGCGCAAAAAGGTGATGACATCGCCACTCTCGTTGCATACAAAGCAGTGGTACTGACCACGCTTGGGTGACACCGAAAAGTTGGGATTTTTTCCCTGATGAAACGGACACGGTCCGCGGAAATCGGTACCGACGCGCCTGAGTTTTACGAACTCGCCAATGATCTGCACAATATCTGCAGCTTCGCGAACGCGTTCGACAACCTCTTCGCCAATCATGGCTGCAGCGGTTTAACGCAGTTCAGCAACAGTGACACCCGCACCACCTTCATTCCACGCGCCGAGCCGATGACTGGCAACACGCGAATCGCCGCGCAGCATTTCACCAACGCGTTCACGCAGCGCGCCGGTCCCTTTGCCGTGAATGATGCGCATCTCGCGCAAGTCTCCACGAACGGCTGAATCGATGGATTGCATGAGTGCAATCTCCAACTCGTCCACACGCATGCCGCGCAGGTCCACTTCACGAAGCGGATCAGCGTCCGGAATGTCGCCCATGATGGGCACCCGCACAGCGGGGGGGGGAGGCGCGGCGGTACGCGTGAGGGTATTTACGGGCACCGACAATGTGAGCGAGCCCACCAGCACCCGTGCCGATGCACCACGCACCTCAACCACACTGCCGGTCTTATCGCCCAGCGTGGCCACAAGCACGGCGTCACCAGCGACCAATGGGCGCGTATCACGCTTGACCTCGGGCGCGTTACGACCAGCCGGCGCCCTTCCCTGACCGCGTGCTTTGGCCGAACGCGCATCCATAGCCGCCAACGCTTGCTGCTGACCGGCCGCGGCGTCTTCAACCGAACGGCGGGCTTCGCGCGCCTGCGCCTCAATGGCGTCCACATCAATGCGCGCGTCAGCCGCCGCCGCTTTAACCGCAGCAATCGTGCGCTCCACATCGGCACGCGCCTCCAGCAGATACTTGCGTGCTTCAACACGCGACGAACGCTCGAGCTCACGTTCCTTTTCGCGCGCCTTCTTTTCGCGGTCACTCACCGTGGCAACGCGTGACTGAATACGGCGTGCTTCACGATCGAACTCAAGCTCCCGTTCCGCCAGCACGGTCTCTCGTGCTTCGACATCGGCCAGCAGCAGCGCGAGGTCACGTTCGCCGGTGGGCAAGCGTGACTCGGCGACCTGCAACACATCTTCAGGCAGCTGCAATCGTCGGGCAATGGAAATGCCGTACGAACGACCGGGCACGCCCTTGATCAAGCGATAGGTAGGCGCCAGCAGCGCCGCGTCAAACTGCAGCGACGCATTCACCACACCCGGCACTTCAGTGGCCAGCAGCTTGAGCTGTCCCAAATGCGTGGTGGCGACAGTCATCGCACCCCGACGTGTCAGCGTTTCGAGGATCGCGCCGCCGAGGGCTGCCCCTTCGGCGGGATCAGTGCCTGAACCCACTTCGTCCATGAGCACGAGTGAATCGTGTGTGGCGAGTCGCAAAATCTCGCCCTGATTCTTGAGATGCGCGCTGAAGGTACTCAGGCTCGCTTCAATGGACTGCTCGTCACCCACGTCGGCAAACACATCGTCAAACACGGGGAGTACACTGCCGCCGGCAACTGGCACCGGCACGCCACACTGCGCCATCATGGCCAGCAGTCCAATTGCTTTGAGCAGTACTGTTTTGCCACCGGTGTTCGGTCCCGACACCAACAGCGTGCGCTCGCCCGGTTCGAGTTGCAGCGTAAACGCCACCACGTTCACGCCCTGCGCCAGCAGCAGCGGATGCCGAGCGTGCACGAACTGGCAGCCTTCGGAGGGCGCTTGCAACACCACCTCACCGGCATGTACATCGTGCGCGTACCGTCCACGCGCGACCAAGCTGTCTATTGCCACCAGCGCAGCGTACGCCGCCTTCATTGGCAGGTGCAACGGGTGCAGCAACGCGGTGAGGTCCCGCAGAATGCGCTCGACCTCACGCTGCTCGTCGATTTCCAGTTCGCGCAGTCGGTTCCCGAACTCCACGGCCGCAGGCGGCTCCACAAAAATCGTGGCGCCAGTGCCCGATGTGTCGTGCACCAATCCGCCCACCACCACGCGGGCTTCGCGGCGCACTGGCATGACCCAGCGTCCGTTGCGCATGGTCACACTGGCATCGCTCACCTGATGATGCACTTCGAGTTTGCTCATTTCACGTTCGAGCAAACGCACCAGTTCACCTTCGGCTCGTCGCAGTTCCTGGCGGATTTTTCGCAGCGCCGGACTGGCGTCGTCGCGCACCGCACCATCTTCGCCAATGGCCCGTGTGATGGCTTCTTCTTCGCTGCGCGCGTCGAGCAAGTCGTTGGCAAATGAGGCGAGCACGGCCCGGGCCATCATGTTGCGACGCGCATCGCGCAGCGCGTCACGGGTACGCCGGGAGGAACGGAGGAACGTGGCACCGTGCAGCAGTTCGCCGGCCGTCCAACTCGCGCCTTCTACACGCAATCGCGAGATCGCGGCGTGCAGCTCGGGAATCTGTTCAGGCATCCACGCCGGATCGCCGGTGAGCAGCGTGCGCATGGCACCTACGCGCCGGTGTTCGGCCTCCAGCCACTCAATGTCTTTTGACGGGCGGAGTGCGCGCACGGCGGCCGCACCGGGCGACGAGTGCGCCCGCTGGCTCACGTGCAGGAGTACGCGATCGAGCTCAAGGATTCCCAGCGCGTGTGCGTTCATGCTCACCTTCCCCCCCTCACTGCGCTGCGGCCAGTACTACTTCGCGGCCAACGCTTCCTTGGCGATCGCGCTGATCTGGCTACCGTCGGCGCGCCCTTTGAACTGCGGCATGATCCGACCCATGATCGCGCCAATGTTGCTGGCGCCTGAAGCGATCGCAGCCTGTACTGCCGTACGCAACTCATCGTCACTGACTGCCGGAGGAAGATACTTCTCAAGGTGCGCCGCTTCCGACGCTTCGCGGGCGGCCAGCTCTTCGCGCCCGCCCGTTGAAAACATCTGCTGCGATTCCTTGCGACGCTTGATACCCTTTCGGACGATATCAATGACATCGTCGTCGGTTAACGGCGCACTTGCGTCAAGCTCGCGATTACGTAGATCGGCGAGCACCGTTCCCAATAGCAACAAGGTGTCTTTGTCCTGCGCGCGACGCGCCGCTGTCAGGTCTTCCTGAATACGCGCAAACAGCGGCGAAACATCAGCCACGCTGGCCGACCTCAGACGCGCGTGCGACGGTTCTTGCGAATCGCTGCGTTGAGCTTGCGCTTACGCTTCTCGCTCGGCTTCTCGTAATGCCGATGCTTGCGCAGATCGGACAAAATGCCAGCCTTCTCGACCTTCTTCTTGAAGCGCTTGAGGGCGCGTTCGAAGTTCTCGTCCTCGTGGATGATGATCTCCGACAAACCTTACTCTCCCGTGGGGCCGTGGTGCGACGAGGCACGTCGCGTGTGCGCCAGAAGCGCGAATGTGTGTAAAACGGATAGCCGTGTAGCTTACCACAGACAGGCGGCGGGGTCAAGACGCCCGGGCCAGCAGGTCGCAAGCCTCAGCCCGGCGGCCAACCCATGGCCCTGCCGCCCAGCACATGGAAATGCAGGTGCAATACTGACTGCCCGCCGTCTGCGCCGGTATTGGTCACCACGCGGTACCCCGACTCCTCCAGCCCCTCAAGGCGCGCCACCTCAGCGGCCAGCGCCGCCACAGCGCCGAGCTCGGCGTGATCGGTGGCCTGCGCAATGGAGGAGATGTGCCGGCGCGGAATCACCAGCACATGCACGGGCGCCTTGGGGGCAATATCACGGAATGCCACCGCGTGCTCGTTCTCGGCGATCAGCGTGACCGGCACCTCACCAGATGCGATTCGGCAAAACAGGCAAGCGTTCTGATCAGACATAGCGAGAGTGAGCGGGTGAGAAGGGGGCGATGGGCCGGGATACAGCAGCCTCGACACCGGGGATGGGTGCAAAAAGATCTGCGCAGGCCGCACCTGCGCCGGATCCAATTCAGTATAGCTCGCGTACCCCGTGTATGAACACTTGCCCACCAGCACACGCACTCAAGCCCCAGCGGTTCGCGTTACGTGACCTCACCGCCCGCCTTCGCGCGCCGTTTGCGCTGGCCGCCATCGCGCTTCCGCTGTGCATGGCTCAACCGGTTCTTGCCCAGGAACTCTCAGCAACCGGCGTGGAACGCGGCGCGCCCGACGCCCCGCACGCCTGGCGACTGATCTACGAGAACGACTTTTTCGCCGCCACCGATCGATTCTACACACAAGGCATTTATCTGGAGTTCATGAGTCCGTCGCTCAACCGGTCGTTTTTGCGAAAGCTGGTTTACACCCCATCACAACAGTCGGTGAATGTTGGCGTGGCTTACGGAGACGAGGGCTACACGGGTCGCGATCTCAAGCGCTCCGACATTATTCCGGGCGATCATCCGTGGGCGGGCACCAAGCAGCTCAATGTGTTTGCTGTGGCGGCCGACACCGTACAACACCGACGCATTTCATCGCAACTCACCGTTGGGCTAATCGGACAGGGCGCCGCAGGTCGCGAAATCCAGACGTTCATTCACGAGCGAACAGGCAATACGATTCCGCAAGGCTGGGGCAATCAGATTCGCAACGACGTGATTGTGAACTACGCGCTCGGTGTTGAGCAGCGTTTGTTCGCTCGCTCCAGCGCGATTGAACTGTGGAGCGGTGCGCAGGCGCGTGCTGGCACGTTTCAAACGTCACTCTCGCTGAGCAGCACACTCATGGTAGGCAAGATGGAACGCTGGTTTGTGTACGCCGCGCCAACGCTGCGCGCGGTGGGCTACGACGCCACGCTGCAAGGTGGCGTCTTCAATCGCAGCAGTCCGTACACCATCAAAGCCGGTGACATGCGCCGACTCGTGTTCGGCCAGCGATACGGTGTGGTGTATCGCGGCCAACGTGTATCGCTTGAGTTTTTCCGTGCGCGCAACAGTGCCGAGTTCGCAGGTGGCAGTGCGCACGCTACTGGCGGTGTGAGCATTGGGGTGCTGCGCCGGTAGTTATCGTATTCGCGGAATGTGCCACCGCTGCGTGTCATGCACAGCGGTGGCATAATGCAACAACATTGCTACGGCGTTTGAATACCGGCGCGCACGACCGGCGTCTCATGCCGCCACGGCTGCGGCGGTAACGCACGTTGACGCGGCCACACTTCATCCAGTGTATTGCCGTCATACAGCCGACCGTTGCGCATCACCTGATGCACACTGTTGGAGTTGCGAATCTCGTCCAGCGGGTTGCGCTGAAGAATGACCAGGTCCGCCATCTTGCCGGCTTCTATGCTGCCAATATCAGCTTCCAATCCCAGGGCTTCAGCGCCCATGATCGTGGCCACACGCAACGCGTCATGGTTGGACAAGCCGCCAGCGTGCACCGCCCACAGCTCCCAGTGATAACCCAGCCCCTGTAGCTGGCCGTGACTGCCAATGCCGGCCTTGCCTCCGGCGGCTACAAGGTCACGGATAAAACCACCGTGTCCCTTGAAGTTGTATTCGTCTTCGTGAAACCACCCGCCCGGTCCCGATGACCCGCCCGCTCCAGCCCCCCGACGACGCGTGCGCGAGTCAAAGTCGTCGGCGGGTGTGAAGTAGCGCAGCTTGGCGTCTTCATGCGGATTCTCACGCGTGTAGAAATAGTTCTCAACCCACGGGCCGCCGTACGTCACCAGCAGCGTTGGCGTTGACACGGTGCCCGACGTCTTGAACAGCTGCACCACATCATCAAACAGTGGACTGATGGGCAGGTTGTGTTCAACGCCCGAGTAGCCGTCGAGCGCCATGGTGAGATCGGTGTAGTACGCCAGCCCACCCTCTGTGGTCGGCATGAGCTGCAGCTCGTTGGCCGCCATCATGATCCACTGTCGTACCTGGCGGTTACCCGCGCCGTACATCTTGATGGTTTTGGTGTCGTAATACTCGCTGTAGCGCTTGAGCACATTGCGCGCCTGCTCCAGTGACCGAATGCGTTCACCAGAAAACACACCAGGACCGGTGGAATAGATACGCGGACCAATCAGCTCGCCCGCGTCCACGCGATCGGTGTAACTCAGCACATCGGTGGTGCCGGTTTGTGGATCACGTGTGGTGGTAACGCCGTAGGCGAGGTTCGCGAGCAACGCCCACGGCTGCGTGGTATGAATGACCGGTGAATGACGGAAATGTGCGTGCGTATCCACAAAGCCCGGCATGATTGTACGACCGGCCATGTCGATCACTCGCGCACCATCGGGCACCTGCACTGCCCCGCGTGCACCAACGGCGACAATGCGGTTGTTGCGAATGACGATATCAGCGTTTTCAATGACCTCGTCACCACGCATGGTGATGGCACGGGCACCGCGCAGCACCACGACACCCTGCGGAATATCACGTGTACCTGTCACCTGCACACGCACTTCACTCGGCTTGTACGCCACCACCGATGTATCGCGACGCGCCGAGTCGGCGTTGTTGCGCGCTGCAGTGAGATCGTAGGTGACGAGTGCGTTGCCAATGGACCAGTGCACCACTTGTGCATTGGCGCCCCACACGGGAAACTCGCCGCCAATGTCTGACAGCCTGCGCACAGGCGTGGCGGCATTGTCGGGATTGGACACCGACACCACCGGTGTTTCACCACCAATGAGTGGCACCGTCACTACATAAAAATCATTGCCTACGCGCGCCAATGCCTGGTCACCGACGGGTGCCATGCGCACAGAGCTGGCCGCTGGTGGCGAACCGCCACCACCCGAGCTCGCGCCTGTCACGCGAACATGCGCGCGCTGATCGGTACCATCCCAACGAAACGACACCAACCCCTCGCTGCCGTTGTACGCGTAGATTCGGTCGGGATTGGCGGTGAAGTGCGGATCATCAAGTCCGCCGGCTGCACGAATCAGCGTAACCGGCGATCCGTTCGCCGGACCGGTCGATGGGACAGACACAAATCGTGCCGCCTGGCCACCACCAAAGCGCTGAAGCGTTTCCTGCAACTCGCGCGCGTCGGCCTGCAGTACCACAATGCGCGATCCATCGGGTGACCACGCGGCCGAGTAGTACGTGGCCACATCACGTGTGAGTCGCACGGGCTGCGTGTTGCCATTCGCACGCACCTTGAACACATGACCGCCAGCATCGCCCCAGGTGGTGTACGCAATCCAGTCGCCGTCAGGCGACCAAGTGGGATAGAACTCGCCATCCGCACTCGATGCGATGCGACGCGGTGTGCCGGAGGGCAAATCCATTACCCACAAATCGCCGAGCGAAGAGAACGCGATACGCGCACCATCCGGCGACGGCACGGCATCACGGATCTGACGCGCCATGAACGTTGCGGCGTCATCAATCGGATACTGGAACTTCACTTCCGGCGCGAGCGCGATATCAGCGGTGACTGTGAACGGAATCTTTGCAGCGGCTGCACCGTCTATAGGCACGCGCCAGATTTCACCACCGTAGCTGATCACCACCGCACGGCTGTCGGGCGTGAAGCTGTAGCCCGGCAACACATCCGTTTCCGGATTGGCTTCCATGTTGTCGCGCTGAATCGGATA
>JBBSPO010000181.1:0-7886 GCA_038258695.1 Gemmatimonadales bacterium | reverse complement strand
TACGCGTATTGCTCATGCCCACATGCACGGCGTGCGGGCCGGTGCCCAGCACGCTGGCGCCCTGCCCCCCCCCAAGCGTCTCGTAAAACGTCCAGCCCGGGCCGCCCAGCGTGATGTTGTTCATGGTGCCCTGCCCTTGCGCTGGGAGTGCCATGGTACCCAGCCCCGCACGGTCCAGCGCAACGGCCAGCGCGTGCAGCATCACATCGGTCAGACGCTGCGACAGTTCCACATTGCCCGCCGCTACCGCGTGTCCGTCTTTGGCGTTGGCCACACAGTTTTCCGGTACATGCAAACGCAGCACGCGCGACAATCCTTCGTTGGCCGGTATATCGGCATCATGCAGCAGCACACGCAATCCGAAGAGCGCCGCCGCACGGGCCACGGCAATGGGCGCGTTGACGTTGCCCTGAACAAGCGCGCTCGTACCCGCGAGATCCACGTGCAGCAACCCCGACTGCACACGGACACTGGCCACAACCGCCACTTCGGTGTCGGTCACGCCGTCACCTTCGAGCACATCGGCGCATCGGCCATGCGCGCCTTCCAGCTCAAGCAAACGATGCTGCGCACGCCGCTCGGTGTACAACAGCAGTGCGCTCACGGCGCTCTCACACCATTGTGTACCATGGCGACGGTACAGATCACGCCAGGCGTGTGCGCCGGCCGCACACGCGGCACGTTGCGCACGCAGATCACCCACCCGCTCCGCTGGTGTGCGCACGTTGGCGAGAATGAACGCCAGTATCTCGCTTTGCGGCACACCCTCGCGCTCCAGCCGTACGGGCGGAATGACCAGCCCTTCCTGAACCAACTCTGTCGCGCCAAACGGCATGCTGCCCGGGCTCATGCCGCCCACATCGGAATGGTGAGCGCGCACTGCGACAAAACCCGTGATCTCGTGCGGCACGTCAGGATGGCCAACCACTTCGACCAGCGTGATGTCCGGCAAATGTGAACCACCATGCGACGGATCATTCAAGACGAACACATCACCCACCTTGGGATCACGCGCACGGACTGCGGCAACACTCTCAGGCATCGCCCCCAGATGCACCGGGATGTGCGCCGCCTGCGCCACCATGCGACCATGCGCATCAAACACCGCGCACGAGGCATCACGACGCTCCCGGATGTTGGGCGACACCGCGGCGCGCTCAAGACGCGATCCCATTTCTTCGGCAATCATGGCCACTGATTGCGCGAACACCGTGAGCGAGAGTGCGTCGAATGCTGTCATGGCGTACTCCCGGTCGCTTGGCGTATCAGCGTCGCCAGCTGCTGCTCCCAGGCCTGTGCCAAATCGGCCAGGCGCGCCCCACGTCCGCGATTCGGCGCGGCAGACAAGAGGCCCTGGGCACTGGGGTGCGGTACGGTGTGAAGCACAACAGGTTCGGCGGCCGGACTATCCATATTGGCCCGCTCCACGACGCCCGCCATCACCTGCGCGGCGACGCGCCCCAGCGCGATGACATGCTGCAGCCCGCGCTGGCGCGCGACTTCCACATCGTGCGCGAGCCGCGCGCTGTTCTGTTCCGAGTACAGCTCCTGCCGGCTGGGCACGCGAAACTTGAAACCATCGTCGGTTGGACACCGATCAAAGGCATTGCCGAGTGCAACGCCGCTGAGCTCTGGTGCGAGCTGGTGCGCTTCGAACACTGCACCGTCCCATGGCAGCGTCAGTGTGTTGTCCGGCAGCACGCACGCTCCGGCGGCAATCAACGCCCGGTAAAGCGACAACCCGGCACGGTCTCCAAAAAACGGCAGCCCACTCTTGTCGGCTCCACGTGGTCCGGGTGCCTCGCCCACGCACAACACGTGCACCAGACCAGAGGCCGGAAACAGCGTTGGCACTGCAACGCCTCGAATCTGACGACGTTCGGCGGTCATGCGTGGTCGCTCCGCTCGAGCTGCCATCCACCTTGCGCGAGCGCGGTAGCCGTCCAGCCGTCGGCCACGCGCAACGTGGCATCGGGTAACCGGATGGTGCGTGGTCCCACCACGGTCATGCTGAGCGCGGACCCGTTGTCGGTCACGTCCACTTCACGCGTGGCGTCACTGGCAACGCTACGCGCAACGTTACGCGCAACGTTACGCGTGGCGTCACTGGCAACGCTACGCGAGGAAGCACTCGTGATTTCTCTGGTATTCACGTTCCGCGCCTCACGCGCCGTGAATGACTCAGCCTCAGGCTGCGCCTCACGACGCTGCGCATGCAGAGGCCACCACTCGCCCTCCAGCGCCACGCGCACACTGATCACTTCCGTTTCGCGATCCATGGCAAAACCAAACAGTTCGCCGTGCAACGATTGAAACTCCTGCACCAGCTGCTTCACAGTCATGCCCTCACACAGCGGCACTTCGAGTTCATGCCCCTGTCCCACATACCGCACACGCGCCCATGCGCGACTCTCGAGGGCACGCGACGCGGGCACGGAGTGCGCCGGCACGGAGTGCGCCGGCACGGAGTGCGCCGGCACCAACGGCGTATCGGCGGCTGGCGCGCCCAACGATTGTTCGGCAACCGTGCGCCACGCAGCGTGCAATGCATTGTCATCCATGGCATCGGTTCGCTGCATGAGACTGACCACTGCATCGTGTCGTTCCGGGGCCAACGCCAGTCCAAGCGCACTCAGCACACCGGCAAACGGTGGAATGATCACCCGACGCATACCCAGCGCATCGGCCAGTCCACAGGCATGCAGCGGTCCACCGCCACCAAACGCAACCAACGCGAGCTCGCGCGGATCGAGTCCGCGTTCTACACTGACGCGCCGCAGCGCGCGTGCCATGGTAGCATCGGCCGTCGCAATGAGCGCGTGCGCCGTTTGCTCAACGCTTCGACCAAGGGTTTGCGACAATGCAAGCAACGACTGCACCGCATGTGCCTTGCTGATGTGCACCGCACCGCTCCACGCACCTTCGCCAATATGGTTGAGCGCTACGTGCGCATCGGTAATGGTGGCCCGTTCACCACCCTGCTGATAACAGGCCGGACCCGGCAGCGCACCAGCGCTCTCCGGACCGGCGTGCAATGCACCGCCTTCATCAACGCGCGCAATACTTCCGCCGCCCGCAGCTACCGTCTCCACCAGCACACGCGGCAGCGCAATGGGTATTCCGTCTACGTCGCCGCCGCGTTCAACAAGTGGCTCTCCCTGCACCACCAATCCCACGTCTGCAGACGTACCACCAATATCAATGGTGAGCGCATCGGATACACCCAGTACACGACACCAGGCGGCAGCGGCCGTAACGCCACCGGCTGGACCTGAGAGCGCCAACGAGGCTGCGTGCATGCGAGCGTCGGCCACCGACAGCGTGCCACCGGCGGACGTCATCACGCGCGGCTGCGGAATACCACGCTTGGTCAACACGTCAGACAGTCGCTGCATATAGCGTCGCACCGCGGGACGTGCGTAGGCTTCCACCACCGTAGTCGCGGTGCGCTCGTACTCCCGTATCTCGGGCAATACCTCGTGAGATGTTGCAACAGACGCCTCTGGAAGCGCGGCCAGCAGCGCGTCGCGCAACTGGCGCTCATGGTCGGCGAACACATGACTGTGTAAGAGTGCAATGGCAAAGCTGTTGGCTCCGGTAGCCAACGCCGCCTGTACCACGCGTTTCACCTCGGCTGCCGTCAGTGGTGTGAGCACTTCAACACCACTGGGCGCCGCCAGCCGTTGGCCGTTGGCAAACCAGCGCGGGGCGACGCGTTCGTGTACGGCAATCACGTCATTGACTACATCGTTGTGCACCACCAACGGTGGTCGGTGATGACGCGTGAGATCATACAGCGACGCACGCTCCTGGCGCCGCAACCAGAGCAGGTCGGTGAAGCCTGCGGTAGCCAGCAGCACGACGCGAGTACCGGCGCGCTCGAGCAGCAGATTGGTGACCACCGTGGTGCCATGCACAAAACGCGCAATGGCATTGGTGTCGACCGCCGACTCGTTCACGGAGTGCATCACACCACGCGAGCGATCGTCGGGCGTGGTGATGACCTTGGTGGCGCTGACTTCGCCATTCTGGTGCACGGTGACGAGGTCAGTGAATGTGCCACCAACGTCGACGCCAACGCTGATCGTGCGCCCAGTGACTTGGGGAGCGGTCACAGGCCGTGCGACAGTGCGTTCACCGACCGTGCGCTCACCGACCGCGCGTTCACCGACCGTGCGCTCACCGACCGCGCCGTCAGGCCGCCACAGCAACCGCACCGACCGGCGCAGGTGTTGTTGACGAGGGTGGACGCAGGGACAACGCCAGCACGGCGACCATGGCCACGTGCACCGGCACCGTGACCACCACCACCAGCAACGAGTTCTGCTGCAGCACCGTTAACTGAAGCAACAGACCCAACAGCGACAGCGCAGCGGAGAGCAGCGCAACCCGCGCGAACATGCGCGACGCGCGTGACGTTCCGCCGGCAAAAGGCGCCAACACAGCCGCAATCAGCAGCAACGGATGCAGCTGAAAGAGCGTACCATTGCTGCCCATGTACGGCGCGTGTTTTGTTACGGTGCCAGCCAGCAACAACGCGGTGCCAAGCAGTCCGCCGAGCGTGTACCACAGGGTAGCGATCATGCGCAGCACAACCAACGCCGGCTTCGCTCCCTGCGCCCGCGCCCAGCCGAGTGCGAACAGTGCGCCACTGATGATGGCGCCGATTATCATGGCGGCGAAGCCGCGAAACGGCGCGCGTGGTGGCAGTGGCAAACGCGCCGCCTGATACACAATGCTGTCGTGCACCACCAGGGGTCGCATGACACCGTCTGCATCGGCCACCGTCACGCTGGCCAGATGATCGGCCAACCGGCCCGGCATGAACGCCTCGTTCCAACGGGACAGCGGCTGATCGGCATTGCGGCCCAGCGCAACATGAATGCCGGCAAACGCGGGCCAGTCGCCATCTGTTACGCGCGCCGTTTCTTCACGCCATGTGGTGGACGGCGTCGGGACATCAGTGAGTGTGGTGGCCAGCACGCCTCCCAGCACGCGATCAATGGCATCGCGTACGCGGGTGGAACAGTTGTCGAGATAGTAATCGTATCGATAATAGCGGTTTTCTTCGGTGGCATTCCACGACACGTATTCCGCCAGGGCCGCTTTCTGTACATTTGACAACGCCAACAGCTGACGTCGCGCGGTGCGATCCTGGCCTGCGTAGTGCTGCAGCAGCGCATCGGTGGGGTACGCCTCCACCCAGTAGCGGGTATCGCCGGTGAGGAAGTTCCAGAGGAAGTTGGGCTGTTCAAAGTCGAACATGCCCCAGTTGTAGGCCAGACTCAGTCCGGTGACTGTATCGGTAACTACGAGCGCGTTGTGACCGAAGCGCTCCCAGAGCACCGCACCATTACCAAACGTGAGTACGGTGACCTGAAGATTCTCTCCACGTGTTGCACGTGCGGCATCGAGCGCGGCATCAACGCCGGGCGCGGGTGGCTGCGCCGCCACGTGGTGCAACGGTGCCACCGACAGCGCCACGGCGGCACTCACGCCCAACAGTACACGCCGTAGATACGAGCACACCGTCACTCAGAACCGCACCTCGCGACCGTCCTCTGCCGCTTTGTAGATGCTCTCCAGCACCTTGTGTACCATCACCTGTTCGCTGGGCAACTTCCGAGGCACATCGCCCTGCACCATCGCAATAAAGTGCGCCAGCTCGGCGCGATAACTCTGCAAAAATGCGCTTTCCCGCGCCGCGGCGCCCGAAGGCGTGACGTTCACATTGCGACCATTGATGTCCTTGATCACGCGCAGTGGGCCCAGTCGACCGGATCCCTTGGTGCCATGCGCCTCAAACCACCAGCGGTCCTGATCGCCCACGTACGCCCACGATACATCGAGCACAACGCTCACGCCGCCAGCGCACTCAAGGAAGAGTTGCATGTCCACTTCCGTGGCGTTGGCACCTTTGCCTTTCCGGGAAATCGCACTGAGGCGCACCGGAGCCGGGAAGTCGGCCAGCCAGAGTGCCAGATCGAGCAGCGGAAATCCCTGATCGAGAAACACTCCCCCCCCCGCCTCCGACTTGCGGCCACGCCAGCCGTCGCCGGGCCGCTCCACCAACAGCGCACCGGCGCGCAACGACGTGAGCGTGCCCAGCTCACCGTTGCGCAAAAACTGCGACAGCGCCTGGACGTCGGAGCGAAAGCGATGATTGTGCGCGACCTGCAGCACCAGATCTTTCTTGGTGGCGGCCGCCAGACATCGCTCCACGCCACGCATGTTGAGCGCCATGGGACGTTCGCAGAGTACGTGCAATCCATTGCGCAACGCACTCAACACATGCGGTTCGTGCAAATGGTTGGGAGTCGCCACGACCACCGCATCGAGTGCGTCGGAGTCGAGCATCTCTTCAAGATCGGTGAAGACATCGGGCACCCCGAACCGGTCAGCCAGAGCTCGCGCCTTGGGGCCGTCATTGTCACACAGCGCCACCAGCTCCACGCCGCGCATTTTTGACAATACAGGAATGTGTGTAAGCTGGGCGATTGCACCCGTGCCAACGACAGCGATACGCACGCCGTCCTTCATGAAACCTCCGATAGTCTTGTCGCGGTCCGGTCGGCAGACGCCGAAGGACTAATCTGCAAAGCCAACCACGGTGCCTGGGTAGTAGTGGCGAAGAATCGCCCTCACATTGTGTCCAGCGCGGGCGCGACCAATCGCCCCCCACTGGCACATTCCCACGCCATGTCCGTGGCCGTGCCCTTTCAGGACGACACCGGACACCCGTAGCCCAACTCGCGTTTCACTGTCCACTTCAAAATACGTGCTGAGCAAGCTCGCGCCACGCGCATCGCGAAATGCGCTACGTGCGTCTGGTCCGGTGAGCGTGACCGAGCCGCGATTGGTACGCACCACCAGCGTAGCGACACGGCCCGTGCTGCTGCGTGTTCCCACACTGATTGACTGCACGGTAGGCGCCGTAGTACCACTGGCTCCCCGTGAACCGAGATGACGCACGATGGCTTGTCGCAGCAGCGGCTCGTTGAATGAGGCCTGCCACGCATAAGTGGGAGAGATATCGCAAAAGGCGCGGCCGGTCGCCGGGTTTTCGTCGCTCACACTCTGCAGGTAGCCAACGGTGCTGCCACTGCTCCAGGCGTCAGAGGGCACGGCCGAACGTCCGCCGCAGCTCGATGAATAGGGCCCGTCAACCACGGCACCATTGTAGCGCAGCACCAGACCAGTGGTCGCAGCAATGGCATTGTCCACCACCGCGTGTTCCACCGCCACACCGCCATACACCTGATGCAGCACGGTAGACGTCATGTGGTATCCACCACGCGGCACGGTCTCCTGCACCGGTACACGCACATAGGTGTAGCTGCGAGCGGCAATCGATTGCGCCTGAAGGGCCGCGAAATCGGTCACGTTGCGGGTCCCAAGTTCAAGGGGTACCACACCACGCAAATAGTCTTCGACAGGCACACGATTGACCACCAACAATCCACTATCAGTGGGCGTGATCCACAGTTCGCCGCGATACTGCTTGTTGTCGTGCTGCACGAGTGAACGCACAGTGCGGGCCCGCACAACAAACGGACCGGCGCGCCAGGGAGTCGCGTCGCCACCACGCGCATCGGCCAGGCGTAACGTCTGACCACGCTGCTCCACGCGCCATGATTCGCCGCCGTTGCCGGACACCAGCCGATTGCGGCCACCTGCTTCCAACACTTCAAAGGCTCCGACACCGGAAACTGGCGCCGACGTCACACCACCCACCAGCGCGATCCAGGCGACACGATCGGCCGAATCATACAGCGATACAACGCCCGCCAATGAGTCGGTGACCACCGCCAGCGCCGCCGACACTGGCGACACTGCGGCTGGGGCGTTCTCCACACCAACCGCCCTTGGCGCACACGACAACGAGG
>JBBSPO010000180.1:0-7908 GCA_038258695.1 Gemmatimonadales bacterium | reverse complement strand
CTCAACTCGCGGACGTACGCTGCGCTTGACGGCCGTGGCGTTGTTGGCCGCCATCGCGCTCACCGGTCCGCGCTGGGGCATGCTGGCGTCACAGGAAACACGACGCGGTATTGATCTCGCCGTGGCACTCGATGCGTCGTTGTCCATGATGGCACGCGACGAGCGTCCCTCGCGTCTGGAACGCATGAAGCAGGAAGTGCGCCGCTTGCGCGCGTCGTCGCGCGCCGATCGCATGGCGCTCATTGCATTTGCCGGTCGCAGTTACATTCTCTCGCCACTCACCGCCGACGACGGTGCGCTGGAGTTGTATCTCGAAACACTGACGCCTGATGTAGTGGGCCAGGCCGGCTCGTCGATTGCGCGCGCGATCCGACAGGGTACTGAGCTGTTGGGTGCGTCGACGGGCACGTCCGACCGCGCCCTGGTGATCATGAGTGACGGCGAAGCGTTTGAACCCGTGGAAGATGTGCGCGCCGCCGCCGCTGAAGTCGCGGAGCAGGGCATTGTACTGATCACCGTTGGGTTTGGTACTGAGGCCGGCGCGACGATTCCTGAAGTGGTGGGCAATAGTGTACGCGACAAGCGCGATGATCAGGGTCAAGTGGTTGTGACGCGTTACGTATCGGAGCTGTTGGCGGCCGCCGCTGAGGCCTCGGGTGGCGTGTTTATTTCGTCGGACGTGACCGATCGCGCCGGCCGCGTGCGTGCTGCGCTGAGTTCATTGCGCACCGAACGCCGCGCGGTGTCGTCACGCGAGGATCACGTGACGCGCTTTGCATGGTTTCTGCTGCCGGCGCTGCTGCTGTTGCTGTATGACACCTGGCTTCAGCAGCGACCGGCTCGCAAGCGTGCCGCGGCTCGTGGTGCAAACGTGCCTGCGGCCGCTGCGTCTGCGTTGCCAGCGTCCGGCGCACCCACCATCACGGCGGCGCTGCTCTGCGTGCTCGCACTCAGTGGCTGTGCAGGCAATCCTGATCCCGCGCAACAGCTCGCCGATGGTGATGTGATGGGCGCAGTCCGCGCGTACGAGCAGCAGATTGTCGATGGCGATACCACCTATCAGACTCGCTATAATCTGGGCACCGCGCTGTTGGCCGCCGATTCTCTTGGCCTCGTGCACGAGCTGCTGGAGTCCGTACGACGTGGTGCCGACGGTGAAGTGCGAGCTCGCGCACGGTACAATGCCGGACTCGCGCATCTACAGCAGGCGCTGGCGATGGAGGGTGACTCAGCAGACGCTTCGTACACCGCCGCGCTGTCGCTGTACCGATCGTACCTTGGTGAGCGCTACACCGACGAAGACGGCAAGTGGAACTACGAGCTCGCGCTGCGTCAGAAGCCGCCATCCGGTGGTGGTGGTGGAGGCGGAGATAACGATGAAAGCGACGCCAGCGAGCAGCCGCAGGACGCGGCGCAGCAGCCGGGCCGGCTGGATCAATCACAGGCGGAAGCACTGCTCAATGCCGCGGCACGTGATGAGCGGGATGTGCAAGGCCGCAAGCAGCGCGTGACCCGGCAGCCACCGCCACCGGGTGGGCGCGACTGGTGAGCGTGCTCGTGTCGGGGTACCCGTGGCGCAACGTGTTGCACGCGATTGGGCGCGCGTTGAGCATCCGCTCGGCTCACGCAGTCAGTGGTGCGCCCGCGTTCCGTGTGATGCGTGCGGCCTCATGTGCGCTGCTCCTGTTGATTGGGGGGGGGACGTCGTTGGCCCATGCGCAGGCACGCTCGCCCGTCATCCAGCAGCGGGTGCAGCTCGACGCGCAACAGCCCGTTGGATTTCATGTGATCATGGTGCCCGACACCGTCTTCGTGGGGCAACAAGCCACCTACGAAATGGGCGTGTTCATCAGCGAGTCGGCGCAACAGCGTATGCGGCGCAATCCCGAAGTTGTACCCGCCGAACTGCGCGGCGTACTGGCCTACGATCTGGGGGGACCGCAGTCGCTCCCCGCACTCACGCTCGACGGACAGCGCTTCTTTCCGCACGTGTTGCAGCGTGCGCTGTTTCCGCTGGCCAACGGCGTTGTGTCCGTGCCGTCGTCGCAGCTTTCGTATTCGCTGCCCCGCACGGCCAGCTATTTCAGTCGTGAAGAAGCGGCGGTGGTGCGCGCCGACGAAGTCACACTTGTGGTGAAGCCATTGCCACTCGAAGGTCAACCGTCGGCCTTCAGTGGTGCAGTTGGTGTGATCACTCTCAATGCGAGTGTTGACGCCAACACGGCGCAAGTGGGCGAGCCGGTTGTCTTGACAGTGCGCCTGGGTGGACGCGGCAACGTGAAGTTGTGGCCGCGCCCGAACGTGGCAAGTGGCAGGGCGACAGTGGTCGAAGCCGGTGAACGCATTCGTGTTGATTCATCGGGGCAGTACGTGCGTGGCACCAAGGAGTTCGATTGGTTGCTCACGCCTGATTCGCCGGGTTCGTTCGAGATTCCGGTGGTGGAGTATCCGTACTTTGATCCGTACGACGAGGCGTATCGTGTGGCCAGTACCGACCCGATCGTTCTCGCGGTCAGTGCAGGCGAGGTGGTGCGTGATCCGGTCACAGAGCAGGAGCGTGCCGCCCTCGCGATTCGTCGTACCGATCGGGGCGCGCTGAGTGCGCCGCTCGCGCAGCAACCGGTCTGGTGGATATTGGCCGCGCTGCTCCCTCTCCCGGCCATCTGGCGCCGCCGGCAGCTGCGTCGCAGCGCTCGGGCGGCGCACGGTGGCCACGATCCAGACGGTGCACCTCACGTGCGCACATCGCAGAGTTCAGCCACGCTCATTGGTGACCCCACGCGATTGGCGGCCACGCAACTGCGCAAACAGCTGCTCACTGAGCTCGCGCAGCGACTCGACGCAACACAAACCATGGTCGGCGAACGTCGTGAGTTGCAGCGTCGCCTGCGCCGCCGAGGTGTCACACGGGAAGTCACGCGCGAGGTCATGACACTGCTCGCTGAGCTCGATGAAGCGGCGTGGTCGGCCTCAGGTGTTGCGCCAGCGGACAGGGTGGCCGGCAGTGCGTCCTGGACCGATCGTCTGCGTACCCTGCGCGAGCGCGTCAACAGCGAGGCCATACCATCGCGCTTTGCGCCCGCGGCAGCCGGTGCAACACGTACCACAAGTGGCCTGCGCAATCCGCTCCGTGCGCGCAACAAGTCCGGTCCGCTGGTGGCGTTGCTCGTCGTTTCGGCGTTCACCTTGGGCGCAGCAACGGCGTCGGCTGCACAGCCAACGTTCACCAACGCCGCGGCAACGGCGCCCGCCGCGCAGCCTGCGTTCAGCGACGCCGTTGCAGCGTACGATCAAGGTGAGTTTGCACGTGCCGCTTCGGCCTTCCGGGCGCTCGCCGCCCTTTCGCCGCGACACGCCGACGCGTGGGCCAACGCGGGAACGGCCGCCTGGGCCGCATCTGATACGGCTAACGCTGTGCTCGCATGGCAACGCGCCTTGCGGCTTGAACCCAACGCGCTCGACTTGCGTACGCGCCTCGCAGCGCTCGGAGGCAACGCCCTGAGTGGCGTTGCGAGTGTGCCAACGCTCAGCCCTAATATCGTGTTTGTGGCCGCAGTAGCCTTGTGGTGTGTCGCGTGGGCGCTGCTGGCTTTTGCTCCGCGCCAACCAGGGATGTCGGCCTCTCCGCTCCATATCGTAGGCATGTTGTTGGTGGTGCTCAGCGCTGGTGCCGGACTCTGCCAATATTCGCTGCAGCAAAAGCTCAACGGCGAAAGCCTGGCGGTCATGAACCAGCGAGAGGCGATTCGCGTAGCACCCGGCGCCGAAGCCAACGCCATTGGCGATGCGGTCGTGGGTGATGTGCTTTCGCGGGGTGACGCACGTCTCGACGCCATGCGCGGCGAGCGGTGGTTCGCGGTGCAGCATGCCGACGGCCGCGAAGGGTGGCTGCCTGAGCGCGTATTGCGCTCGTTGCGGTAGCATCCATGCCGCGCATTCGCGTACTCAGCGGCCCGGTGGCCGACCAGATCGCCGCCGGTGAGGTCGTTGAGCGACCGGCGTCGGTGGTCAAAGAGCTCGTGGAAAACGCACTCGATGCGGGGGCGATCACTATCGACGTGACCGTCGAAGACGGTGGACGCGCACTCATTCGGGTGGCCGATGATGGATCGGGTATGGAGCGCGATGATGCCGTACTCGCGCTCGAACGCCACGCGACCAGCAAAATTGTATTGGCCGAAGATCTGGTGGGTGTGTCGAGCTTTGGTTTTCGCGGTGAGGCATTGCCTGCCATTGCTTCCGTGTCCGAGTTCGCCGTGGAGACCGCGTCGGAAGACGGCGCCGGAACGATCATCCGCGGCAGCGGTGGCGTGATTGCATCGATTAACGATGTGGCGCGACGACGCGGCACCACGGTGCACGTACACCGATTGTTCTACAACACGCCGGCGCGACAGAAGTTTTTGCGTGGCGCACGCAGCGAATGGCGCGCGATCTCCGAGACGCTCGGCAGCATCGCGGTGCTGCGCCGCGATGTGCACTTTGTGGCGCGACATGACGGCAAGGTTGGGCTGGATCTGCCGGTTGCCGGCACGTTGCGCGAGCGGCTCGCAGCGCTGTGGGGCAACGAGGCCATCGCACGGTTTCTTGATGTCGACGATGTCTTCGGCGTCCTGCATGTGCGTGGCATGATCGAACGACCGGCCGATGTGGGAACGCGCACGCGTCGTGTCCTGCTGGTGATCAATGGTCGCATCGTAAGGGACAACGGTATCGTTCGCGCGGCCGAGGCGGCGTATCGCTCCACGTTGCCCACCGGACTCCGGCCGTCGCTCGTGCTCGAACTCACGCTGCCCGGCGGCGATGTTGATGTCAATGTGCATCCCGCCAAGGCAGAAGTTCGCCTGCGTGACCGGTGGCCAATGGAACGTGCCCTCGAGAACATCATCCGTCGCGCACTCGGCGAGTTTGATGCCGCCGCGGGCGTTGGCTGGCGTACCTGGACCGCGCCAGGCACTGGTGGAGACGTCGCACGTCCGTCGCAGCCGGCTGACAACACTGTCGCACCCTGGATGTTGCGCCATCCGCAGTCACACGGCGGCTTGTTTGGCAACGGGCAGAATGCCAACGGTCTCTCGACCGCAAATGCATCTGCTGCTGCGGCAGCATTGGCCGACGGCGAGATGCACGCCCACGGCGCAAGCAACGCGGCTCAACCCGACTCGGCTGGTGCGCGCGCTGAAAACGCTGGGCACGTCGACGCGACAATGGCCGTCAGTAGTGACGAGATTCAGGTGCCCCCGCTTCTGCAGTTGCGGCGCATGTACCTGATGTTTGAGCACGACGAAGGTGTTGTGCTCATCGATCAGCACGCAGCGCACGAACGTGTCCTGTACGAACGGTTTTTGCAGGGCATGCAACGCGGCGCGTCAGGAGCGCAGCGATTGCTGTTCCCGCTGACGCTGCATTTGTCCGCTGGTGAAGCGGACGCATTTGACGCGCACTCGACACAGTTCGCACAGCTGGGTTTTGAGATTGAGGCGTTTGGTGGCCATACGTTGCTGGTGAACGCCGTGCCCATGCCGCATCCGCGTTTTGACGCGGAACGTTGCGTTCGGGACACGCTCGCCGCGCTGGCCGGAGATCGTTCTCCAAGCGATGCCTCGAGGCACGAACGACTGGCATCGACCATTGCTTGCAAAGCGGCCGTCAAAGCTGGTGACATGTTGTCGCACGCCGAAATGCGCGCCCTCTACATTGACCTCGCACGGACCACACTGCCGGTGCACGATGTGCACGGTCGTTCGGTGATCGTGCGATTGTCGTGGGACGAAATCGACCGGCGTTTCGGTCGGTCGTAGTGCAGCCGTGACGCAGCCGGTGCGGGTCATTTGTGGACCCACCGCGGCCGGCAAGAGCGCCGTGGCCATGCAACTCGCCGAACGGTTTCCCATCACCATTATCAGTGCGGACTCGCGGCAGGTGTACCGTGGGTTTGATATCGGAACCGCCAAGCCGGCGCGCCGCGAGCTGGAGCTGGTGCCTCATATGGGTATCGATGTCATCGATCCCGATGCACGGTGGTCGGCGTGGGGCTGGGCCGAAATGGCGCGGTCGGCCATCGCCGAGGCTCGCGCGGCCGGTCGCACACCGGTAATCGTGGGCGGCACCGGGTTTTACATCAGAGCGCTCACGCATCCCATTGTGAATCTGCCTAAGCTGGATGCCTCACGCCGACAGGCACTCTCCGACTGGCTGGACGCACAACCGCCGTCGCTGCTGCAGCTCTGGTGCCAGCGACTCGATCCGGATCGCGCTCATCTCGGGCCAGTGCAGTGGCGCCGCGCCATTGAAATCGCGCTGCTGGCGGGACAAAAACTGTCCCGCTTGTACGAACAGTCGCCTGCCGCGCAGCCACTGGCTGTTCGCTATCTTGTGGTGGATCCAGGGACCGTGCTGCAGCAGCGCATTGCCGACCGCGTGACAGCGATGATGGAGAGCGGGTGGATGCACGAAGTGCAAGCAATATCGTCGCGCACGCCACCTTCCGCTCCCGCATGGCAGGCCACGGGATACGGCGATGTACTGGCACATTTGCAGGGCGACATCACGCTCGCCCAGGCACAGCAGCAGGTGGTCATTGGCACGCGGCAATACGCCAAGCGTCAACGCACCTGGTTTCGGCATCAGCTCGAGGAATCGTTGGTCACACGGGTGTCACCGCTCTCGACACACGTCATGGATGCAGTGATGCTTTGGTGGAAGAATCAAACTGAGGAGTCGGTGTGAAAATTGGCATTACTTGTTATCCCACGTACGGTGGGTCTGGCGCCGTGGCGACAGAGCTGGGCATCGCGCTCGCCGCACGTGGCCATGAAGTGCATTTCATTACGTACCAGCAGCCCTTCCGACTGCCCAGTTTTCTGCCGCGCGTGTTTTTTCATGAGGTCGAGGTCGGCCGGTATCCGCTCTTTGAGTTTCCGCCCTACGATCTGGCGCTGGCCGTCAAAATGCACGAGGTCGTGCGCGATCATCAGCTGGACGTACTGCACTGTCACTACGCCATTCCGCATGCCACCAGTGCCTGGATTGCGCGCGAGATGCTGCGGGAGTCCGGCAGCGATGTGCGTGTGGTGACCACGTTGCACGGCACGGATATCACGATTGTCGGGCAGGAGCGATCATTCTTCACGATCACCAAGTTTTCCATCGAGAAATCCGACGCGGTCACGGCTGTCTCCGAGTACCTGCGCGACGAAACGTACCGGGCCTTTGGATGTCAGGGATGCGCGGTGGAGGTGATTCATAACTTCATCGACCCCGTGGTCTTCAACAGGCGACGCTATCCCGACGCATTGCCCGAATCGCTGCGCAAGGGTCGGAAAGTTGTCATGCACATCTCCAACTTCCGAGCGGTCAAACGCGTGCGCGATGTCGTCAAGATTTTTGCCGCCGTGCACGCGGCAACTCCGTCAACACTGGTCATGGTAGGGGATGGCCCGGAGCGTGTGGAGGCTGAAGCTGAGGCGCGCGAGCTCGGGGTGCAACAGGATGTGCATTTTCTGGGCAAGCTTGACGCCGTGGCGCCGCTGCTGTCGGGCGCTGATTTGTTTTTGTTGCCGAGCCAGACGGAATCGTTTGGGCTCAGCGCACTTGAAGCCCTGGCGTGCGGGGTGCCCGTGATCGCATCCGATGTTGGCGGACTGCCGGAGGTTGTCCGTCACGGTGAAACCGGCTGGCTGCACCCACTTGGTGATATCAGCGCCATGTCAGCGTCAGCGGTTCAGTTGCTCACCGACGATGCGCTCTGGCAGCGCATGAGCACCGCGGCAGAAACCGACGCGCGGACACGTTTTTCTGAAGCCGATGTTGTGCGACAGTACGAAGCGTTGTACGAAAAAACGATGGCGCTCGTATGACGGTATGGCAGGCTATTGTGCTTGGGCTGGTGCAGGGGCTGACCGAGTT
>JBBSPO010000179.1:0-7915 GCA_038258695.1 Gemmatimonadales bacterium | reverse complement strand
TTGTTGCTGCAACTTCGCCCATGAATCGTGTCGTGGGTTCACCAGAGTGGCAAGCGCAGCTGAGCGAAGCCCTGCGGCGACTGGGCGTTGTGCCGGTGCAAGCGCAGTGGAGTCCGGCACCAAGCTATATCCAACTGGTGGACCTTCAGCCATCGGCTGTCGCCATTGGCGATTACTCGCTGCACCTTCCGTTTGAGCTCCGGTACAGCATGACCGACAAGGAGATCAGCGGCTTGAGCAGTCAAGCGACGGCGGTGCGCTGGAACGACATGCGTACGGCAGCTGTGATTTACGTGCAGGACGAGCCGGTGGCGACCATTCAGGCCAGCGATGTACTCAGTGCGGTCGGATCGTCACGGGCTCGGCGCAATACACCGCTCTCGCTTGCACTGCGGGACAACGGAGGGCGGCGATATCTCGTGATGCTGCACACGCTTTCACTGGGAAAGATCAATGACGCCGAACGCGTTGAATACATCCGGGGCAGTGTGTACCTGTCCCGATCTTTGCTCGAGACAGATGCCGTGCCAAATGAAACGCCGTGACACGATGGCGCCTCAGCGCGCACCCGTAAACGTGTTGCACTCGGCCACGCTACCCGTGGTCAGTCCCTTTCTGAACCACTCCATGCGTTGGGCAGAAGTGCCGTGTGTAAAGCCTTCGGGTGTGACGCGTCGGCCCGCAGCTTTTTGCAATCGGTCATCGCCCACAGCGGCCGCGGCGGCGAGCCCTTCTTCGACGTCGCCTTCTTCGAGCAAGTTGCGCTGCGCGGCAGAGTTGGCCCACACACCGGCGTAGCAGTCGGCCTGCAGCTCCAGCCGCACCGACAGCTGATTGGCTTGTGACGGATTGCGCTCCTGCAGCTGTCGCATGGACTGCGACTGTCCGGTGATGGTCTGGATGTGGTGTCCGATCTCGTGCGCGAGCACATAGGCCTGCGCAAAGTCACCGGCCGCGCCAAACCGCTGATGCAGCTCGGCGAAGAAGTCGAGGTCGATGTAGACCTTTTGATCGGCCGGACAATAGAACGGACCCGAGGCAGACTGACCGTTTCCGCACGCCGTCGGTGTCGCATCGCGATAGAGTACCAGCGTAGACTGCGGATACCGCTCGCCGCTGGCCGCAAAGACCTCGGTCCAATGCTGTTGCGCGTCGTCGAGCACGAAGCCGATGTATTGATACAGGCTGTCCTCAGCGATCGAGACGTTTGCCGGCGGCGCCTCAACGGCGGCTCCTCCAGCCATGCCCCCCGAGTCACCAGCCAGGCTGAGGAAGTCGCGCTTGAACACGACGCTCAGAATGAGCAGCACCACCATGCCGCCCAAACCGACTTTCATGCCGCCACCGCCGCCGCCACGGCCACCCGTCCCGCGGGCGCCCCGACGATCTTCGATATTCTCACTACGATGACCGCGTGTCCAGCGCATAGGTGGTACCAGCAACAGGGGAAACGTGTACTGCGTAGCAGCGATATACACGTGTGGGGCGCGAGGGATACCAGCGCACCGGAATTGACACACCATGAAAACGAGGCAGAATCCACGCGGGATACAGGCGAGATATACGCCTGCATCGCCCCCGCGACAATCTCACGGTAGCTTTGTGGTCGCAGGCGCCGCTTCAGCCTGCTGCTCCACAGTACGGATTTCGCCTGACTCCCGTCCCGAGTATTCATGAGCTCCGTTGCTCAGCCCGCGCCCGAAGAAAAAGCGGCACAGGCCTACGATCGATCAATTATTGAAGGCCCACTGCTACCCGCCGTCTGGCGGATCGCCTGGCCAACGATGTTGCAAAACATCATTGGCGGACTGCAGGGCGTGATCGATCATGCGATGGTTGGGCACTACGTGGGCTACACCGGCAATGCGGCCATTGGTGTGAGCCTGCAGCTGTTCATTGTGGTGGTGGTGTTCATCTCGTCGCTGTTTACCGGCATGAGTGTACTGGTGGCGCGTTTTGCGGGCGCCGGTGATCGCGAGAAGGTCAACCGCACGGTGTATCAGGCGTTCCTCACGGCGGTGGTGCTGGCCGTGGGCGTGCTTGCACCGGCTGGCTATTTTCTGGCGCCCACGCTGCTCGATGTGGTCAACGCGGCACCGGAGGTGCAGGCAGAAGCACTGCCGTACTTGCGCATCATGTATGGCTTCAGCTTTGGCATGTTGATTTTTTTCATGCTTGGGGGCGCGTTGCGTTCCGCGGGCGACGCGCGCACGCCGCTGCGCATTGGTGCCATTGTGACAGCACTCAACATCACGCTCAACGTCGTGTTCATTCGCGGGCTTGGACCGATTCCCGCGTTCGGGACAACGGGGGCCGCCATTGGTACGGTCACCGCCACAGGCAGCGTGGCGCTGTATGCGCTGTATGCACTGTCGAGTGGAAAGTGGGTGGTGCGTTTTCCCGAGGGTGGTCCGTGGGCACCCAACTGGTCGGTGATTCGTGCGCTGTTTCGCTTTGGACTGCCGGCTGGAATCCAGGGCATTGCCATGAACGTGGGCGGTGTGTTCATGCTCGCCTTCATTGGCTCACTTGCGCTGAGCGCGCAGGCGCAAGCCGCTTATGCGGTGGCCTACACGGAGCTGTTCAGTCTGGTGACGTGGACTTCGATTGGGCTGATGGGTGCCGTGGCAACGGTGGCCGGACAAAACCTGGGTGCAGGCTTACCCGATCGTGCGGACGCGGCCGCACACCTGGCAGCTCGCATCGCCTTTGCCGGTGCCGCGTGTATCGGGCTTTTGTTCTTGTTCATGCCACGGGTGCTGCTGGGTGCGTTTGGTATGGACGATCCGGTTGTGGTGGAGTTGGGTGTGCAACTGCTGCGCTTCCTCAGCGTGTCAGGAGTGTTTATTGCCACCGCGCTCGCCTATACCGGCGCGCTGCAAGGCACTGGCGATACACGCAGTCCGCTGTACATCTCAGTTATTTCGCAGGTGGCAATGCCCCTGGGCATCTGCTTCACGATCCAGCGATTTACCACCTTGCAGCCGGAACACATCTGGTCGGCTATTCTGGTGGGACATGTCGCGCGCAGTCTGCTCAGCCAGTGGCGATTCCGGCAGGGACAGTGGCGCAGTATTGCGGTAGACATCGGGGACTCGCCGGCGTCCGGAACTCCGAAGGCACGTGCACGTTGAGTAGCGCATGAGCACACCATCGTTACCCACCGGTTCAACACCGCCCGCCATCGTCTGGCTGCGCAACGATCTTCGATTGCACGACCACGAACCGTTGCACGCTGCGTTGGCCAACCACGCACAGGTGCTGCTGCTGTACTGCGTCGATCCCCGGCAGTTCAGCACGCTGGCCATCGGTGCGCCCAAAACGGGGCCGTTTCGTGCGCGCTTCCTAATTGAATCCCTTGAAGCGCTGCGCACCGCAGCACGCGCCATCGGCGGTGAACTCGCAGTGCGTGTGGGAGAACCCGAAACGGTGTTGCCGGAAATCGCGCGCGAGATTGCCGCCACACACGTGTTCTTTCATTACGAACCCGCACCCGAAGAACGTCGCGTTGAAGAAGCAGTCATGAAGTCGCTGCAGGCAGCAAACGTCAAAACACGTGCCTTCTTCGGACACACAATGGTGCATCACGACGACTTGCCGTATCCCGTCGCTGAGTTGCCCGATACGTTCTCCAAATACCGAAACGCCGTGGAGCGACGTGTCTCGGTGCGCGAGCCGCTGCCGGCGCCTCGTACGTTGCGCGCACCGGTGTTGCACGCGGGTGACATGCCGACACTGGAATCATTGGGCCTCAATGAACCGGCGCATGATGCGCGCACCTTGCTGACGTTTCGTGGTGGTGAAGCGGAGGGGCTATCCCGACTACGCGCGTGGATGTGGGACGCCGATCAACTCAAAACGTACAAGACCACGCGCAACGGCCTGTTGGAAACCAACCATTCCAGCAAGTTCTCACCATGGCTGGCGCTGGGCTGTTTGTCGCCGCGCACGGTGTACGCCGAGGTGCAGCGCTACGAGCGGGAACGTGTGCGCAATGAGGACACCGGCTGGTTGGTGTTTGAACTGCATTGGCGTGACTACTTCCGCTGGGTGGCAGCCAGGTGGGGTGCACGACTGTATTCAGCGGGAGGGCTGCAGGGCTTGCGCTACCCGTGGCGTGACCTGCGCGATCACGATGCGCGCATGGACTTTAACCGTTGGTTGGAAGGCACCACCGGCTTCCCTTTGGTGGACGCCGCCATGCGTGAACTGGCGGCCACCGGCTACACCAGCAATCGCGCCCGACAGAACGTGGCCAGTTTCCTCACACGTGTGCTCGGCATTGATTGGCGCTCAGGGGCGCAGTGGTTTGAATCGATGCTGGTGGACTACGATGTGGGCAGCAACTGGGGCAACTGGGCCTACGTGGCGGGTGTTGGTAACGATGCGCGCGGATTCCGCTTTTTCAACGTGCACAAGCAGGCCAACAACTACGATGCAGACGGTGCGTTTGCGCGACACTGGTTGTCCGAGCTGTCTCGCATTCCGGGCGGTCGCATTTACCGCCCGGATCAGCTCAGCCTCGATGAACAGAAGCGATACGGTGTGCATGTGGGCGACACGTACCCGGAGCCAATGGTGAATCTGTTTGCCGCGGCCGACGCCAGTTCAGTGCGCTACGACCGCGCCGTCGCTTCTACTCCACAATCGTAACCCGCCGCTCGCCACGGGCGACGGTTCCGTCGGGTCGCGCCATCTGGACCATAAACACATAGGTGCCAGACACCAGATTGCGCAGGTCTATGGAGATTGCACGCGTGACGGTTGGAATGCGTGCGGCAATCTCCTGGGATGACCGACCTGGATCGGGCTCGCGCCACTTGATGCTGATGCTATCGCGTTGCGCATCCGCCACGCCCAGTACGGCGCCCAGTCGGCGCAGTGCACTGGTTTCATCGCGGCGCGCAATCCGAATCTCCACATCAACGGTATCGCCTGGCGCAAAGCCGTAACTCTCCCAATACAACGCAAAGGGCACCGACCGAGGCAGCGACAGGGATCCCGCCATCTGGTCGCGCACAACCGACGGATCGGTTGGAGCCGCAGCACCACGCTGTGGCAGCACGACGAACACAGGATCGGACACGGCCACATCGCTTTCACTCATTTGCGCCAGCGATGGTGGTGGCGTGATGCCAAAGCGACGACGATGTGCAATTTCCCGAGGCACGCGACCAGGCACTTCGATGCTCAGGACCTGCGGTTGTGGCGCGAGATGTCCGCCTGTACGCAGTGTACGACCAAACGACAGCAACGTATCACTCACCGTTGTGATACGATCCGGCGAGGAACTGGCCAACAGCATCAACCGTGGCATCGAAGGCACGTTGGGCTGCATCATGTGCACCGGATCATCGATGGCGACACCGTACAAAACGCTGGTGTCTCGGCGCAGCATGAACGATTGCCCTTCATTGAGCGTGGCGATGCGGGATGGGAACGACAGGTGTTCGAACGGCCACCAAGAATCCTGACTGATGCTGTCGGGTCGCTCCATTGGCCAATCAATGGCCTGCGATTCAAACGGATTGTCGATCGCGCTGTAGCTGGGCACCAGCGCCACACGGTCAGGCGCGTATTCTTTTGATGTGTACGGCGGCTCGGGCTGCATCATCACACTCTGGCGCGCTATATCCATCGCCGAGTCCATGCTCCAACCGCCCCAATACGTGTGTGTTGGCCACCCGTAGCGCATGATGGCTTCCTGCAATGCTTCGCCGCCGGCGACGGCGCGCCACACGTAGCGTTCGTCTTCGTCAAACGCTGACCGCAACAACATGCTGGTGCGACGGGAATAGTGGATGGCAAAGCGTTCGTTGCCTTCTTCGCCCCACATCGGATCGGCCAACCACCACAGCTTGTCGGCGATCTCCCGCTGCTCAGCGCACGGTTTGCCATGCGCACTCCGCCGCGGACCGGGCGCGAGCAACACGAACACCGTCGTATCGACGCACACGCCAGCCGTTGCTGAAAACTCCGCGGCGACGCCACGCCGAAACGCGCTGTCGGCCGCCGGAAAGTTTCCACTCTGCTCATGGGCATATCCGAGTAGCGCCGAACACCATGCCTCAGAGGCGCGGCATTCCCTGGCGGCCTCTACGGCCTGCTCAAGATCGGCATTGTCGACCAGAAAACGTATGCGCTGTCCAGCTACCCAACCGTCGCCCGGATACTTCTGCGCGGCCTCGGTGAGACGGGTGATCACCGTGTCACGCGATCGGCGAATCCACGGACGCTTGGGCACGGGCAGCGCGAAATCAATGCGTTCGCCCTCGTCAATCGGAATCACGTCATCGTCGGCAATCCACAGCGGGCACACCTGACCCTTGTTTCGATCACCTCTGATTCGCCGGGATACCTCGAGTCCTTCGGCGCCGAGAAATCCAACGGAGATTGGTGTCGACATTTCTCCGTCCAGCGACTCCGTAGCTGCCATTGCGGCGCTGACCAGGCGTTCCGACGCGCCCGCACGGGCGGTTGCTGTTGGTGCGCGAATGTTGGTGCCATCAAGATTGCCCTCAGCTGCCGCCATGCCCGCTTCGCCAATCCAGCCGGCGTTGCACAGCAGCGCCTGATAGCGTCTCGCTTCCGGCGTAAAGTTGCGAAAGCTGTAATCGTTGATGGTCATGCCGAGGTTGATGTTCACCTGGCCACGCTTAATCAACGATTCCTGCCATGCATTGCGCCAGGTGCGATGAAAGCGCGTAATACGCTTTTGCAAATCCTTGCGCATGTTGATGGAATCTTTGTCAGGCTCGGTTGGCCGGAATGGCCGGCTCATGCTGGCCGCCCGCAACTCCCGCGACGGTTCGCCCGCCGCAACGTGGCCGGCGCTCAACGCGATACTGCCCAGCGCACCGGTGAGCAACGCGGAGCCAGCCAGTGACACAAGAAAACGGGTAGTTCGCGGGTCACGCATGCAAAAATCGTTTAAAACGGGGGGCGCACGAGGAACCTGCACTCGTGCGAAGAAATACGACCACAAGACAATATCGTTAAGGGCACGCCTGCGAACCAGCCGCCTGGTCGCGCTACCCGTCCAGCTGAACGAGTCGCTCGCTGCGTGCCATCCGGCCATCGAGGTGGCGAACCTGCACCCTCAGCACGTATGAACCAGCCGCAACGTTCCGCAGATCGAGCACGATCGTACGGGCGACGGTGGGCACTGCGTTGGGCACAGGTAAAACACCGCGACCGGCATCTGGCTCGCGCCAACGTACGGACACACTGTCGCGCCGGTTTTCGGCTAGGCCGATCGCGGCCCCCACGCGTCGCAGCAATCCACCGGTCTCCTGGCGAACGATCTCGATTGACACGTCAAGCGTGTCTCCAGGAAAGAGACCGTAGGTTTCCCAGTACAACGCCAGCGGCTCACTCGACTGCACGGTGAGCGAGCCCATGAGACGGGACAACGCATCGTCTGCGCTCAGCACACTTTGCGCGTCGAGAGACCTCGCGCTCACCAACGCCAGATCCGAAAGCAGCACTGTTCCGTCTCGCGCGTCCTCCGGCGCCTGCACTCCCGCTCGCATCCGGCGAATGGGCTCGTGAGGCACGCGGCTTTCGACTTCGACACTCATCACAAACGGCGAGCGTTTCACCTCGCCGCGCAAGCGCAGCGTGGAATCAATGGAGATAGGGTCACGTGCAAGAATGCGGGTGTCATCGGGCGTGAAGCCCGCCACGAGGGTGGCAAAAGGCGGAGCGGGCGGGTCGGGCGCGTGGTCGGGGGTGGCGCTGTCAACGGCGAGGCCAAGCAGTATGGTGGTGTCGCGCTGCAGCCGCACCACCTGTCCAGCAGGCATGAGTCGCACCACACTGCTGCGCGACATGTGTTCGACTGGGGTCCAGTTGTCCGCTGACTCATCCACGTCGCGGGACAGCCGCCACTCCGATGCCTGACTGGTGAACGGAT
>JBBSPO010000178.1:0-7982 GCA_038258695.1 Gemmatimonadales bacterium | reverse complement strand
TGGCTCGATCGCAGTGGTCGCAGCGCACCGCTGGATACCTCGTGGCGATTTGCGCTGACGGCTGGCAGCGGCAACGTCGGCTGGGCGTTGTCCCCTGATGGTTCGCAGCTGGCGATCGGCTTGAACACAGAGGTGGGAGACAATGTCTGGGTGCGTACGCTCCCCGATGGTCCGCTATCGCGACTCTCCGCCGAAGGTGGGCCCAACGTGCGTCCGCGATGGACCGCCGACGGGCGGATGGTCACGTACGTTCGACAGGGTGGACTCCCCGGCGTAGTTGAGCGCCGCGCCGACGGAACCGGGCAGGATTCCATGCTGCTCTCCGGTATTGTGGACGAGGCCGTGCGGTCCCCTGACGGCAGCTGGCTGCTGGTGCGCGACGGCGCCAGCGGATCGGTGCGCGGTGGGCGGGACATTCGCGGGTTGCGCCTTGGCGTGGACACCGCGCTCGCGCCACTCATCGCCACACGATTCGATGAGCAAGCGGTGCGCGTGTCGCCCGACGGGCGCTGGGTGGCGTATCACGCCGACGAAACCGGACGCAATGAAGTCTTTGTGCGGTCCTTCCCACGCACCGACGATGTGAAGCGCCAGCTCTCGAGCAACGGCGGCAGCGCCCCCCTGTGGTCGCGCGATGGCCGCGAGCTGTTTTTCGTGAACGAGAACCGGGAGATGATGTCCGCCAAAGTGGTCAGCGCCACCAACGCGGATGCACCGATCCAGTTCGAGCGCGCGGTCCCGTTGTTCCGCGTCGCCGATGACCTGCTCAACGTGGAGTACGCGTTCTACACGCCGTGGGATGTGGCGCCCGACGGACGGTTTCTGATGGCGCGCAGCCTTCCCGTACCGGGCGGTGAGCAGACACGCGTTGTCATTGCAGAGCAGTGGTTCACGGAGCTCAGGGAGAAGTTGGCGAGTGCGAAGCGGTAGGGTGTGCGACGTGCCGTAGCACGGCCCTGACACCTGCGTTACCTTCGCCTGCATCCGTACCTCTTTGCCTCTTCAACTCACGCACACGGGATTTCTCCATGACCGATACAACGGCTTCCATCAACGCGACCAACCTCGGCCTCTCGCTTACCTGCAAAGATCTGGCGACATCAATTGCGTTTTACAGAGACGCGGTTGGTTTTGCGGTGCCGCAGACAATGGAACGGGAAGGCAAGGTTGTCGCGGCTGTCGCTGCGGCGGGCGATTTTCGCCTCGTGCTCAATCAGGACGATGGCAAACTGGGTTGGGACCGCGTCAAGGGGCAGGGGCTGTATGTGCAAATCAACGTGGCCAGTGCTGCCGATGTCGACGCGGCGGCCGAACGCATCAAGGCGGCGGGTGGCACGTTGTTGAATGAACCGGCCGATCGTCCCTGGGGCGTGCGCATGTTTCAGTTCAACGACCCGGACGGCTTCAAGCTCGGTGTGTCCACACCGCTGGCCAAGTAATCCAGGCGTGACACGCGCGGCGTTCAGCCACGTGTGACAAGCGCGGCGCCTTAAACGGCGCCCGCGCTGCAAGGCCGGTGGCCGGCCCGCGCTACCTCGCCTGCAGCCGGCCCGCGCTACCTCGCCTGCAGCCGACCCGCGCTACCGCGCCAGTCGCCGACCCGTGCTACGTGCCCTGCAGCCCGACCAACTGCTCGCTCAGCGAATACAGGCGAGCATTGCGCCCGGCATCACTGGCCCGCGCTGAGAGCGGTTGCGCAAACGCCTGCCGCCCTTCGCGCTGACGGTTGCCCCAGCTCCAGTGCACGCCACTCTCGGTAAATGCGGGGTCGGCAACGACCATCGCTACACGCTCGCCCGCCAGCTCCTGCGTGACGTAGCCCTTGGTGATGTACTTCTGAAAACGCGGGAAGATGAACTGAAACGCGCCCGGTGTGTGGCGAAAAAGAGGCGTGTCGGCCACGCACCCCGGATACAGTGTGCTGAACACAATACCGGTGGCCTCATGATGCCGACGATGCAGCTCTCGGCTCACGATCATGTTGCACAGCTTGCTGTCCTTGTATGCCTTGCCGGCTTTAAAGCGCCCGCCGTCAATCATGGCCACCGGTTTACGGAACCCTGATTCAAGGCCCGACAGATCGCCCAGGTTGGCCGGTGCGGGAATCGGAATCTTGCCGCCAAACTCCTCGCTGTTGGCCGTGACCGTGCCAAGCGTAATCAACCGCCGTGACGGCCAGCTGGAACGCTGCAGGTCCGGCAACAGCAACTGGGCGAGCAAAAAGTGCCCGAGATGATTGGTGGCCACACTCAGCTCAAAACCTTCGGGAGAACGCATTGGCTCTTCGAGTCGCGGCATGTACACGGCAGCGTTGAGCACCAGCGCGTCAAGCGTGCGACCGGTGGCGCGGAAGTCGCGTACAAAATCGCGCACGCTGGCCAGCGAGCCCAGGTCAATGTGCAGCAGCGTGTAACGCTCGGCATCCAACTCAAGCGAATCGGCCGCTGCCTGTGCCTTCGCGAGATTCCGACAGGCCATCACCACGTGCCATCCACGCGCAGTGAGCGCCCGGGCGGCGTGCAGCCCAACACCGGATGATGCGCCCGTGATAATTACGCAGGGCGTGTGGTTGGGAGACGATGTCTGAGTGGGGAGTATCGGCGCAGGCATGATGGTGAAAAAGTCGATAGAGGAGTGGACATTGGGAAAATCGTCACACGCCCTGTTCAGGTAATGCGTACGTTCAGCATCATGCCCATGTCTTCATGTTCGAGGTTGTGGCAATGTAGCAGAAACAACCCACGCTGCGCAGTGAACTGTACGGCCACACGGACACTCTCAAACGGATGCAACAGCACCGTGTCCTTGCGCCCCGCCTCCCACGGCATCACCCGGCCCCGGCCACCGCTGCGAGACAACACGTGAAAATGCGTGGCGTGCAAATGCACCGGATGCGGCAGCCCACTGGCGTTCTCGAAGGTCCAGATTTCCGTCTCACCAAACGGCACCACCACATCCTCACGCGTCATGGCAAACTCTCGTCCGTTAATGACGTGATTCATCTGAAACGACTCGAATACAAAGCGCTGCTCGCGCACCGACAGCGCGGGATTGGGCAGTGACAGTGCAGGCAGCGATGTCGGTATCACGGCCTGATCGTCTACTGCACGCGCCACTCGGAACTCAAGCAGATCGAGCGCCTGGCCCTGCAGGTTGGCGCCACCCATGAAACCCATGCCGCCCTGCATGGACAAGGGCAGCGAGCGCAGCATGACACGCGCGCCCACGGGCAGTCCGCGTAAATCGAGCAGGATGTCCGCACGCTCGCCTGGGGCGAGGTCCATGCTGGTAAGTGTGACCGGCGCCGGAAGCAAACCACCATCACCGCCAATCAGCACAAACGGTGCATCGTCGCTGCGCGACACGCGGAAAATGCGCGCGTGGGAGCCATGGAGCACACGTCGCCGGTAGAGCGCCGAGTCTACGTCGACGAACGCGTTGTGCACACCGTTCACGAATGCTGCAGGGCCCATGACGCCGGCCATCATGGACGGCCCGATGTTGTTATACACGGGCGCACCGGCTGCATCGAGTCGGCGGTCCTGCACGATCAGCGGCAGTTCGCGCGTACCCGATGGTAGTTGCAGCGCCTCTTCGTCGGCGTCTTGCAACAGGAGCAATCCCGCGATGCCTTTGTAGGTGTGCTCGCCGGTGTGCATGTGTGTGTGGCTATGGTACCAATACGTACCCGCGCGATCTGCCACGTCAAAATCATATGCATAGGTGCTGCCTGGCGGCACGGCAAATCGAGGATGTCCGTCGCTGTGCTCGGGAGCGGAAAGGCCGTGCCAATGCAGAATGAGATCCTGCGGCAACTGGTTGCGCATGGTGACCGCCAACCGGTCGCCACGCCGTGCGCGGATGAGTGGTGACGGCAGCGAACCATTGATCATCCAGGCTGCGACATTCGTGCTACCGATGCTGGCGCTGCCCGCCGCGGCGGTGAGAGTGAGTGACGACGGCGACACCTCGGGAGCGAGGCGTAGCCGGAATCGTCCATCAACGGGAGTCGGCGGCTCAGGATCCGGGCTGCTCGTGCTCTCTGAAGAACGACAGGACGCAACGGCCGGTGCGCCCAGGGCAAGCGCGGCACCACCGGCGGCCAGTCGATGGAGGAACGAGCGACGAGAACGGTCAGTCATCTGGGCGACCTGTGATCAGTTCAGCAACAGCTTCAACGTCTGAATCACGCGTCTGAATCAGAATGCGCCACAGCAGGTGCCGGGACTATACAAACATATGCGAACTGATTTCAAGTGACGCTTCGGAAATGCGATTGGCTGGCAGGTAAGCGCCGCCACTGTTGAGATGCACGCGCCAATCCACACAACAAGATCGCAACGTTGTGTTGCAAACCGGGTACTTCGTACTTGTCGCATAGCATGACTGTACCACGTCTGCCATGTTACAGCTCAGTTCACCCAACCCTCGCCGCGCCACAGGCGGCCTCCCCGAAACAGGATTCACCCATGGGACTCTTCAGCAAAATTCTCTCCAAACTTGGCATCGGCGACGATGCGGACAACGCCACACCAGCCAATGCACCTGCCGCTGCACCGTCAGCGCCGAGCGCACCTGCCGCACCTCGCGCGCCCGATCCGTCAGTCGCGATTCCGGTGGTGAACGTCGAAGAAAAGCTCGAAGCCATGGCCAAGGCCAATCCGCAAAAGCTCAACTGGCGCACCTCGATTGTTGATCTGCTCAAACTGCTCGATCTCGACAGCAGCTACGCGTCGCGCAAGGAGCTGGCCGCCGAGCTCGACTGTCCCAAGGAGTTGATGGACGACTCTGCGCAAATGAACATGTGGTTGCACAAAACCGTGCTGGCCAAGATCGCTGCCAACGGTGGCTACCTGCCGCATGATTTGTTGACCTGAGACACAGCGTAGCGCACGCAACGGCTCACACCGCAACTGTTCAAGCGGTGTGAGCCGTTTGTGCGTCCCGCTCGTTGACACTGAGACAGGAGCGACCGTTTACACGGATCAGACGACAGCCGTCTCGGCCACCCCAAGCGGCGCGGACAGCGCACGCAAATTGTCTTCACCCACCGGCTCCACACTCAGTAACGGCACTACGGCATAGCGCTTGGCATGCACATTGGCGACCTCGGTAATGTGCTGTCGTTCACCGGCCGCGCGTTGCAACAGCAGCGGCGACTGCGTGTGCGCTGCGGCCAGACTGTTGTTCACAATCCACGCCCACGGTTCAATGCCCGCCCGTCGCAGATCTTCCTGCAGGCTCGCCGCTTCGAGTACCGGTGTGGTTTCGGCCAGTGTCACCAACAGCACTTTGGTTTGTTTGGCGTTCTGGAGCTGCATCATTGGTGTGGTGAAGTGCACACCGCTGTCACCCATCTGTCGTGCGGTTTCGCGGTGGTACGCGCCCGTGGCGTCGAGCAGCAGCAAGGTATGTCCCGTTGGAGCGGTGTCCATGACTACAAACTTCTTGCCGGCTTCACGGATGATGCGGGAAAACGCGTGAAAGACGGCGACTTCTTCGGTACACGGCGAACGCAAATCTTCTTCAAGCAGCGCGCGACCTTGCGGATCAAGCTTGGCGCCTTTGGTGTCGAGCACGCGCTGCCGGTAGCGCTCGGTTTCGGCGTGCGGATCGATGCGGCTGACAGTCAGGTTCTCAAGTGATTCGCCCAGCGTTTCTGTCAGGTGTGCGGCTGGATCTGACGTGGTGAGATGTACCGGCCAACCGCGATGTGCAAGTTCCACGGCCACCGCTGCTGCCAGTGTTGTCTTGCCAACTCCGCCTTTGCCCATCACCATCACCAGCCCCTTCTCATCGGCTGCAATCTCGTTTACCAACGCGGAGAGTGTTGGTGCTGAGAGCGGCTCGGCTTGCTGATTGCATCCCGACTCAAGCTCGGTGTCATCAAACAAGTGACGCAGTGCGTCAAGACCCACCAGGTTGAACGACTTGAGTGATATCTGATCACGAGGCAACGCGCGAAGCGCAGCTGGAATGTTTTCCATGGCTGATTGCTCACGACGATACACCGCCTGGGCCAACGCATCATCATGCACGGCATTTACCGGCAACACGCCGTTAATGACCAGGTGTTGTTGACGCAGGCCAATCTCGGCGAGTTCATGGTGCGTGCGCGCAACTTCCCGCAGCGTTGATGACTGTGCGCGTGCGACCAATACAAGTCGGGTGCGCTGTGCATCGGCCAGGGCATTCACGGCGGCCTTGTATTGCTCGCGCTGTTTTTCCAAACCAGACAGCGGACCCAGACACGATGCATCGCCTTTGCCGGCCTCAAGAAACCCGCTCCACGCGCCCGGCAACTGCAGCAGGCGAATGGTGTGGCCGGTAGGGGCCGTGTCAAAGAGAATGTGATCGTAGTCTGCCGTCAGCGCGGAGTCGATGAGCAGCGCGGTAAACTCGTCAAACGCGGCAATCTCTGTAGTACACGCGCCGGATAGCTGTTCTTCTATTCCCTTGACAACATCATCGGGTAATACACCGCGCACGGGACCCACAATGCGATCACGATATCCTTGCGCCGCCGCTTCCGGATCGATTTCCAACGCGTGTAAACCCGGCACGGCATCAATTGCTGTGATGCGATTACCAATGCTGATGCAGAATACCTGTCCAACATTTGATGCAGGGTCGGTACTGACCAGCAGCACGCGCTTGCCAGCATTGGCAAACTGTACGGCAGTGGCGCAGGCAATGGAGGTCTTGCCGACACCGCCTTTTCCGGTGAAAAAAAGAAAGCGCGGAGGATTGGTCAGGAACTGCATCAGGCGTCCATGAGCAACAGGGGCTTTCTGACTTTCACGCCCATCCACTGCGCGAGTTCATCGCGCGTTGGGTAGCGTCCGGATAGCATCTGTTCTCCGCCCGTCAGCACACGCCGCTACCGCAGCACAGTGCGGGGTCGAACACCTGAATGCGCGTCGTCAAAATGCTCCGGCAGATGGTGCGTACGGCGACACCAGCTCGGGAAGTACGGCGGCATCACAGCTGGACTCAGCGCGCAGACTGGCACACTGGTCAGGATTGTTTGCGCAGCACTCTTCGGTGAGGTACGCAATCAGCTCGAGCATTTGGGGAATGTTGGCGCGGTAGCGCAGGAACCGACCCTCCTGCGTCACGCCCAGCATGCCCACCTGTGTGAGCGCCTTGAGGTGGAAAGACAGGTTAGTGGGCGGGATATCGAGCGTCTGCGCGATCTCGCCGGCCACCATGCCGTCGCCGCCATCTTTAACCAGCAGACGGAAAACGTCGAGCCTGACGCCAGACGAGAGTGAGTCAAAGACAGAAAGCGCAGTAGATCGTTGCATAGTTCAATAATACAACGATAGTTGAAATGTACAAGTGACCGGTTGGCGCCTTTGGCTCGCACCACTGATTGGAGGCGGAGCCGACGCGAATGAGCTGTTTCGGGCGCGCTTCACGCGTGCTAGCAGAGTCTCTCCCGCACATACTGTTCCTCTTCTCCCGCCCGCCCATGCGCTTCTCCCGCTTCTCCTTCGTGCTTCTCACGCTGGCCGCACTGTCGGCCTGTAGCGGCGGATCCGACCCCGTGGCCCCGCCGCCACCTCCCCCACCGCCGCCGCCGCCACCAACCGTGGCCAGCGTGACCATCACGCCCGACAACTCATTGCTGGTGGTGGGACGGACGGCGCAGCTCGCCGCCACAGTGCGCGACGCCACCGGTGCCACGCTCACCCGAACCGTGACGTGGAGTTCGAGCGCTACACCGGTGGCCACCGTGTCGGCGTCCGGGTTGGTATCGGCCGTTTCACCAGGCCAGGCACAAATCACGGCCATCAGCGAATCGGTGTCGAGCAGCGTGACCATCACGGTATCACCAGTGCCAGTGGCCACGATCACGCTCTCCAGTGCGCCCACGTTGGTGCCCGGCGAGCCGGCGGCGTTGGTAGCGACAGTTCTCGATTCGGCCGGCAATGCGCTCGCCGGACGCAGCATTGTATGGTCGAGTGCAGCTCCGTTGG
>JBBSPO010000177.1:0-8029 GCA_038258695.1 Gemmatimonadales bacterium | reverse complement strand
GTACAACTGGCCTGAGCGCTGGCTTGACCGGGCTTGGGGCTCTCCCGAAGAGCGCGCAGCAGCGATGGCCGCATCCGATGAAGCACCGACGGGCGGGCCGTCGGGTGAAGACGCAGGCGGAAGTGTCGAGCCGCCTGGGCGCGCCGTGGATGCGCCGCTCCAGCAACTGGCCAGCACTGCCATGACCGCGAATCCCGACTGGCAGCTTATCACCGTCACTGTTCCCAGCGCGGTTGATTCGGTCACCAACGTCGCTGTAGCCGGCGGCAACACGTATCGCCCTGATTTGCGCAGCACCCTGGTGCTCAACGCGTCTGATGCGCGGGTTGTCGAAACACGCGATTACACGTCGCTGAGCGCGAGTCGTCGCATCCGTTCGTGGGTGCGCTTTGGACACACGGGCGAGGTGTTTGGACTGTTCGGACAGTTGATTGCCACCATTGTCACGGCCGGTGGCGCGGTGCTTGTGTGGACAGGCATCGCGCTGTCGTGGCGCCGTCTGCTCAAGTGGTGGGCGCGCTGATTGCTGACCGGTGATGGCTGATTGGTGATTGCTGATTGCTGATTGCGTTACGCGACGTTCGTTGTGCGTCGTGGCCAGCGCACTGGGTTATTCGCAGCAATACCCTCTCCGGTGCGAGCACGTGCAACCGCGTAGACTTGTGCGATGTCTATTCACGTGGTGCTGGTCCAGCCCGAGATTCATTGGAACACCGGCAACGCCGGCCGCACCTGCCTGGCCGCGGGCGCAACGCTGCATCTGATTGAGCCGCTGGGCTTTTCACTGGGTGAACGCGAAGTGAAGCGCGCCGGCCTTGATTACTGGCAACACGTTGACCTGCGTGTGTGGCCCAACTGGGACGCGTTCGAGCAACAGCTGCCAACGTTTGGCACGCCGTACTTTTTCTCCACCAAAACCACTCGGCAGTTCTGGGACGCGCCCATGGGTTCGCACGACGGTGTTGTGCTGGTGTTTGGACGGGAAACCGGTGGGCTGCCCGACCATTTGCACGTACGCTATCGCGAGCAGTTTGTCACCATGCCCATGGACACCACACATGTGCGTTCGCTCAACCTGTCCACAACGGTTGCCATTGCGACGTATGAGGTGTTGCGGCAGCGCGCGGGTGGGCAGAGCTAGTTCGCAGCGGCAGCGCAATATCCACCCACACTATACGGTGATCAGACGCCACGGCGCCGCGCACTGCGTCGGCCGGATTGGTGAGCGAATCGGGCCGGAATACGCCGCCACCGGTCACGCGTAGTCCAGTGGCCGGCAACACATAGTCAATGCGACTGCCAGTAGCTGAACGCGTAGTGGATTTTCCGGTGAGCATGTCCGGGTCCTGAACACGCGCATGTTGCAACAGCTGCATGATGGCTGGTGCGGGAGCAAACGATGGCGCGTCGCGATCTGTTGATGCGTTGAGATCGCCCATGATCACAAACGCTGATTGTGCGTTCAGACCTCCAACCACGCCGCGATCGTCGCGAATCGCGTTGCTGTTGTCGAGATAGTGTTTCCAGAAGCCAACTTCGTCGTAGTTGCGTCGTCCGTTTCGGTCTTCCTCACCATCAAATCCACTCGGTGTGGGATGACTGGCCAGCAGGTGCAACGTGTCTGAGCCAATCAGCACCGGTACATCCCAGTGTGTTTTGCTGGACAGCCTGAACTGCTCAAGGATTTCATCGCTGTACCAACCGGCCGGGATATTCGCATTGGGAAGATCCTTCCATAAGTACATGCGAAACGATCGAACGGCCGCAGTATCGAGTGGGTACTGCGAGAGGATGGCCATACCGTACTGTCCGTCGTAGGTACCATAGCCCCAACTGTCATCACCGTGGGTACGCGTGCCAACATCTGCCGCGGTGGCCACCACACCATCGCGATTGAGATCATAGCCGGACAGATCACCGGTGTTGGTACGCGCCGAATAGATGTACGGATAGCGAATGGAGTCGGCACCGATAGCCAGAAACTCCGCTTCAAAGCGACGCGCGGCCAACGCCGGATCGTCCGGCATGGCGTCAATCTCATTGAGCAACAGAATCTCCGGTCGAATCTCCTGGATAATCGACGCGGCCGCGAGCACTTGTGCGTTGGACGGTGCGCCAGTGCTGTCGCGCTCATCCAACTTGGTCAACCCGAGCTCAAAAATATTGAACGATGCAACACGCACCGTGGTTTTTTCGGCTTCAGTTGTTGGTGCGTTGGCGGTGCTGCAGGCAAGTAAGAGCGCAAGCGCAAATGCGGCGAGAGCAGTTAGAGCATTGAGGCGCATGGCATACCCAGGGATGGTGCAAACGATGACTGACGAGTTGTGCAACTTACGATGCGCGGCGGCCGGGTGCCCGGTGTTTGCAGAAACGTTGCACGAGAGCGGGGATAGCAGTGCGCTTGCACAAATTGCCATCGCGCTATCGCGTAGTTGTCGCCACCCAGAACGCAAAGAAGTTGCCTACGGCATTGCCGAGCGAGCCAATGAGCACAGCCGGTAGCACAAGGTCGGCGCGTCCCAGACTGCGCGCCAACGCAAGCGCCGACGTGCCACCACCCACATTGGCTTGCGAGGCGACAGCCGCCAGCGCGGGATCGAGTTTAAGCAACCGTGCGGCCACAACCGTCACCGTGCCATGCACGAGCACGATAATGCCGGAAAACGCCAGTAGTGTGAGTCCCAGTTCACCCAAACCGGCGAGCGCACGCAAGTCGCAGAACGCGCCAATCACGTTGAGAAACAGGTACACAGCAAACATGCCGAGCACTTTGCTTCCGCGCAGCCGCGACACCGCGGGGATTTGCGCCAGTACGAGTGCGATTACCGTGAGCACCAGCATGAAGGGAATGGCGAACCCTAGAGCTTTCGCCCACTCAGCGAGCGCGGTACTCGCGTAGATGGAACCAAAGCCCAGCGCGAACACGATGCCAACATCAACCGGGTGTATTGCCTCGGTGTCTTCTTCAATGCCGAGCAGTGGTCCGGTGCCATCGGTGCGCGGGTTGGATGACAGCCCGCGAAAGAGCGGTGCGAGCACACGTGGCATGACCAGTGTCGCCGCCATCCACAACGCGGTGATAATGTTGTCGGCCACAATGCTGCCGGCGTACAGCGCACCATCGCGCACCAGATCATACTCCAGCGCGACGGCGTTAAAGTTGATGCTGCCACCGATGTATGTGCCGGTGAACATGCCGGCCAGTGCAAAGTGCTGAGGCCCGAATGCGTCAACGCCGCCTACCAATCGCACGGCCAGCAGCGCGCCTATGGTTGTACCCACGGCGCCGGCCAGGAAGAGCAGCACCATGGGCAGGCCGGCGCGCAGTACGTGTCGCAAGTTGACGCCAAGTATCAGCCAAAAGATCGCCAGCGGCGCGACGTATTCGAAAATGCCGTCGTACACCGGCACCGGCAGCTCGGCCGTCGAGCCGGCGGGGATGACACCGATGTTGGCCAACACGGCCGTGAGCAGAATGCCGAGCAGTGCCGTGCCTGCGTGTCGCAGGACCGTGCGGCGTACGAGCAGCTCCGAGGCTACGACGACGACGGAGAGTACGGTGAGAATGAACAGCGGATTGGTCATGCGAACCGGGCGGGAGGGATGTGCGGCCTAAGTTGATTGCCGGTTGTGCATCACGGCAACCTCACCGCGAGGTTCTCCGCGTCGACGCCAGGCTTCCCGTCGCAGTTGCGGCACGGAACTGAGATGCGTTGACATCAACCACTTGATGTAATAGCATCAGCCATGCGAACTACAATCGATTTGGACGAATCCCTTCTCACTCGTCTCCGTGAAGACTCGCATCGCGAGGGCATCTCATTCCGGGCCATGCTTCACCGGGTGATTTTGCGTGGCCTTGACGCTCCGGTGCGCACCGGGGAGATGGAGTACGCACCGCCGTCGTTTGCCATGGGGAGAGTGCGCGAGGGCATCAACCTGGTGAAGGCGTTACAACTCGCGGGAGAACTTGAGGATGAGGAGAGACTGCGCACACTGGAAAGGGGGCGTTAAGCGTGATCGTCCCCGACATCAATCTGCTGCTCTACGCTGTGAACAGCAGCATGCCGCAACACGAGCGTGCTCGTGAGTGGCTCACGCGGCTCTTCACTGGCGACGAGCCGATCGGTCTGACGTGGATTGTGCTCGTCGGCTTCGTGCGTTTGGCCACCAACTCGCGCATTTTTCCATCGCCGATGCGCGTCGAACAGGCCATTGATGTCGTCGACGGTTGGCTGGCGCATCGGCTGGTTACGATTGTCGATGCGGCGCCAGGGCATTGGGCATTACTGAGCGCATTGCTGCGCGAATGTGGTACGGCCGGCAACCTCACCAACGACGCGTATCTCGCGGCGCTCTGCATTGAGCGCGGTGCCACGCTGCATTCGGCCGACGGCGACTTCCACCGCTTCAGAGGTCTGCGTTGGGAGAATCCGCTGCTGGCGGCGTGATTCTCGCCCGGCCGACGCCTCCGACCTACCGCACCTCAAGAAAAACCGGATTCGCGTAAAACCACAAATCCGTCCACGGATCTTCACCGCGTGGATCGGGCGATGGTTCCAACTCTGAGGTGTTCGTACCGCGCACACGGATGTAGCGCGTGCTGTTCACATCGCGCAGCGTGTACGACATGCTCAACATCTCACCATCGCGCGTCCAGTCGGCGGCGGTGAATCGCTGCACCACACGCGTTGTTGCATTGCGGTCGAGTGTGCGGTCGGCCGCACGGCCCACCACGTCACCCATGATCAGGTCAATGCGTGAGACGGTTGGTGAATCGCCGTGATGATTGGTACCGGCAGGGTCACGCACGCGTATGGTCACCAGCACATCCGCATTGTCGGGCACCATCAGTCGTCCGCCAATAGTGGCGCGACGGTTTGCGTCGGTGATCAGGGACGTTGCCACATCGACCTGCGACACCAGATCACCCGTGGTCACAAACACACGCCCGTTACGAATGCCATCCAGAATGTCGTCGTGATTGGGCCGCGCTTGCACATACGTTTTGGAGTACTCGCCGGGCCAGAAGTCGCTACCGCCTTCACGCCAGTTCTGATGCGAATCGGAGGTAGACGTCACCCACCACCGACGTCCCTCACCCAGCATGGAATCCCAGAACCCACCAAGCAGCGCCGTCATCTGGTCAAAGCCGCCGAGTGTGGGTGAGTTGCGGTAGCCGCCACGGGCGCCGGTGGAGTCAATGGAGCCGTCGCGATTGAGCGCGCTGGCCTGATGTCCCGGTGCACCTTCCATTCCCACAGCGATGTTTGGTGCGGTGTCGTTCCAGTCGCGAAGCTCGGCCGGCCGGTCGAGCCCATACTCACCAACGCCACTCGCCGAACGCGACGGATGGTTGGCTATCACCACCGGTGGCGTGGCCACACCGCGCATGTAGGTGAGCGCTTCCAGCATTTTGGGCTCTGTATCACGCCCCGGATCGCGTGGATATGCGTCGCGTTTGGAAAACCGTGATTCAATATCACGCAGCGTCTCGCGCTCATTGTGTGAGTGCGGCATGATCATGCTGCTGTGATCCGCGCCCGGTGTGTCAAACTCCATACCATAAAACTGAATGATGTCGGGCACACTCTCACGCGAACGCTCAAGGCTTGGATACGCTTCTTCGTAGTTCAACTTGGAATGGTTGGGCCCACCGTGATCGGTGGACACCATCCAGCGCAATCCGTGCTCGCGCGCCTTTTGTGCGTTCAGCGAAATCGCGTACCGGCCGTCGGCGCCAAGCACGGGAGTTGGCACGCCATTGTTCACAGAGTCGGCAATCGTGTACGCCGCGCTGTACTCGCTGTGAATGTGATGGTCGCCAGCCAGCCATTCGCGATCCGACGGAGCGTCGGCCACCTCGGCGCGCGGCGTGACGGAGCCGGCGCAGGCACTGAGAAGTGGGACGGTGAACAGGACAAGCGATTTGTGACGCATGATTTGGGAGAGGATACGGATGGGCACTTGAGGTTTTTAAGCGGTTTGCCGTTAATGGGGCTGGACTCAGTCCACCGCCTCGTGAAGTCTGGTCACTGCGCACCGAAAACGGGCGCCCAGTGCGAAACGTTCACGTCACACCTTGGGCCAGCGCGCACGCCCGGCAGATCGCTGCATTCTCCCTGTGATGCAGACATATTGCAGGGTACTCCATGCTGCGCCAGCCCGCGGCGCACCCGTGCCCTACCCCACACGCCGCTCGGCCAGCATGCTCACCAACTGCTCTCTTTCCTGTTCACCCAACCCTCCTGCGATGCATCGTTCCCCACTGCTTTTTTCGCGCCCGTCGGTCAGCCCGCGGCGCACCGCTTCATTGGTCGCTGCGCTGGCGCTGTTGACTACGGCAAGCCCGCTGCGCGCACAGGCCGCGCCGGACTACACGCCCATCCCGTCAGCCGAAGATCAACGCATTCACGACATCGTGGCCGCGTCGTCAGCGGAGCGCATTGAGGCAGACCTGCGCACCCTGGTGGGCTTTGGCACGCGGCATACGCTCTCCGATACCTTGTCTTCCACGCGCGGCATTGGTGCCGCACGTCGCTGGATTTACGCGGAGTTCCAGAAAATCTCGGAAGCCTGCGGCGGATGTCTTGAGGTGCGCTACATCTCCGACATCGTGAAGGGCTCGCCGACATCGCGCATTCGTGAAGACATCAACATTGTGAACGTGGTGGCGATCCAGCGCGGCGTCACCGAACCCAATCGTCATGTGCTTCTCAGTGGCGACATTGATTCGCGCGTGAGCAATGTCATGAACGCCACCGCTGATTCACCGGGCGCCAACGACAACGCCACCGGCATTGCTGCAACACTTGAGTCAGCCCGGTTGCTCACCAAGTACAAAACCAACGCGTCCATTGTGTACGCCGCAATCTCCGGCGAAGAACAGGGACTCTTTGGTGGCGATATTCTGGCGCGTGTGGCCACGGAAGAGGGCTGGCGCATTGATGCAGTCATCAACAACGACATGATTGGCAATATCAGCGGCATTGACGGCGTGATTGAAAATACCAAGGCGCGCGTGTTTGCTCCTGGATTGCCGGCGAATACATCGGCGGGCGAGCTGCGTCGCATTCTCACCAGTGGTGGTGAGCTGGACACGCCATCGCGTCAGCTGGCGCGCTACATCGATGTGATGGCTGATCGCTATTTCCCCAACCTCGACGTCGAGATCATTTATCGTCTGGATCGCTACGGACGCGGTGCACATCACACGCCGTTTATCAATCAGGGATTTCCGCCCGTGCGACGCATGGAATCGCACGAAGACTACAACAAGCAGCATCAGGATTTGCGTACTGAAAACGGCATCGCGTACGGCGACGTGCTCGAAGCGGTGAACTTCCCCTACACGGCTACCATGACGGCGCTCGACGCAGCCACGCTGGTGTCGCTCGCGTGGGCACCCGCCGCGCCAGACTCGGTCACCATTCGTGGTGCCGTGCAGCCGTCGCCCACATTTCGCTGGAAAGCATCACCGTCACCCGACGTGATTGGGTACCGCATTTACTGGCGCAAGCCAAGCGAAGTGAACTGGACGCAGTCACGGTTTGTGGGCAATGTGACGCAGTACACGTTGCCGAATGTCATCATCGACAACTACTTCTTTGGTGTGGCGGCCGTCGGACGCAACGGCCACGAAAGTCTGGTGGCGTTTCCGCGCTAACGCGCATCACGTAGCCGCGACGCAACGCGAGAAAAAAGCCGCTGGCGCTACGAACTTCACGTAGCGCCAGCGGCTTTTTTGTGTCTCGCAAAACGACGTCCGAGACAGCGTGTTACATCAGTTCATCGCCTGCTTCGTTTCCGGCCACTTCTCAAACCAGCTGCGCAGGAACGCCTGCGAGCGTAGGAAGTTTGATGGCGTTGAACTCGTACCGTGCCATTCGTTATTAAAGCGCACCATGGCCGTTGGCACTTTCATGATCTTGAGCGCTTCGTAAAACTCGTCCGTCTGCGGCATGGGTGTACGCAAGTCGTTCACGCCGGTCATGAGCATCGTGGGCGTCTTCACATTGCCCACATACAT
>JBBSPO010000176.1:0-8038 GCA_038258695.1 Gemmatimonadales bacterium | reverse complement strand
CGTGCCGTAAATGTGTCGCGAGGCAGCTCGACACATGTGCGGCTTGCTTGGATGGTTGGTGCGTGGTGTGCATTGATGACGTCGCCCGTTTGGGCGCAGTCGACTGCCGCCTACAATCCGCTCAGTGTGGGAAACGCCGCGGTCGGCGCGCCACTGGACCTCGATGTGGTTGATTCCAGGCGCAATCGCACAATTCCCATTCGTGTCTATCGTCCCGGCGCTGGTGGTGCAGCACCCGTACTGCTGTTCAGTCATGGCCTCGGCGGCGCGCGTACCAACAACGCCTACCTGGGCGAGCACTGGGCAGCACGCGGATACGTGGTGGTGTACGTGCAGCATCCGGGCAGCGATGAAAGTGTCTGGAAGGACGAGCGCCCACTGCAACGCATGGCGGCGATGCGACGCGCTGCCAACACACAGAATTTCCTGTTGCGTCTGGACGATGTTCCGGCGGTGCTCGACGCGTTAACCGCCTGGAATGCACAGGCGGGACATGCGCTGTCGGGTGCGCTCGATATGTCGCGCATTGGCATGTCGGGGCATTCATTTGGTGCTGTCACCACGCAGGCGTTGACCGGTCAGGCCATGCCAAACAATCGCACGCCGTATCTCGACCCACGCATTGACGCGGCCGTCATCATGAGTCCGAGCGTGCCCCAGAACGTGGCGGCGGACGTCGCGTTTGGTGGTGTGAAAATGCCGTGGCTGTTAATGACGGGCACAAAAGATGGCTCACCAATCGGCAACACCACCGTGGAAGATCGTCTGGCGGTGTATCCGGCACTGCCCTCGGGCAACAAGTACGAGTTGGTCCTGCACAACGCCGAACACTCAGCCTTTGGCGATCGGGCGCTGCCCAGTGAAAATGCAGCCCGGGAGGCGCGCGGGCGGCTGGGCACCCCAGCTGACCGCAACCCCAACCACCATCGCGCGATTCTGGCATTGAGCACCGCGTTCTGGGACGCGCATGTACGCAACGATGCGGCGGCGCTCTCGTGGCTCACCAGCTCGGCGCCCAAAACCGTGCTCGAATCACAGGACCGCTGGCAGCGGAAATAGCGGCAGACACAGCCTTTTAGCGCCGGCGAAAGCTGGCAGGCTCTGGCGAGCGCTGGCGAGAGCCAGTAGGTGCGCCAGTTTTTGGCGGGTGCTGGCGCCCTCTGGCAATCGTGCGAACATTGTGCGGGTATGAGCGGTTTAGTTTTTGTGCACTGGCAAGTGTTCCCTTCGCACATATGCTGCACGGTGCGTGCACACTGCGCCCGGTTGTTTTTCCCCCGCCGTCATTTTTGATCGCCAGCGCGATCGCCCTTCCGCCGATCCCGAGCTCCTTCATGTCTGCTTTTCGCGCTTTTACTGCCGGCCTTGCCGTGGCCGCCGTTGTCGCCGCCGCAGTTGCGATGGTTCCGTCCAGCTCCAACGCCCGTCCTTCAGAAAGCGCACGCATGGCTCCGACGAGCGCTGAACAGCAGTCGCTGCCCGCCGACGCCGAGGGCGCGCTGGCGCGGCTTGAAGCCTCACCGCGACATGGTGAGTGGGTCACCATCAAGGACGGCAGCGAGGATGTGAAGGCGTGGGTGGTGTACCCGGAGAAGGCCGAAAAGGCGCCGGTCGTGGTGGTGGTGCACGAAATCTTTGGCCTCACGCATTGGGTGCGTGGCGTAGCCGACCAGCTGGCCGCGGACGGTTTTATTGCCATTGCGCCGGACCTCATGACCGCCAAGAACCTGCCAACAGGCCCCAATGGCCCCGATCAGCCGGCGGCTGTGGCCGCCATTCGCACCCTCAACCCGGCCGACGTGCAGCGTCAGATCGGTGTGGTAGCGAACTATGGCATGCAGTTGCCGTCCGCATTGCCGGTGTACGGGATCGTGGGTTTCTGCTGGGGCGGGTCGGCGTCGTTTAACCACGCGGTCGCCGCGCCTGGCTTGGGCGCGTCGGTGGTTTACTACGGGTCGTCGCCGGCCACGGAGGCGCTCAGCAGCGTGAAAGCACCGGTGCTGGGGCTGTACGGTGGAAATGACGCCCGAGTGAACGCCACGATTGAGCCCGCTGCGCAGGCGCTCAAGGCGCAGGGGAAGCAGTTTGAGACGGTGATCCTGGAAGGAGCGGGTCACGGGTTCCTGCGCCAGCAGAGCGGACAGGAGGGCGCCAACATGACGGCCTCGCAGACCGCCTGGCCACGTACGATCGCATTCTTCAAGCAACAGTTGGTCACGCGCTGAACACGGGGGCAACATGCGCAGTGAGTGGTGGGCGTGGTCCGATGCCTGGATGTTTATTGGCGTGTTTGTGGGGCTTCGGATTGCGTTCATCTGGCTTGCCACGCAGGCCATGATTGCCCTTATTCCTGAGGGTGGCACCTGTGTGACCTGCGGGGAGGAAACCCTCCCGCTCGTGCACGAAGGTGGCTGGAAGCTGCTTGGCCAACGCTTTCACCGACGGTTCTGCCTCAGCTGCTCCTGGGAAGGGGTGGCCCGCAGTGCTTTGCCGCCATCACAGCGACGCGGCCGTCGAATCCGTAAGACTCCGAGTGCCTCCCGTCCGGTTCAACGCTAGTTTCCTTGTATGTCTCCTGCTTCTGCTGAAACGCTCGCCAAGGTCGAAGTTCTCGCCGACCTTGAACCCGTCATCGATTCCCTCATGGAACAGCATGAGGCCAAACGCATTCTATGGTTCCCCAGCGACATTCTCGCGCCCGAACCTGATACCGATCCCGATCAGTGGGTCAAGGATCTACGCAAGCGCGCCGAAGGCATCAGCTTTCCCATGCGCGTGGCGCTGTCGCTGAACCTGCTCACCGAAGAAGGGCTGCCGCACTTCCATCGTCTGCTGGCTGTCTATCTGGGCAGTGACAGCATCTGGACCAAATGGACCAACCTGTGGACGGCCGAAGAAGACCGACACGGTGCCATTTTGCACGACTACATGCACGACTCGCGACTGGTAGACAATCCGGTGCTTGAACGCATGCAGTTTGAGTATCTCAAGGCCGGCTTTGAGCCGTCGTGGGACAGCGATCCATACCGCGTATTTGTGTACACGTCGCTTCAGGAACGTGCTACGCAGGTGAGTCATGCCAACACCGGCAAACTCGCCGGCGAAAACGAACCGCTGATTGGTGAAGTTTTGTCCAACGTGGCCAAGGAAGAAGCGCGTCATTACGTGTTCTATCGCACGATCTTTGCCGAAGTGCTGCAGCGCGATCCTGAACGGGCGCTGGAGTCGGCAGCGCTCATCATGCCGTCTATCGATATGCCCGGTATCAACATGCCGCACTTCCGCGACATGGCCGACGTGATCCGGCGCGCTGGCATTTACGGCCCGCGTGATTACCTGCGCATTGTCGAAGAGCTCATCAAGTTCTGGAAGATCGAAACCATTACCGGTCTCAAGGAAGCCGGTGTGAAGGCGCAGGAAAAGATTCTTGCGGTGCCGGCGCGTCTCACGCGTGTGGCCGACATGATGGAGACACGCAGCCGAGCGAAGACGTTTCAGTTTGCGGTGGCGTTCAACAAAGAGTTTGACATGGCGTAGTGTGGACTTTCATGCCTCAAGGAGCGTAGATGTTTTTTCCGAATGAGTCGTATTTCAACGTCAACGACGGTGTACTCGGTGCGGTTGGATTTGATGACGAGCGGCCGATAGCGGCCTGGAGTCGCTATCATGCCGACGCGCTCGTGGCTCGCATCGCAGAATACGGGAATCGTCTGCGTGCGGCCGATTGGCGCGTGGCAGATACGTCGGCACGACTCGCTGCCAACGCGCTTGCACCGGAAGGTGATCGCCTGCGCCTGCAGGAGTGTGTAGCGATGGCGGTGGCTGAACGCGATGTGATCCTCCAGCGGCTGTCGGAGTTTGGCGCGCGGGCGCGCGTGATGGAAGACGCACGTATTGCGGACGGGTATGCACCCGAGGCGACTCCATTCGTTTTTGAAGTTCACGAAGACCAGGTCGTGCCGGCTGTAGAGCGATAACCGCGCGGGCAATCAGCGCGCTTCGGGTGACAGGGCGATAAGTTGGCGAGTAGATCACTTGTCGCCCTCCCCGACTTCCGCCTGGTCCCGCCATGCCTGCCTTCCGTCCCGTCCTCACCTTTGCCATCGCCACCGCGTCCCTCTGGGCCGGCGCATTTGGCACTCCAGTCTCCACACCCGCCCGTCAGCTACCAGTAGGCGCGGCCACGTCGCTGGACCCCGACTCCGCGCTGCTCAACAACTACCGCTGGCGAAACCTCGGCCCAGGTCGCGGTGGACGCTCCATTGCGGCCAGTGGTGTAGTGGGCCGCCGCCACGAGGCGTACTTTGGCGCCACCGGTGGCGGGCTCTGGAAAACCAGCGACAGCGGACAGACCTGGGCACCGGTCACTGACGGACAAATCAACAGCGCCTCCGTGGGCGCGGTGGCCGTGAGTGAATCCAATCCGGATGTGGTGTTCATTGGTATGGGCGAGTCGGCCATTCGCGGCAACATCATGCCAGGCGATGGCGTGTACCGAAGCGGTGATGCCGGACGCACGTGGGCGCACATGGGGTTCAAGACCGTTGATGCGATTTCCAAGATTCGCATTCACCCAACCAACCCTGACGTCGTATTTGTTGCGGCCTTTGGGCAGTACAGCGTGGCCAGTGAAGAGCGCGGCGTATTCAAGAGCACCGACGGTGGCAAGACATGGCGACGTGTGCTCTTTCGTGATGGCAACACCGGTGCGGTCGACATCGCGATTGATCGCACCAACCCCAACGTCATGTACGCGGCGATGTGGGAGGCGTATCGCAAGGAATATCAGATGTCGAGCGGCGGTCCGGGCAGCGGTTTGTTCAAGAGCACCGACGGCGGTGAAACGTGGAAGGAGATTACGCGCAACGCCGGGCTGCCCGCGCAGGGTCTCATTGGACGCATTGGTGTGGCGGTGTCATCGGCTGATGCCAATCGCGTGTACGCGCTCGTGGAGAACGATAGCGGCGGACTCTTTCGCAGCAACGACGCCGGCGCCACGTGGGAGCTGGTAAACAGTGACCGCTCCATTCGTCAGCGCGCATTTTATTACACGCATCTGTTTGCCGATCATCAGGACGCCGATGTGGTGTACGTGCAGAACGTCTCGTTCTTCCGCTCCACCGACGGCGGTAAAACACTGCGCTCCATTGGACAGGGCACACACGGCGACTTTCACGATTTGTGGGTTGATCCGGCTGACCCGTCGCATCTCGTCGTCGCCAACGACGGCGGCGGTGCTGTGACAACAAACACCGGCGGCCGTTACACGGAGCAGGATTTCTCCACCGAGCAGTGGTATCACGTGATCACCACCAATCACCAACCGTTTCACGTGTGCGGCTCGCAACAGGACAACTCGACCCTGTGTGTGCCGAGCAATTGGAACGTGGCGCGATTTAACGCCACGCGAAATGTGCGCACGTCTGACAGCGCACGCTTTGTGGACATCACGCAAGGCGGAGTCGACGTATCGTACCGCGTGGGCGGTGGTGAGCCGGGCTATATCGCGCCCGATCCGCTCGACGTAGACGTGTTTTACGCCGGCACCAACAACGGTCGGTATCTCGACAAGTACAACCGTCGTACCGGGTTCAGTCGCGAAGTGAATCCGTATCCGTTGTTCTACTCCGGTGAGCCGGCCAGTGCGATTCGTGAAAGCTGGCAGTGGACCTTTCCGATCATTTTCTCCAAAGCTGATCCGAAACTGTTGTTTGTGTCTTCGCAGCGGTTGTGGAGCACCACAGACGGCGGCCTTACGTGGGCCAACCGCAGCCCTGATCTCACGCGTGCCGATCCGTCGACACTTGGTCCGTCCGGTGGACCGATCACCGGCGACATGAACGGACCCGAAGTGTACGCCACGATTTTTGCCGTAGGTCCCGGCAAGCGCAACGCCGAAATCATCTGGACCGGCTCCGATGATGGACTCGTGCACGTGACACGCGACGGTGGCAAAACATGGAAGAATGTTACGCCACCGGACATGCCGGACTTTGGTCGCGTGAGTCAGATTGATGCATCGTCGTTTGATGATGGGACCGCGTACGTCTCGGTGCGTCGTCCACTGCTCAATGATCGTGCGCCGTACATTTTCCGCACCAAAGATTACGGCGCCACATGGACCAAGATTGTGAATGGCATTGCGCCGAGTGCGTATGTGCACGTGGTGCGGGAAGACCCCACGCGTCGCGGATTGCTCTACGCCGGCACGCAGCAAGGTGTGGTGATTTCATACGACGACGGCGCCTCTTGGAGTGATCTGTCACTCAACATGCCATCTACACCGGTGGCGGATCTGATCGTCGAAGGCAACGAACTTGTGATTGGCACGCATGGTCGCGGCTTCTGGATTCTTGATAACATCACGCCGTTGCGTCAGTGGTCGCCGTCGCTCAATGCATCGGGCACGCACCTGTTTACTCCACCACCGGCGCTGCGCTCCGCCGGCGGTGCGACCATCAGCTACACGCTGGCGGGTCCTGCTTCGCGCGCGCAGCTGGAAATGATCGACTCCACCGGCGCCGTGCTGCGCTCGTACTCAGTGGATACCACGCGCGATGACAGCAGTGCTGCCGATGGCAACGCCGGCGGACGTCGTGGCTCACGTGGCAGCTGGCTGCCCAATCGCGCCGGCATGAACAACTTCACGTGGGACTTGCGCACCGAACCGATTGTTGGATTTCCGGGCATGATTCTGTGGGGTGCAGGACTTAACGGACCCACCGTTCCACCCGGAAAATATACGCTGCGATTAACGGTAGACGGACAAGCGATGAACGCACCGCTCGTGGTGCAGCGCAATCCACTGATTGCTGATGTATCTGATGCCGACCTGCACAAGCAGTATGCGTTTGGCCGCATGGTACGCGACAAAACCACGCAGGCCAATGAGGCGGTGATCAAAATCCGCGACGTCAAATCACAAGTTGTTGAACACATGTCCAAGTCAGAAGACGCCGCGTTCCGGAGTGCCGCGCAAACGTTCATGCGCGAAATCTCTGATGTTGAGCAGAAGATTTACCAGGTCAAAAACCAGAGCGGTCAGGACCCACTCAACTATCCCATTCGCGTAAACAATCGTCTGGCCAACCTGCTCGCCATGTCAGAGCGCGGTGACGGACCACCGGGCACATACATGCCGGAGATTTATGGTATTCTGAGCGACGAACTCGACGGTTATCTGGCCGAGATGCAGCGTGTGATGCAGAATGAGCTGGCGGCAGTGAACACGGAACTGCGACGCATTGGGCGCGCGCCGGTAGAGGTCCGATAGGTGGTAGCGTAATATCGTCCGTTAGTCGAGTAGCATTGCTTGTGTTGCGCGCCGAATCTTTATGGTTCGGCGCGCATTGCATTGGTGCCGGTTTTCACCCACTCATTATTGGAGCGGCTAATGCCTGCATCAACAGAAGAAGCACGCGAAGCGATTGCGAGTTATATCACGGATATGTTGGCGCTCGAAGAGCACATCGAGACAGCCCTTGCTGGCCAGATTGAAGATCTGGATGATCAGCCTGCGGTGGTGCAGGAGCTACGCACCATCCACGGCATGTGTGAGTCGCATATTGTGGCGCTCAAGGCCATGGCCGAACAGCGCGAGGGTGGCGGACAGGGCGTTTCCGGAGCGATCAAAAAGGCTGCGTCGTCGCTGCTTGGAGTTGGGGCTGCAGGCGTGGATATGCTGCGCTCAGAAAAACTACCCAAGAACCTGCGCGATGACTACACCGCGCTCAATCTGGCCTGCATCGGATATGTCATGCTGTACACGACGGCCTCGGCGCTCGACGACGAGCCGGTGGCACAGCTGGCACAGCGGCATCTTGAAGGGCATGCAGCATGTGCGCGATCGGTGCACCACATGATACCGGGTGCTGTGATGGCCTTTTTGCAGGAAGAAGGGCATGCGGTGCGCACGGAACGGCTGGCAGAGATCAGCAAGGTGACGGAGAGCGTGTGGGATGCGGATGCTGGCAGCCACCGCGCTGATCGCATGCCTGTATAGCGTTTTACCGCCGCGCTTTTACCGGCGCAACAAGCG
>JBBSPO010000175.1:0-8070 GCA_038258695.1 Gemmatimonadales bacterium | reverse complement strand
TTGGCAGCTTCAAAAAGCTGGAGCATGAGCGTATTCGTATGCACGTAGACGATCGGGTCGGTATCAAGCCGGGCGCGAAGTATTACCACTGGGAGCTGCGCGGTATTCCGATCCGGCTCGAGATCGGTCCTCGTGATCTGGCGTCCAACTCGTGCATGCTGGTGCGTCGCGATACGCGCGAAAAATCCAGTGTGTCAATGGACGATCTGGCCACCGAACTTCCGGCGCGGCTCGAAGCCATCCAGCGCGAGATGCTGGCAGCGGCGCGCGCGCGTACCGAAGCCAACTCCATCCGTGAACGCATTTCGTACGATCAGTTCAAGCAGGTCATGGAAGGCGACGGTGCATTTGTGTACGCCGGCTGGTGTGGTGATCCAGAGGTCGAAGCGCAGGTGAAGGCCGAAACCAAAGCAACCATTCGTGTGATTCCTGACGCCAAGTTCCGGTCACCGGAAGCGCCAACCACGTGTATGGTCACAGGACGTCCCGCAACGCATGAAGTGTTATGGGCCAAAGCGTATTAGTCCCCGGCTTTCATCGCATTGATGGGCAGCTGCACGCCGACGGTGTGTCGCTCTCACGTATCGCGCGTGACATCGGCACGCCCACGTACGTGTACAGCGCCGCGCGCATCCGGGAGCAGTATACGCGTCTGGAAAGTGCGCTCATGGCCGCGCTACCCGATGTCCCGCACCGCATTCACTTCAGCGTAAAGGCCAACTCCAACCTGGCCGTGCTGCGTACGCTGCAGGAGCTCGGTGCCGGTGTGGATATCGTGTCGGCCGGCGAGCTGTATCGCACACGCGAAGCGGGTTTTGGTGGCGCCGATGTGGTCTTCAGCGGCGTGGGCAAAACCGCCGATGAGCTTTCGCAGGCGCTGTCGTCAATGGTTCTGTTTATTAACGTAGAATCGGAGGGCGAGCTTCGCTTGCTCAACGAAGTGGCGCACAGCATGGAGCTGGTGGCACCAGTCACGTTGCGGGTGAATCCCGAAGTCACGGTGGAGAGTCCGCACGAATACATCCGCACCGGTGAGAAGGGACACAAGTTTGGCATTCCCTACGACGACGCCATGCACGTGGCCATGCTGGCTCACGAGCTGCCGCATGTGAAGTTGGTGGGACTCGACATGCACATCGGTTCTCAGATCGCAACGTGGGAGCCGTACGCGCAGGCGCTGGCCCGTATCAAGCCACTCATTGCGTCGCTGCGTGAGCAGGGTGTCACAACATTGCAATGGCTCGACATTGGTGGCGGTCTGGCCGTGACGTATGACAACGAGCCGCCGGCCGATGTTGATCGCTTTGCCGCGGGGGTGGCCGAATCCGTACGCGGACTCGGACTCTCACTCGTGGTGGAGCCTGGGCGCTTTCTGGTGGCTGAATCGGGTGTGTTGCTCACGCGCGTGCTCTATCGCAAGCGCAGCGGTGGCAAGGAGTACATCATCACCGACGCCGGCATGAATGATCTCGTGCGTCCGTCACACTATCAGGCGTATCATCGCATTGACGCTGTACAAACCGTCAACACCCAGGTCACCGCCGATGTGGTGGGGCCCGTGTGTGAATCGGGTGACTTCCTGGCACTCGGGCGCTCCATGCCCGATGTGCAGCCCGGCGATTTGCTGGCGGTGCAAACCGCTGGTGCCTATGGATTTGTCATGGCGTCCAACTACAACTCGCGCCCCAGGCCTGCAGAAGTGATTGTAGACGGGGATCGCTTTGCGCTCGCGACGGAGCGGGAGCGTCTTGAAGACCTGGTGCGACTGGAACGCGCGCACCTCCGATGGAGGAATGCTGAGTGAAGCTGGGACTACTCTCTGACAGTCACGACCGCGTACCGGCGGTCCGTGCACTGGTTGAACGCATGCTTGAAGAAGGCGTGTCGGTGATCATTCACGCCGGCGACTGGTGTGCGCCGTTCACACTGCGTGCGCTGCAGGATTCGCAGGTGCCGCTGCTGGGTGTGTTTGGCCGCAATGACGGCGACCCCGAAGGGCTGCGTGCCGCCGCGCAATCCGCTCTCGGCGCTGAACTGTACGAGTCACCACACAGCTTTGCGTTTGGTGGGCAACAGATTCTGGTAGTACACGATCTCAACGATGTGCACGAGCGCTCCATCGCGCAGCACCAGGTGGTGGTACACGGCTTCACGCATGTGGCGGAAATGAAAATGCGTGGCGACACGGTGATCGTGAATCCGGGCGAAGCGTGCGGATGGGAGAATGGTGAACCGTCCGCCGCCATCCTCGACCTTTCCACCAAAGCGGTGGAGTTTATCAAACTGACCGGACCCGAGTGGAAGTTCTGATGACAAGCCGGATTCTGATTCTCGATTTTGGGTCACAGTTTACGCAGCTCATCGCACGTCGCGTTCGTGAGGCGCGGGTGTACTCGGAAATCCATCCGGCGGCCAACGTCACGGCCGACTGGGTGCGCGACTGGCGTCCTGACGGCATCATCCTCTCGGGTGGGCCAAAGTCGGTGAATGATCCGGATTCACCAACCATCGATATCCACGTGCTCGAAATCGCACCCGTGCTTGGTGTGTGTTACGGCATGCAGCTGATTGCCAAGTTGGCCGGCGCGCGTGTGTCGGCCGGTGGACGTCGTGAGTATGGCAGGTCAGAGATCAGCATTGTGGACAACGAGGCGTTGTTCAGCGGATTTGCAAAGCGCGAGAAAACGCACGTCTGGATGAGTCACGGCGATCACGTGGAAGACGTGCCCATGGGCTACTACGCCACCGCGCACAGTGGTGACTCACTGGCCGGCTTTCGGCACGAAACCCGTCCCATTCACGCCATTCAGTTTCACGCGGAAGTGGCGCACACTACACGTGGCGCGGAAATGATTGAGAACTTTCTCTTCCGCGTGTGTCAGTGCAAACCCGATTGGACGCCCGGCCATTTCATTGACATGGAAGTGGAGCGTATCCGTCAGGTGGTTGGCGACAAGCACGTGATTTGCGGGCTGTCGGGCGGTGTTGATTCGTCCGTCGCTGCGGCGCTCGTGCACAAGGCCATCGGCGATCAACTTACCTGCATTTTTGTTGACAACGGTCTGCTGCGACTGCATGAACGCGAACAGGTGGAGCGCACCTTCAAGGCGCACATGGGCATCAATCTGGTGACGGTGCGTGCGGAGCAGCGTTTCTTGTCGGCGTTGGCGGGTGTTGATGAGCCGGAGAAAAAGCGCACCATCATCGGGCACACGTTTATTGACGTGTTTGAAGACGCGGCGGCGGAAGCCGGAAAAGATGCGGCGTTCCTGGTGCAGGGCACCCTCTATCCCGATGTGATCGAATCAGTCAGCGCAACAGGTGGACCGTCGGCCGTGATCAAGACACATCACAACGTGGGTGGCCTCAAGCCAGACATGAAGTTTGCGCTGATTGAGCCACTGCGCGAGCTGTTCAAGGACGAAGTACGCAACGTGGGACGTGAACTTGGGCTGCCGGAGGAGATGGTGGGACGCCATCCGTTCCCGGGTCCGGGGCTGGGTATTCGTGTGCTCGGCGCGGTGAGTGAGTACGCGCTGGACATCCTGCGCCGCGCTGATGCCATCTACCTTGAGGAGATCCGCGCCGCCGGTTTGTACAACGACATCTGGCAGGCCTTTGCAGTGTTCATGCCAGTGCGCTCAGTGGGTGTCATGGGCGACGGGCGTACGTATGAGCACGTGATCGCGTTGCGCGCTGTAACCAGCTCCGATGGCATGACGGCAGACTGGTTCTCGTTTCCTCACGAAGTCATGGGACGCATCAGCAATCGCATCATCAACGAAGTGGATGGTGTTAATCGTGTGGTGTACGATGTGAGTTCAAAGCCACCGGCAACGATTGAGTGGGAATAGGAAGGAGCTCCCAGACAAACAAAAAGCCCGCTGCTTCAGCACATCGAAGCAGCGGGCTTTTTGACAAACCATGATTACATGGCGGGTGGCATGAGCACGGCGTCGATCACGTGGATCACGCCATTGGTCGCGGCCACGTCCGTCGCGGTCACGTTGCTGTTGCCGTTGAGCACGACCTGACCATTCTGCACGGAGATCGTAACGGTGCGGCCTTCGAGCGTGGTCGCTTCCGTCATGGTGGTGACCTGCGAAGCAGGCACGTTACCGGCGATCACGTGGTACATCAACACCTTGGTGAGCTCTTCCTTGTTGGCAAGCAGGGCCTGAAGATCAGCTTCCGGGATCTTGGCAAACGCTTCGTCCGTCGGGGCGAGCACGGTGAACGGGCCAGCGCCCTTGAGCGTCTCGACCAGATCGGCGGCGGTCAGCGCCGCTGCCAGGGTGTTGAACGAGCCAGCCGCAGCGGCCGTCTCGATGATGTCACCAGCGGGAGCCGCAGGGGCTTCCATGGCCATCGTGGTGCTGTCTTCCATTGTGGTTGCTGCCGTGTCGTCAGCCGGCGCGCCACCGCAGGCGGCCAGAGCGACGAGAGCGAACGCTCCAAGAGTGCGATGCATCATAAAACCTGTCCGGATTGAGATGTGAAACGGAGAAACGCGCGGGACCATAAAGTCGGAGGGCAAAGCAACAGAATCGCGTGTGACTTTAGCCACCGATCCCGCGTCCCTCCAAGACATACGCACAGCTGTGCCAAGTCGTTCCCGCGAATTCTGAGGGCACGGGGAATGTAGCGCCCGGAAGACCATGAGGCCAGTCGCGCCACAACATCGGAGCGCCGCAGCGGCCTCATCGCTGAGCCCCAGGCAGGCCAAACGCGTGACAATGCGCGGGCCGTCTGGACAGGTTCTGTGCCATTGATGAACTTCTCGCGCATGACATCTGCGCACCATCACAGTCCCATTCGCATCGCGGGCGCCGGTCCTTCGGGGCTCGCCGCGGCCATTTCACTCGCCAACGCCGGCCGGCGTGTCGAGGTCTTTGAACGCCGACCAGCCTGCGGGGCGCGCTTTGGTGGCGACTTGCAAGGACTGGAAAACTGGTCCTCGCCCACCGACGTGCTGCAGGAGATCCGCCGGGCAGGCATTGAGGCGCCCTTTGATGCAGCGCCTTTCGACAGAGGCGTTCAGTCGAGCGGCTCACGCGACGACGCCATGCGCTTTGACCGGCCAGCCTTCTATCTCGTGAAGCGCGGTGATGTGCCGGGCTCGCTCGACCGCGGCATGGCCGAGCAGGCACGCGACTGCGGTGTGACCATCCACTTTGGCCAGCCCTGTCCATCAAATACCGCAGACATCATTGCCACCGGGCCTCGCGGACGCACGCCGTTTGCCATTGACACCGGAATCGTGTTCGAAACAAACGCGCCCGACTGTGCCATCGCGCTGCTCAACAATGACGTCGCACCGGGCGGTTATGCCTATCTGCTCATCACCAACGGGTACGGCTGCTGCTGCACCATGTTGTTCAGCGACTTCCCGTCTATTCACGCACGCTTCTCGCGTGTGAAGGACATGCTGCTCACACAACGTGGCATTGACGTGCGCAATCCTCGCACCGTGGGCGGACTGGGCCACGTGCAAGCGCACGGACAGTGGACCTCAGCGAATGCGTCACGCGTTGGCGAAGCCGCTGGCCTGCAGGATTTTTTGTGGGGGTTTGGCATTCGTCTCGCCATCCAGTCCGGCGTGCTCGCCGCGCGCGCGCTAACAGAAGAACGCGACTACGCCACCGAGGCCGAACGCGCGTTTGCATCGTCGCTGCGCGTGGGAGTGACCAACCGCTGGCTGTGGGAGATGGGAAGCGCCCGCCACTACACCCCCGTTCGCGCGCTGCTGCGCTCGGTGAGTCCGCTCAGCGTATTGAGTGCGGCACACCGCGAACAGTGGTGGCATCGCTTGCTCGCGCCGTTCGCACGACGGGCGCTGGCCGCACGCTATCCGGCCGTGTTTGGTATGCCAATGCTTGGCAAAGACACAAACGCGCTCGCACCACTCTCTCCAGCGGCCTGATGCGCGCGTTCCATCGCTTGCGCTGCGGTCATATCAGCGCGTGCCCCGGGCGCATGCGCGAGGATTGCCGCCTGTACGCGCCATAACGCAGCGTCCCACATGTGTTCGCCCGTACGATTGGCCAGCGTAAACCCAGCGGTGGTCGCCAGCTGTGCACCGTCAACGTCGCCCGCGTTGAGTAGCGCCTGAGCCAGGTGCGCCTGGAAAAACGGGACCACGACATAGCTCTCAATCGCAAAAAACACATCAAGCGCGCTTCGCATGTAGTCAATGCCTTCCTGCAAGGCACCCTGCGCCGCCAGTGCCACACCAAGAATGAGGGTGTTCCACAATCGTTCCGACGCGATCCCGTGCTCTTCACTAAGCGCGATCGCTTCACGCGCTATGCGCTCAGCCTTGGAAGGCTGGCCGCGAATGATAGCCAACTCTGCTGCGAATAATCCCACAAACGCGCGGCCCTGTGGGTCTCCCGTCTTCAGGGAATATTCCACCAGATCGTCGAGCACGCGCTGGGCGTCGTCAATGCGCTCGCACATCCACAACAACCGAACATGCTGACAGCGTGTGGTAAGCAACGGGTCGGGCTGAAAGCGTGCGCGCAGTGCACGCGTCACTTCGTCGGTGGCCAACGCGTCGGTTGCGTCCTGATGGCGCAGCGCTTCGCTCACGCTGCCGCGATGTGCGTTGAGTCCCACATGCACCAGGTGTCCGCACGCGAGAAGCACGGGATCACCGCTCGCTTCACCAATCTGCAGCAGCTGTGTACACAGCCGAGCAGCATCATCAAGTTCGCCATGGGCAATGCTGAACAGAATCAGTATCCAGAGCGCGTTGGCCAGCGCTGGCGAACCGCCAACGGCTTCGCACAGCTCGCGTGCACTGGCCATGTTGTCGGCCGTTTCCGGGGCCGCAAAACCCCGTCGTACCAGACTCGTGGCGCCCAGCAACAGCCGAAGTGGCAACTCCAAACCAACCCGCACTTCTCCGGGTGGCACCAGCAGCGCCTGCGCCAGGCCGCGCGTGGCCAGCACTTCGGCCTCGGCGTACGCATACACGCGCAGTTCGCGCTGTGCCGCCGCCGCGTAACCGGCCGCCGCGCGCTCCGGTTGGCGTGCCGCTTCGCGCAGCGAGGCCAGCTCGGCTTCGATGTCGGCGCGCTCCGACGCGTGCCGCGCTTCGAGAAAGTCGGCCGCCGCTGCACTCCACGATGCACGGCGACTCGGAGCCAATCCGTTGGCCAGCGCGTTCTGGTACAGCGCATGTACAAAACGATAGCGCACCGAATGCGAGCGGTCAGGAAACGTGGCGTCTTCAATGCGTCGTACAAACGCATACACCTTGTCGAGCACCAGCAGCTGCTCTTCGATGTCCGCTTCGTCGGCCTTCAACACGGCAGCAACGGTGGCCGCATCAAACTCGGCGCCCTGAACCGCCGCCGCCGCCAATACTTTGCGATCGCCATCATCGAGCTGCGAGATCTTGCGCTCGATCATGCTGCGCACCGAGCCCGGCAACTCATGATCCACTTCGGGCATGGGGCGTACCAGCGTCCATCTTCCGGCGCGTTCAGCAATCACGCCGCGAGTACCAAGCCAGCGCAGCAGATCCGCCACAAACAGCGGACTGCCTTCGGTGCGAGCGTGCATCGCCTGCGCCAGCGCCGGAGGGAACGCATGCCCGGGATACGTGTGATCGATGAAATCCTGCACCTCGTTTTGCGACAGCAACGAGATGTTCACCTCGTGCGCCAGACCGCGTGATTCGAGATCCCGCTGTACCTGCACAAACGGATGTTGCGAGGCGTGCAGCTCCGCGTCGCGGTATGTCACCAGCAATAGCAGTCGCATGCGGTCAAGGCGCGCGCCAAGATACGCCACCAGATCGACCGTTGAGGCATCGGCCCAATGCAAATCATCGAGGAACAGGGCAATGGGCTGCACCGCAGACGCCGCCTCGAGCAGTGCCGCCATCTCACGCTTGAGCCGTTCCTGCGACTGCACGCCGGCGCCCGTGTTGCCCGGCGCATCACGTCCCATCAGTGCATTCCACGACGGCGCGACCCGCGCAATCAGTTCAGCAGACGCTGACGAAGGATCGTTCTCAATCGCCGACTCCAGCGCGTCGAGCAGGGGCAGATATGCTTCGGT
>JBBSPO010000174.1:0-8076 GCA_038258695.1 Gemmatimonadales bacterium | reverse complement strand
GTCCGCCCAGATCGCCTGGACTTTTTTTTTGAGCACCAGCAGCGCCGCGGTTTCCGCGAGCGCCGCCTCTTTGCGCCGCAGCTCGCGCTCCAGCGCGACGATGCGTTCGGCCTCCGGTGCTGGCCCCGACGGACGACGCGTGGCGGGGGCGCTCAGCGCCGCTTCCGCGGCCGCGCGCCACTCCGCGAGCTGCGCCGTGTGCAGCCCTTCCTGCCGCAGCAGCGCCCCGAGCGCCTCGTCTTCCAGTCCCTCAGCCGCGAGCACGACCCGCAGCTTCTCTGCGCCGGTCCAGCGCGGCGTCCGTTTCTTCGGTGATGGCATCCCGTGCACGCTACGCGCTTGCCGCAGCCACCGCGAGAGGGTTTCTTGGGACACGCCGACCGTCTCCGCCAACCGATTCGCGCTGACCGCGCGCGGGCCCATCAATCGCTGGACCACACGCGCTTTAAACGCGGCACTATACGTCTGCATTCGAGATCACTCCGTGCCCCCGTTCGATGATCGCCATGAGCGATGCGGTTGCATCACTCATGCGACAACTATCCTGACACAGGGGGCGACGACCTCGGTCAGAGTTTCTGACCCGCTCGGTATCAGCGGCATTCTTTCGATGTCCAGGGATGACCAATAGTCATGAAACTTGAACCCCTTGCCTACAACTTTTTCGGACAAGAACATCCATTTGTTTGCAACACCTAGAGAATCAGCGCAGATGAGTCCATGCAAAGACGAGGATACCACGCCTGCACAGGACGTAATATCCAGTAGCACCTTGCGAGGATCTCTTGCGACATCGATAAAAAGTGCGTCGGCGCCGAATGTTCTGCGCCAAGCCTGGAGACGCGGGTCAGACTTATCGGCGTAGTGCGGAATCACACCTAGCCGATAGCGAGTTGGATTGCGTCGAGTTATCAGCGAATCGGATATCAATCCTGGATCACCAAGAAAGGTATGGTGATCGAGCCCAAGAAAATCCCTCGTATAGCGGCCACGAACACCAAGAATTGTTGCGTTTGGGAATCTCTTCGCGAGCGGTCTGATCAGGCCCGAACCCGCGATAATTCCCGAGTAAGCTTCTGGCATGCTCTGAAGCACACTTCCTATTCCAACCAGATCGGCGCTCGCCATGGGTTGATGAACGGGAACAACACCCACCGCGCGGAGAAGGTCGCGAGTAAGCAAGTCTCCAAAATTCTTGGTCCCGCGGTACCAATAGGCCCCAATTCGTCTCCCAAGCAGGCGGCCCCATACCTCAAGGGACAACTTTTCGATCTTGAAGTGGATGCGTTCAAACATATTTTGCTTCTGAGGTATGAGTGGCACTGCCAATAAAAGGTAGTAACGCGTGGCTGGCGCGCTGGCTGTGTCCCACGATCAATGTGAATTTTGTGCGGTTGCGAGGTAAGTCGGCGTACGCCGGATTGATGGCTTCATGAAACTGCGGCTTCAGCGCTGCGCCCAGCAAGGGCAACCGAAAACTCGCCCGCGGCGCCGAGATCGACTAATCTGCATTTTCGAAAGTGGTGGGATTACCACGGCATACATCAGCCGAATCACCTTTCCATGCGTTCCGACCAAGGGATAGATCAATGAAAGCGTGCGCGTTTACAACTTGCAATGACGCCTACGTACCACACGCGGTCCTCGCATTGAAATCTGTGATGCGGTGGGCGCCTGACTTTACGCCCATCATTGTAGGGCGCCAGTTCTCACAGGAAATGAAAAGCCTGATGAGTCAGCACGGCGTTGAGGCAATGGAGGTGGATTTCTCGGCCGAGTATCCGCAAGCCTGGCAATACCCGGTCGAGTGTTTTTACTGGTTCTCAGCGCCCACATTACTCCTTGAAGCAGGTTTTTCGCACGCCCTGTATCTGGATGCAGATGTGTATTGCAACGCTGATCCGACCGATCAGCTGTCGACCGTAGCAGTGCTTGCAGGGGTCAGCGCTGGGAGCTTGCGCGACATTCTGGGTTCCGATACGGCGCGAGTCGAAAGCGAGTTCGGACCAGTTGCCGACGTAGAGCGCATCCAGTCCGGCGTCGTGCTGATCAACTTGCCTGCCTATGCTGACCTTCAGCTTCGGGAGCGGGCCGCCAGCTTGTTCGCGTGGTCTGTGAACAATGGTGTGCCCCGTAAAGGTGACGATAGTCTGCTGGCGCTGCTGCTGGCCACCTCAAGAGATTTATCGCCGGAGTACCTGCCGCGACCATTCAACGTGATTGTGCGGCAGCACGGCCAGAGCATTCACGAAGTGGAGTGGCTTACAGCGGAGTCCGACCTGATTCACGAAGCGGTCTTTTTCCACTTCACGGCACGAACAGAAAAGCCTTGGCTGCTTTCCCATCAGTTTCCCAACTACGTGTCGAAGTTTTTCTCGGGTCGCTGGATTCGCCACGCAATTGACACGCTCGATGCTGTTTCGCTCGCTCGCTATTTTCCGCGAATTGCCGAGCGGCTGACTGACAAGCATCTTCGATTCTATTGGTGGGGTGATCGCAATGTCGGTGATCTGGTTACCGCCTACTACCTTCAGAAATCTGGAGTGTCGGAAACGCCTGAGCTGTCGCGCATTTCGGAGCAGGACATTTCTCGCATTGACAGATGGGCGAAGGTCGCCGACCGACTTCCGTTGGGCGCAGGCCGAAGGTTACGCGCTGCCAGATATATCGTCTCGACCGGGAGCGTGGTGCGCTTGTGCGGCACTCGCTCACTTGTTTTCGGGAGTGGCATCCGGTCAGCAGACCAGGCAACGCGAGCCGCGAACATCCGCTTTGTCCGAGGGCCTTTGACGAGACAGCGATACATTGACTCTGGCCATGAGTGCCCGACTTTGTACGGTGACCCCGGTCTTCTGATGCCTCGTTTTTTTTCACCTGAGGTAGAGAAGCGATATGAGCTGGCATTCTTGCCTCACTTTACCGAGTACGCCACGTGGGCCGAACGCTTTGCTGGCGAGTCTCGCATTCTGGTGATCGACATGGGTAGCGGCGATCTTGAAGGCGTTATTCGACAGCTGTTGGCGTGCAGAAGAAGTGTCTCCAGCTCTCTGCATGGACTGATTTTTTCACACGCGTACAATATTCCCACTCGTCACGTTGTCCTGGATGGAAGCATTTTCGGTGATGGCACGAAGTTTCGGGACTACTACCTGTCATTGGGCCGCGAGGCCCGCTCAGTCGACCTGAGCAACCCCTCCACTATCGAACTTGAGTACCTTGTCTCCATTGCGGACGAAATGGATGTGGCATTCGACGATCGCCGAATTCTCGATGAGATGTTTGTTACGCCCGACGGACTTCGGCCATCAGCGAGATATCCCTTTTGACCTGATAGCTCCCACACCACCGCGAATGCCGCCTCGGTGTCACGTGACAGATCGCGCCAAAGCGCTCGGCTGTTCTGCGGGCTTATGTCGGCTAGCGTAGCATATCAATGAAACGCATCGTCGTCGCCAGCTTAGTACCCCACGCCGGCCATCTTTCACCGTCGCTTCGCATTGCCGCGGCGCTGTCGCGCGGTGAGATCGAGGTCGTGGTTGTGGCGCCGGAAGAAGCACGGAAACTTATGGATCGGTTGCCCACCGGCTACTCGTATCAATCGATCGGGTCAGTGATGCCCACCGACAGTGCGTACCATATCGCCCGGTGGGCCGGCGCCTCGCCGCTCTCAAGGCAGCTGTACATTAACTCTTCATTCGACAAGCGTTACCTGCTGCCACTCACACTCAATGGCTTCAGATTGCTGCCGCTCCTGAAAGAGCGTGTAACAGCGCTCGCGCCCGATCTCATCATCGCTGACGACCACCTGTTCCGTGGCGCCTACGCCGAGCTCGCGCAGTACGTTGGGGCTCCGCTCGTGCTGAATCGATCCAACGGCTCACACTATCCCGCGCAGCCGCTGTATGGCGTGCCCTGGCGACGCGACAACCTATGGTCGCTGACCGCAAGGCGATTCGCCAGAGTGGCATCGGCCGTGGAGAACCGGGCGCTGCGACTGCGCGATCCGTCATGGCATGGTAAGCAACGTGCCATGCTGCAGGAGCTGCGCGGTTATTGGGAGCGTGCGGTCGATCTATCAGTGCCCCATGAACATGTGTTCTGGGTGAGCTGCGGACTGAGCGCGCTTGAAGCGGAGCTACTGGAGACGCAGATCGTGCCCGACAATTCTGTTGCGCACTTCGGGCCATTGCCGTCATTCGCATGGCAGGTTGACTCGCGCGAAACACTCGCATGGATTGACGCAGACAGCAGGCCGGTGCTGCTCGTCGGATTTGGCACGATGGCGCCCGGCATGCGGCTGCCAATCGAGGTGATCGCAAGAGAAGCGGCAGAGAGCGGTTTTCGCACTTTGTATGCCAGCGCCTCACGACCGAGCAATGTGGAACCCAGCGACAACTTTTTATGGTCAGCATGGATTGATCAGGCGGCAATACTCAAGCACCCATCGGTTCGATTGTTCATTTCGCATTGTGGTTCGGGCGCGATGCAGGATGCGCTGTTGGGTGGTGTACCGATGATCTGCCACCCAATGGATGGTGACACACGCTACAATGCGTGGGTCGTCACACAACTTGACTCAGGAATCTGGCCAACCCCTGAGCATATATTCTCAAGTCGGCTCAACGAGCTCATTCGCAATGGCGAGGCGAAACAGGCTCGCGCCATCGAGTTGCGTGACCGAGCCGTTGAGCTTAACGCTGCACAACAACTTTCCGAAGCCGTAATGAGCCGATGGGGGCTGACCTAATGTCTGGTGTTTCAGTCATCGTACCTGCGTACAACAACGGGCCATACATCGCCGAAGCGATTGAATCGGCGCTCAGGCAAACCGTTCTGCCGGACGAAATCATCATTGTGGATGATGGTTCTACCGACGGTACCGAGCAGATCGTGAAACCGTTTCTGCGTGACAACCTGCGCTACGTAAGACAGGCCAATCAGGGAGTCTCGACTGCTCGAAACACCGGGCTCGATCTCGTAAAGGGTGAGTACATCACGTTCCTTGATGCCGACGATCGGTGGCGACCGCACATGATCGAAACTCAGCTTCGGCTCATGAAAGCGGTACCTGAGCTGGTGTGCTGTTTCGGTAATTTTGTGCGTTTTGAGCACGCCACCGGCGAGCTGATGACCGATCAGTTTCAGTTCTTTCCGGAACTCAAAGACACGCCATTCATCAGCGAGCCTTCAGGCGCGGGCAAGGTCATTAGTGGAGAAGCGTTCCCGAACATCATCCACTGGGGGGACTTTCCCGCGTGGCTGCTGACCATGTTATTTCGCGCTGACGCGATTGCCAATCTGCGCTTTGATCGCCGGCTCATCCGTTGCCAGGACGCGCACTTTGTGCTCAGGGCGTTCATGATGGGGAAGGTGGGCTTTACCGAAGATGTGCTCGCCGAGGTCCGCCGGCACGGCACCAATGCCACGATCGATGTTGCCATGATGGCGGTGGACAAACTGAAGGCGCTTGAGTGTGTAAGCGAAGATCCGCTGTCTCCCAGGTGGGCCGGACAGTTGGACGCGCGATTGCTCCGTGCGCGCTTTGATGCGGCGGGAGCCTTGGTTCGACGGGGGCGATGGACAGAAGGCCGAGAGAAAGTTTTGCAGGCGCTGCGATCTCCCGGATCATTGGGCCGCAAGACATCCGGAGCGCTCAGAATCGGCATGGCAGCAGTTCAGCGCCTCTCTTCAAAACCCTGATTTTGCGGGCGAGCGGCCTTCGGTCGGCCTTCCGTCGCCACGGCTACTCCATCTATCCAGCACCGGCCATTGCCCGAAAACGCTCGTGCTGGTCTACCAGCTGATCATACGTACCCGCGCCGGTGAGTTGCCCATCTTCGAGCATGTAGATGCAATCGCAGCTGCGCACGGTGCTCAGGCGGTGCGCAATAAGAACAATCGTCTTGCGCCGGCTGAGATTGTGGACGGCTTCCATTACAGCATGCTCTGTGAGGTTATCGAGCGCGCTAGTGGCCTCATCCATGATCAGTACAGCAGGGTCGCGGTACAGGGCACGTGCAATGCCAACGCGCTGACGCTGGCCGCCTGAGAGACGCACCCCTCGCTCACCAATCTCCGTGTCGTAGCCCTTGGGCAGGTCCCGCACGACAAAGTCATGCAGATTGGCAATCTGGGAGGCGCGTTCCACGGCCGCCATATCGATGTGTTTGTCCGGGATCCCGAAGGCGATATTCTGCGCCAGGCTTCCATCCACCAAAAATATTTGCTGTGGCACGTAGCCCACGCAGCGCCTCCAGGCGTGCTCGCTTTCGGCGGTGACGGCCTCGCCATCAACCAGCAACGCACCCTCATGCGGACGCAACAAACCGAGAATGAGGTCAGCCGTGGTGGATTTCCCGGAACCGGTCGGTCCCACCAAGGCCACCGTGCTGTTCACCGCGATGCTCAGAGAAAGTGAACACACAGCGGGTCGTTCGGCGGCTGGGTAACTGTACGTGACGCTGCTCAGTGTCAGCGCCTGCTTCAGATCCATCTGACGCTCCGCCCGCAACCGGATGTCGCTCGGCGAAGGCACCGGCGGCGCATCTTCCAGCTCCTCGGTGAGCGAGTTCAACGCCACTTCACGGTAGCGCAGCTCAGACACGCTGCTGGAAATCGCCTGGACGGCCGGCAGCAAGCGGTAGCCGGCAAAGGCATATCGTGCCACCAGCGGTACTACCTCGGCGAAGTCGCCGTAGGTGGCCATCATGTACAGCAGCACCAGCAGCATGCCTCCGAACAGCAGCGCCTGCATGGCAATGGACGGCAGTTTGGAAATGAGACTCGCACTGATGTTCACACGAGCAACCGCCATGGACGGTTGCATGAACCGAGATACAAAGGATTCCTCGAGCCCGAGTACTTTGACGTCCTTGGCACCGCCAAAAGCCTCCTGCACAATCCTGAATCGTTCGCGTGTAGCAGCACGGCGAATGACTCCCAGCGTGCCGAGACGGCGCCTGACCGCCACCTGAACAAGCCAGAAGCCACCGCCCAGCACACCGGCCACGCTCAGCGACAAGACCGGATCGATAGCGAGCAGCAGACCTACGAGCAGTAGCGCTACAAGTGCATTGGCACAGATCTGCAGCGCCGGCATGAGTGCGCCGTTGATTACCTCGTTGACCTCGGACAATACAGCGGTGGACAGGTTGGCCGTATGCCGATTGAGATACCATTCGTACGGATGGCGCAGGTACGCGGCCATCAGGCGCATGCTCCAACGGTAGCCGCGATTGTGCACGAAGCGCAGCTGCGCCCACATACCAACCGCTCTCACCGCCAGTGAACCCACCGTTACGAGCAGGAACCCAAACCCCACGAGCAGCAGGAAGTCGTTGCGATTGGTAAAGCCGAGGGTATTGTAAGCCCAGGCGAGATATTTGTTGGTTTCTACCACCTCGGGCCGCGATAGCACCGCAATGAGCGGCATCACAGAAGCCACACCCAGCGTCTCCGCGATGGCTACCATGAGCAGGACCACCAGCAGCAACGCCGTACGGCGACGCTCCGACGGATCCAGAATGGCGTATAGCTTGCGGAACAGTTCGAGCATGTTTTGGTGGGTGTAGCTTCAAGGGAGCGGTTGTATCCAGCTCCGCAATCGCAGACTTGGCGACCTGCGGGTTAAAGCTAACCGGAGTTGTGTATTTCGGACACACGGCCGCAGATCGAGCTCGGAGCTCCCGTGTCTTCGCCCCAGCGCTGCAGTTATAGAACGACCAAACTGCTCAGTAGTCACGCGAATTGGAGTGTGAAGTTGGCACGGATCTCCCGTAGCATTCACTGTCAGACCGTCATGGTACCGTTCGTAGTGAAAGCTGTCGTGAGCGGCTAACTGAGCCGAAGTGTGCCTTCCTTAACGAGGTCTCGATGTCCGAGTCAGTCAATCGTACCATGCTCCATGGCGGCGCAGTGTCTCTTTCCCAGCTGCTCGCTGGGTTCCGACGGAGGCTTGCGAAGTACCCACAGGTTGGTTTGGTCGTCCGTTCAACCCGGGCCTTGATTCACTTTGGACCTTGGCGCGCAATCTTTCGTTGGGCCATTCGTGTCATGCGGCCCCCGCTCGCCGTACCG
>JBBSPO010000173.1:0-8128 GCA_038258695.1 Gemmatimonadales bacterium | reverse complement strand
GCCTGCGCTGGCGCCGCTCTTTCTGGTGGAGAGCGATGCCATTGAAGCGCTCATTGCCGATCCACGCATCGCCGCTGTCACGCTCACCGGAAGCGAGGGCGCAGGCAAAGCCGTGGCCACCACCGCCGGCGCACACCTCAAAAAAGCGGTGCTCGAACTCGGCGGCAGTGATCCCTTTGTTGTGCTGGCCGATGCTGATGTCGACCGCGCGGCGCGTGAAGCCGTGACCGGACGCACGGTCAACGCTGGTCAGTCGTGTATCGCGGCCAAACGGTTTATCGTGTGCGCCGAAGTGTACGACCGTTTTCTGCACGTCTTCAGCAACGCCATGACCGCACTGCGTGTCGGAGATCCGCAACACGCGCGCACCGACGTTGGCCCGTTGGCCACGCAGGATATGCGCGACTCGCTGGCCAAACAGGTGGAGCGCACGGTCAGCGCCGGCGCAAAGATTCATGCGCAGGGCCAGGTACCAGACGGTCCCGGATTCTTTTATCCGCCAACAGTGCTCACTGACGTTCCGCACGACAGCCCGGCCGCCGTCGAGGAGCTCTTTGGTCCGGTGGCACCGGTGTTTCGTGTCAACAACGCCGACGAAGCGCTGGCGCTCGCCAACGCCACAAACTTCGGGCTTGGATCGAGTGTGTGGACGCGTGATCCGGATCAGGCCGCGCGATTCGTCGCAGGGCTGGAAGCGGGCATGGTGTTTGTCAACGAAGTGGTGGTGTCAGACCCGCGCGTCCCCTTTGGTGGCATCAAACAATCGGGCATGGGACGCGAACTTGGCACGCGCGGCTTTCGTGAGTTTACAAACGTGAAGACGGTTCGCGTAGCGGAGTAGCGTCGTCCAGATCCACGTCATTTTCAAACGCCTGTTCTTCGCCGTCCATCGGTCCTTCAAACACGCGGCGCCACCACGGACGTGGATCGTCAGCGCGGCGCATCAGGCGAATGACCTGACGCCATGCGAGTCGCAACTCTGATGCATCGCTGAAACGTTCATCGGCGCTCGGATGCAATCCGCGCATGAGGAACTGCGTGAGCGGCGCGGGAAACTCATCGAGTTGCAAGCGTTCCGTGAGACGATCGCCCAGCTGTTGGGCCAGCACCTGCTCAGCGCTTGCATCACCAAACGGCGCGCGTCCTGTGAGCACGAAGTACACAATGCCGGCAATAGCGTAGCAGTCAGTAGCCGGACCTTGTGCCTCGCCGAGCAACTGCTCGGGTGCAGCAAAGGCCGGTGTGCCCGACGAGCCGGTGGCCACATCTTCGCCCCACGCTTGCGCGATACCAAAATCGCCAATGCGCCAACGGCGATACCGATCAATGAGAATGTTTTCGGGCTTGAGATCGCGATGAATAATTCCGCTGTTGTGCGCCGATAACAAACCATCGAGCACGCCATCAACAGGCATGGCAATTTCGTCAAAATCGCGCGGGCCGCGTCGCGCGATGAGACTGGCCACCGATCCACCTTCGGCCAGCTCCATGGTGTACCACACCACACCACCGCGTTCGTCGCTGTCATAAATCGGCACAATGGCCGGATGTGCCAACTGCGCCGCGAGTCGTGCTTCACGACGAAAGCGCGATACCGCCATATCATCGCGGGCAATGTGCGGATGCAACACCTTGATGGCCACTTCGCGCGCCAGCGTGAGGTCGCGCGCGCGCCACACACTGCCGAATGTGCCTGAGCCCAAGGGCGCGAGAATCTCATAGTCGTCGGAGGTCGCCCAGCGCAGACGCGCCTCGGGCGCTTCGTGCAGCGACGGAATCTCGTCACCTTCGGGTTCCACCAGCACTGAGCGCACGCTGACCACGCGATCCACCTCGCGCAGGAAGGTGCGCACCGACGGAAAGCGCTGCGTGGGATCGGCGTGCAGCGCTTGCTCAAGCGCCCGCGCCAAACCCACCGGACAATCGGGGCGCAGCAGTGTGATCGGCGGCGCGTCACGCTCGGGGGGCGTTTCGCCGGTGAGGGCGGTAAACACCATGGCCGCCAGCTGCCACTGATCACTCGCCTGCGTTGGTGCGTACTCCCCGTTGCCCCACTCGGGCGCTTGCGGCGTACGTGCGGGATCGGGGCGCAATCCGTCCGGCACCTGCTCTGGCGCCAGCGCCCACTCCCAGCCCAGCAACCACAGCCGTCCGCCTGGCGTAAGCCAGACGTTGTGTGGCGACAGGGCACGATGCAGCGCCCCGGCGTCGTGCAAATACGCCAGCGTGCTGCCCGCCTCCCGCAACACCTGCAGCACCGTGGGCACCGACTCCGGCCCCATGCGCACCACGCGCTGCGCTACGGTTTCGCCGGCAATCCAACGGCGCAGATAGCCGGGACCACGTCGGCTTTCCTGATAGTTGGCCCAGTAGTGGTACGTGGTGGGGATGGACGGGTGATTGCGATGGGCCAACGCCCGCGCTTCGTCGCGTAACCAATCGCCATGTTCTGTTTCCGGCGCGCTCACCAGCGACAGCGACCGACCCAATGCGTCTACCAGCTCCTGATAGTGGCGACGGTCACCCCACACACTGTCCTGCCCCCACGACCAACCGGGTGGCAACGTCCAATCGGCCAGGTGCCGAGGCAACGTGGCCTTGAGTCGGGTCGGGGTGAGAATCGGATCGCGCGATGCCATGGCCACAACTTAAGCAGACAATAACGTCAGGGTGAGCGTTGTACCCACACCAGGTTCGCTGGTCACCATCATCGCACCACCCCAACCGTCCAGCATGCGGCGACTGATGGCCAGCCCCAGACCACTACCGCTGGTGCGCGTGGAGAAGTGCGGCTGAAAAATGTGGGGAATAACGTCTGCCGACATCCCTGCACCGTTATCGCGAACGATCATGGCGATCTCATTGCCGCGTGACACGACCTCCAGTGCAACCGCCGTCGCGTCGGCCAAGCGCGCGTTCTCGAGCACATTGAGCAACACTTCGCGCAACTCGTCGGCCCGCGCAATCGCCATCAGCGGCGCCGTTGGCTCATCACCGTCGTGCACATCTACGCCAGCAATGTGCAGTGTCCAGTGCACCGACCCTTCACCCATGCGTTCCAGCGCCACCACATCACGCGCCACGCGTGCGACATCCGTTGGTTCACCGGGTGCACGTTCCGCCGGCGCACTGCCGTAGCGACTGAAGGCGCGCGCGATCTCGTCAAGGTGATCAATCTCGCCCAGAATACGCGTCACGTTGGTATCGAGAATGGTACCAAAGTCACCTCGACCATCGCGCCACGAACGGCGCAAATGCTGCACACCCAATCGAATTGGTGTGAGCGGATTCTTGATTTCGTGCGCCACCTGTCGAGCCATTTCTCCCCACGCCAGCACACGCTGCGCGGTAGCCAACTCGGTGACATCATCAAGCGTCAGCACGGCACCGCCCGGCAATCGCGTGAGCGAAGCCCGCACCTGACGATCGGAGGCCAGCTCCACATCAAATGCTTCGAGCGCGCGGTCACCGTACTCCAGAAAATGCCGCACGCGCGGTGCCAGTAACGTCCACGCGCCCAGCTGCCCGGTTGCTGCATCGGGCATCAATACCTGCGTACCCGAAGGAAGAATGGCGCCGAGCAATTTTTCCGCACTTGGATTGGCCAGCAGCACGCGTCCATCGTGCCGTACCGCCACCACGCCACTGGCGACTTCGCGCAACACCGCCGCGGTACGACGTTGCGCTTCTTCAAGCGCCGCACGACTGGCCGACAGATCGGTGGCCATGCGCGCGAACGCACCAAACACCGGCACGAACTCAGCCGGAGGCATCGCGTCCAGCGGCGGCATGGGACGACCACTGGCAATCGCCAGTGCTGCATCGCGCAGCGTGCCAATGGGACGCGCCAACTGCCGCGCCGCAGCGCCGCTCAGCCAGAGCGCCGCCGCCACACCGGACACCGTCATGAGCAGCACAAGCAGCGCCAGGTCGGCACGCCGCGCGTCCAGCAAAAACTCATCGCCGCGCGCGGCCGTCGCCAACACCAGCGCCGTGCCTTCCGGTCCAACGGTGGGGCGAAAGCCTACCAGGACATCACGATTTGTCAGCGGCAGTGACCGCGTGACCACGGCGTCGCCGTTCGCATCGAGACGAACAAGATTACCTGCCACACCAGTGGGCACATCGTCGGGCAGCAGTAAGCCAAACGGCAGCAGCGACGCCAACACTTCATCGCTTGTCTGCGCCAGCACGCCACCGCGATAGGCAAACAGCGGCCCACCAACTTCGGTCGCCATACTCGCCAGTACACGCGATGTCAGCAGTTCCGTTTCACCCGGACGATCAGGGAGCGTTGGCAGCTCCGTGGACCGCAGGGCATCACGCACCAGCAGCTCACGTGCGCTGCGATCATCTTCGCGCAAACGAAACGCCTCCCACAACGCAAAGCCCACCGCCGGTGCGAGAAAAAACGTGAGCAGCGCAATGGACAGCTGCGAACGATACGAACGCCGCCAGCGCGCACGTTGCCAGCGCAGCCAGCGCCACACCCCGCCATCGGCCATGGCGCTCGCCATCCAGATCAAGAGCACCACCGCTACATCGAGCAACACCAGCAGCGCACCACGCGGCACCAGCGCATCGAGGCCGCGCAAATCAACCTCTACATGCGCACGACGCGGCACGTCATCAGTGCCAACACGCGCGTCACCCACCATCACGGCGTCGCGTCTGGACCATTGCACGCGGTCGGTGAGTGTGTCGGCAATTCCCGAACGCAGGCTCGCCAGCGACAGCTGGTACGGCGGAGACCGATCGGGCGTGGACGCCAATCCGGTGAGTCGCGCAAACGGATCGGGTGGCAACAGCCAGGTGCGCGGCGGCACCGCGATGGTCACCACAAAGCCGCGCGCAAATGGCACAGCCGCCACCACCATGACAAACGGTCCGTCCGATGCCGTTACGATGTCGCTGATTCCCGTACCGCGCACGCGTTCGGCCAGCCCCGATTGCGCACGCTCTTCATCGGTGATCGCGGTGAGCGCCAGCAGTTCGGCGGGCACGTCGACCGACTGCTCACTCCAGATCGCCAGTCGCGCCGGATAACCGGCCTGCGCCAACTCCGAATCGGCAAACAGTTGCAACAGTCGCGTACGGCTGGGCGCGTTGCGCTCCTGATCGAGTGTCTCGAGAAAGCGACGTGTCAACTGTTCTGCATTTTCATCGTACGCACGCAATCGCGGCACATCGGCTTCCGCCAGCTCCATGCGCGTACGCGTAGTCGCCCCCCAGGTGAGCGTGACGGCACCACAGCCGGCCACAAATGCGACGGCCGTTACCAGCCCACTGCCGCGACGTACAAAGGCCAGGCTCGCAATGGCCGCAATCCAGAGCAATGGAAACCACGTCGGCCACGCACCCGGTGCCTGCCACAGCAGGGGCGCCGTGATGGCCGCAAACCCCGCAATCACCGGACCAATGGACGAGGGCAAGCCACGACGCTGCCCAATCACCACCTGTCCAGCAGTGGCACCGGCAATCAGAATACCGGCCGCCGCCAACGCAATCGCCAGCTGCCACACGATCCACAATCCCATGCTCGGCCCGCTGGGCGGAAACGCGATACCGCGCGCCAGGTCACGCAGTGCATAGGGTCCCAATGCGGCAATCACAATCACCAGCAGCACCGCCAGCGGACGTGATTCGGCCAATCGTTTACTGCGCAACACGCGGAAGAGCGCCAGTAACAACAGCAGCGCCGTGAGCGCGAGCGCCGCAATGTTGGCGGTGAGTGGGCCGCCAACTGGCGTGAAATAATTGGCCGCGTTAAACAGTGGCGACACGTTGGACAGACGACCAATCGGCGCTATGCCCAACGCCACCAGCAGCCCCGCCACGGTGAGCAACCGCTCGCGAAGTCGGGCCGGCCGACGCCATGCGACGAGCAGCACCAGCATAGCCGCGATCGACAGCGGAATGGACGTGCGCACGCGCGCCTGCTGAATCCCGGTGAGCCGCGCCTCTTCAATAGACTGCGCCGACGCACCCACCACGATCAGCGCTGTTTCGTCGTCACCCGCCACCACTTCCTTGAGCGTGGGGTCGGACGGACTCGCGCGAAAACTTTGCGTCGGACGGTCCAACCGTATGGATGCGGCGATTTCGGGCGATACCGCACCACGCACCAACGCACGGGCAAAGCGATCGGCCGGCGGTGCGGCGGTCAGCAGCACTGTGGCCACCGCAACACGCTCGCCCTGGGCTGCGCGCCCCACCAGCGCGCTGTAGAAAATGCTCTGCACAAACGCGTCACCCGATTGGCCCAACGCCAACGGCACGCGTGCCTGCCCAATGCGGGACACGAGCTGACCGGAGTCGTACAACACGGTGCCACTTTCCGCACCGCGCACACTCGGCTGCACAGCAACACCAGATTCAAGCGAGGCCGCGAGCGCCACGTCCAGCCTGGCGCGCGCCTCCTGAATCTGATCGCGAACCAGCAGCACATCCCGATTGCGGGCGGCCAATGACCAGCGTTCACCAGCTTGGTCGAGTTCGCGCAACGCACGTGTTTCGGCCACGGCGACGCCCAGCGCCACCGCCAGCGCGCACAGGGCGGCCACGGACCATGTGCGCGGGGCGCGCAGCGTTATCACGGCCACACTGGCCACCAGGAATCCCACCGCGGCCAGTAGCAGCGACACGACATCCTGCTCGCGCTGCCAAACGGTCAGCGCCAGCAGGGACAGTAGTGCGCTACCCGTCCAGAGGGCGGGCCAACGGGGTGGGGGCGGACGGTGGGAGGGCAAGCGGGGCTGGAATGGGGGGGAAAGGGACAGGGTAAACGTTAATCGAGGGGGGAGAAGCTATGGACCGTGGGTTAACTGCCGTTTGACTGCGTTTACGGTTTGGGTGAACGGTTTACGGTTGGGGTTGACTGCCGTTTGACTGCGTTTACGGTGGGGGTGAACGGTTTACGGTGGGGGTTCTTTAACGGCCGTTTACTGTTAACGGAACGGGTGCTTTAACGGCCGTTTACTGTTAACGGAACGGGGTTAAACGGATGTTGGGATGATGGGTGACACGGGCACGGATGGGTCACGCGGACGGGGGGTGTTGTGGGTGCTTGTCAGCGAACGCAGTAGGTTGCCTTTATGCCCGTCCTGAAACTCCTGGCCTTTGCCCTGCCGCTCGTGCTGTCGGCGCTCGCGGTTGGCGCTGGCCCTGCCCTCGCCCCGGGCCTCGCCCCGGCCCCGGCCCCCGCCAACCAGCCGGCCAGCGTGGACGTGGGCAGCTTTACCATCCTGCTTGAAGGTGCGCGGGTGGGACGCGAACAGTTCAGCTTGCGACGCGTGTCATCGCCCGATGGCGTGGAGTTTGAGATGCGGGCGGAGTCAGCCATTGGGGAGCGCCGGCTGGCCACGCGCCTCGAGACCGATTCGGCGGGCACGCCCATGCGCTACTCGGCTGAAGTGCGCGAGGGCACTACGGTGGTGCTCACGCTGGGTGGCCAGCGCGTACGCGGACGCTTTGCCACGCTCGCCCGAACCGATCGCGGGGAGGCCGCGCGGGAGTACCTGCTGCCGCCTGGCACGCTCGTACTGGAAGACCAGTCGTTTCATCAGGCGGCCGTGTTCTGGCTTGGTGGCCAGCCGTTAGCCGACTCCACCCGCTCGGCGCTGGCGCCCATGCAAAACAGCGAGCGACCGGTGCGCGTAAGTCTTGAGCAGGCCAGCGATACCGTGGCCGTGGCAGGCGTACGCTTGCCCGCGCAACGCTGGGTGGTGGACGATTCGCGCAATCGGCGTGTCATATGGACTGACGCCGACGGCCGTATTCTTCGTGTTGCCATCCCTGCCCTTGGCCTGGTCGCGGTCAGGGACGACGTTCCACGGTATTAGACAGCCCGCGCGAATCAAATCCTGGCACCCCTGAAACCTCCCCGGAAAACAGCCGTACGACCGAATGTTCCCTCCACTCCTCACCGATTTTTCCATGCGTATACTGCGTACACCGCGTACCATGCCCTCACTGCTGCTCGCACTCGCGTGCGTCAGCGGTGTACCGGCCCTCGCCGCTCAGGATGCACCGCTGCCGGCACAAGGCCCCACGCTCACGCTCGAGCAGGCGCTGGCCACGGCACGCCAGAACACTCCCGGATTTCGCACCACGCAAAACGGTCAGCGGC
>JBBSPO010000172.1:0-8142 GCA_038258695.1 Gemmatimonadales bacterium | reverse complement strand
GGGTCGAGGCAACGGCCGCACTCGGCGGTGAGTTGGGCATCGACGGTGCCGGAGACGAGCACCCCCTCCATCACGGACTCGAGGCGCAGGTCGAGGTCGAGGTCGCTGCCGGCGGGAACGGTGATCAACTCGAGACCAAGTTCCTCAGGGGCGGGGACGGTACGCCGGACGGCACGCATGGACCCGGCCCGGCGACCCAGCTCCCGGGTGTCCAGGACGAGGGGCCCGCGCGGGTCGTGGCTCGGTTTCCTGCGCGCGGCAGGGTTTCGGTTCGCAGTCCATCTCGCGTTGGAATGACTTCAACCCGGATGACATCGAAAGCCTCGAGATCATCAAAGGACCGGCTGCAGCGACGCTCTATGGCACGGAAGCCGCCGCCGGTGTCATCCAGATCATCACCAAGCGCGGAGCGGCCGGCAAGCCGGTGTGGAATGCTACCTATCGCATGGGTGCCAACTGGGTGCCTGATTGGCGCAACCGTTTTGAAGACAACTGGGGACCGGTTCCCGTAGGTGGGTCAACGGCGGTGCGTGATACCGTGCAGCTCTCCACGCGCCAACTCAACGACTCGCTCAACTCCAATTTCGGGCGCGATATTTTCGAAGCCGGCATGTTGTCCGACCTCCAGCTGAGTGTGAGCGGTGGTACACCCACACTGCGCTACTACATGGGCGGCGGGTACGAAGAGAATCAGGGCGCGGAGGTGGTCAATCGCCTGCATCGCACTAACCTGCGCGTGAACCTGTCAGCCACGCCCAACGACAATTTCGACGTGCAGTCGTCCATGGCCTACACCACGGGTCGCACCTATTTGCCATTCGAAGCGGGTGGTGGTGGCGCGGTGTGGGGCACGCTGTTCTCGTCACCCGGCTTTTTGTACTCCGGTGCGAACACCGGCAATCCACAACTGGGTTTCCGCTCCGGTCCGCCCGACGTGTACTACCAGGCGTACAACAACTTTCAGGACGCTGATCGCTTCACCGGCAGCGTGACACTCACCAATCGTGCCACCTCGTGGTTCAATCATCGCCTCATTCTCGGCGTTGACCGATTGGCCGAAGACAATCAGGCGCTCACGCCACGCAACGATCCGCTGGCCGCGCGCTACTCGGCGTTCTCTGGCTCCGGTGCGCCGACCAACGGGTCCATGGCCGTGTCCACACGTGACGTCACCGTGTCCACGTTTGACTATCTCGCCAATCTTGATCTCGCGCTTACTGAATCATGGCGCAGCGTGAGCTCAGTTGGTGGACAGTTTTTCGGACGGAAGTCTCTCTTCCGTTCCGCTTCGGCCAACGATTTTCCCGCTGCCGGCCTGTTGTCGCTGGCCGCCGCCGCCGTGCGCAATGTCGACGGCGATGAAGTATTTGAAAACAATACGGTGGGCGGTTTCATTCAGCAGCAGGTCATCTGGAACAATCGATTGTTCATGACTGCCGCTGTGCGCGCTGACGACAACTCGGCCTTCGGTACCAACTTTGATGTTGTCACCTACCCCAAGTTCAGCGCGTCGTATGTGATCAGTGAAGAACCGTCCATCTCGCTTCCGTCGTTTGTCAGCCAGCTGCGGCTGCGTGCGGCATACGGAGGCAGCGGACAGCAGCCCGGCGCATTTGATGCGACCCGGACTTACGCCGCGCAAGGCGGATTCCTGACCCCCGCCAACGCCGGCAATCCGGACCTTGGCCCCGAGCGCAGTTTCGAAACAGAAGTAGGCTTTGAAGCCGCGCTGTTTGAAGATCGCATCGGACTGGACTTCACCTACTTCAATGGTGTCACCAAAGACGCCATCCTCGCGCGATTGGCTCCGCCATCGGCAGGCTTTCCGGGAGAGCAGCTCTTTAACGCCGGCGAAGTTGCACGCAGCGGGTTGGAAGGGTTGGTGCGCTGGCAGGCGCTCAACGGCGAAAACCTTGCACTGGATTTCTCGCTGAGCGGCAGTGTGCTTGGTTACAAAATCAACAGTCTCGGTCCGACCACCGATGTCGTCTCACTGTCCGCGCAGATTCAACACGTCGTGGGCTATGCGCCTGGCGCGTGGTGGGATCGTCGCCTGGTCAGTGCAGAATTTGATCCGGTAACGCGGCGCGCCACCAACATCCAGTGTGATGACGGCAATGGAGGCGCGACAGAGTGTGCGGGCGCACCGCGAGTGTTTATTGGCAACTCTGTGCCCACGCGCGAAGGATCGCTCAGCGCTGGTGCCACGATCTTCAAGAACCTGCGCATCAACTCGTTCTTCGACTATCGCGGCGGCTACAGCAAGCTCGATGGCAATCGTCGTGTGCGTTGCAACCTGTTTGCACTGTGCGAAATCAACTATCACCCGGAACGCTTTGATCCGTTGCTTGTGGCTGAAGCGCAAGGCGGCACACAGTTCACCACCGAGCTCATTCAGGATGCGAGCTTGTGCGGTTCCGCGAGCTGTCGGCCACCTACACGCTGCCCGAATCGTTCACACGACCGTTCAATGTGGGGCGCGCCTCCATCACCCTCGCTGGTCGCAATCTGGCGCTATTTACCAACTTCCCGGGCATTGAGCCGGAGGCATCATTCAACGGCGGAACGCGCGGTGGTGCCTTTGGGCAATGGGAGCAGAATGTGTTGCCGCAGCTTCGCCAGTTTGTGACCACGTTCAACCTGAGCTTCTGACCATGACGCGATCACATGACTCCGTGCGTGGCACACGTCGCGCAGCAACCTCTCGTGTCAGTGGGTTTGTGCGCAGCACGCGTCTTCGCACAGTGCTGGCCATTCCGTTCATCATCACCGCGTTAGCAGCGTGCGATACGGTTGATCGACTGCTCACCGTCAACTCACCCAGCCGGCTTGACGAAGCCAACTATCTCGTGCCGGCCAACGCACTGCTTATCTCCAACTCGGCCGTAGCCGACTACGAGTGCGCACTCGGTGGCTACATCGTGGCCAGTGGATTGGCGGCCGGTGAGCTGTTTGACGGCGAGCAAACCGCCGCCCGCTGGTCGTACGATCGTCGCGACGTCGATCCGACGCAGGCGCAATATGCTTCGGCCAGCTGTGTGGGCATTGGTGTGTACACACCGGTCAACGTGGCGCGGCACACCAATGATCAGGCGGTGAGTCTGCTGCAGGGGTGGACAGACGCGCAAGTGCCCAACCGTCAGCGGCTGATTGCACGTAACGCGGCCATGGCGGGCCACTCGCTCGTGCTGCTGGCGGAAGGTTTTTGTGAGTGCACGATCAATGTTGGGCCGGCGCTCACTCCGCAGCAGGCGTTTGACTCGGCCGAAGTACGGTTTACCACAGCACTCGCAGCGGCGCAGGCGGCCAATGAGCCGGCGCTGGCCAATCTCGCCCGCGTGGGACGCGCGCGCGCGCGTCTGGGCAGTGGCGATGCCGCCGGCGCTGCCGAAGACGCCGCAGCAGTGCCGCAGGATTTTGTGTTTAATGCGACGCACGACCTGAACGCCGCGTCGCGCAACAATCGCATCTTCGCACAGAACAATCAGGGGTTTGCAGTGACGGTGGCTCCGTCGTATCGCAATGTCACGGTAGCCGGAGCACCTGATCCGCGTGTGGTGGCAGTGAACGGCAATCGAAAGACTCCCGATCAGACCAACGATTTGTGGTCGCAGCAGAAATACCTGTCGCTCACCGCCGGCACACCCATCGCCACCGGCATTGAGGCACGATTGATTCTGGCCGAAGTGCGTGGCGGCAGCGAAGGCGTGGCGATTCTCAACACGTTGCGCGCGCGCTCGGGGGTGGCGCTGCCACCGCTGTCCGCCGCCGAAGTGTCCGATTTTACCGGCAGCCTGATTGAGGCCCGCCGTCGCGAACTCTGGCTGCAGGGAACCCGCTGGTTTGATATGAATCGGTTCTCAGTGCCTCAGATTCCGGCCGCGGGTGCGGACTACCCGAAGGGTGGCGGAGTGTACGGCACGCAGCGCTGCTGGCCACTGCCTGACGTCGAACGGTTGGCCAACCCCAACTTCTGACGAGGCGCTTTTCCGGCCCGTGGGCTCCGGCTGGAACTGCTGCTGGGAAACGATTGTCAGGCCGTCGTCCTTTCACAGGAGGCGGCCTGACGCAATTGGGTGTGCCAGCATCACTCGGCGTGCGCATCACATTGCCACTCGCCGTGTTGGGTCCTAGCTTTCGCATGTGAAAACATTCACAAGCCACCATCTCATGGAGTGAGTGCGGTGAAGATTGCCGTTTGCATCAAGCGTGTCCCCGTTATGGAAGTGAAGTTCGCCATTACCGCGGACAAATCCCGTTACGAAGAGACGGGCCTCAAATACGATATCAACGACTTTGACCTGTGGGCCATTGAAGCGGCGCTGCAGCTCAAGGAAAAAGCCGGTGACGGCTCTGTGCACGTGGTGTGCGTAGGCCCCAACGCGGCGCAGGAGCAGATTCGCAAGGCCATGGCCATGGGCGCCGACTCCGGCGCACTGCTCGAAACCGATACGCGCAACTACGACGGTCTGGCCGTCGCACGCGTGCTCGCCGCGGAACTCAAGGACGGCGGCTACGACCTGGTGCTCTTTGGACGCATCGCCATTGATTCCATGAATCAGATGACGGGCCCGATGGTCGCCGAACTGCTTGATCTCCCCGTCGTCACCAACGTGTTCAAGCTCGACATCAACGGTGCCACCGGTCGCGCTGAACGTGTGCTCGAAGGCGCCAGCGAAGTGGTGGAGTTTCCGCTGCCCGCCGTGCTCACTATCGACGACGGCTTGAACAAGGAACGTCTGCCGTCGCTCAAGGGCATTATGGCCGCCAAGAAAAAGCCGCTCGACATCAAGCCAGCCAATCTCGGTGACGCGACAGTGACCGTGCGTTCCATGGCGCTTCCCGCTGAACGTGCTGCTGGCCGCATTGTGGGTGAAGGTGCGGATGCAGTGCCCGAGTTGGTGCGTCTCCTCCAGACCGAAGCGAAGGTACTCTGATTATGGCACACGTACTCGTAATGGCCGAATCGCGCGCTGGTGAGCTGCGCAAAGTGGCGTTTGAAGCCGTCACGGCGGCGCGGTTGCTGGCCGAACAGTCGGGCGGTGGCGAAGTGCACGCGGTGCTCGCCGGCGGTGCTGGCATTGGCGCCAAGGCCGAGGCGCTCGCGCAGCATGGCGCCGACAAAGTGCTGGTGCTCGAGCATGACGGATTCGCGATGTACAACCCTGAAGCCCTCACCGCGACACTGGCGGGTTTGCTCAAGAGCGGCACGTACACGTACGGCGTCTTCAGCGCCACGTCGCACGGCCGGGATTTGTCGCCGCGTGTGGCAGCGCGGTTGGGCGTGGGACTGGTGCCCGATCTCACCGGTTTTGCCGTTGAGAACGGTGCAGTGGTGGGGCAGCATCCCATCAACAACGCCAAAGTCATTGCCACGCTCGCGCTGTCCGGTTCGCCCACGCTGCTTTCGGTGCGGCCCGCCGCGTTCACACCCACACCCGATGCGCGCCCGTTGGTTACAGAGGCCATCACGTCAGCCAGTGAGCCGACAGCGTCGCGTGTAAAGGTTGTTGAACTCAAGATGGGCAACACCGATAAAATCGATCTCAACGATGCACCCGTGATCGTGGCCGGTGGACGCGGTCTCAAAACAGCCGACAACTTCAAGCTGTGCGAAGATCTGGCCGATGCATTCGGCAACGCGGCCGTTGGTGCAACCCGCGCGGTGACGGACGACGGTTGGCGTCCACACACCGATCAGATCGGACAGACGGGGCGGAACGTGAGTCCGGATCTGTACATTGCCGCCGGTATTTCAGGCGCCATTCAGCATCTGGCCGGTATGCGTACATCGCGTACGATTGTGGCCATCAACAAAGACAAGGAAGCCCCGATCTTCAAGATTGCCGATTATGGCATCATTGGCGACGCACTCGAAGTCCTGCCAGCACTCACGGCAGCGGTGAAAGCGGCCAAGGCGTCGTAACGGGAAAGCATGGGGCGCGTCTTGTTACTGGGTGTGACGCGCCCTAGCTTCGCCGTATGACCCCGATGAACATTGCATTCGCAGTTATCCTGCTCGGCGCCGGCGCCTTCTTCGCCGTCAGCGCACTCCGACTGCGCCGTTGGGCCCTTATTGGCCACGCCGAAGATCGCACCAATGATCCGGCCGCCCGCACCAAAAACCTGCTGCTTGTTGGCATCGCGCAAACCAAGATCATGCGCGACGGTTTTGGTGGACTCATGCACGCGCTCGTGTTCTGGGGCTTTTGCGTGCTCGCACTGGGTGCGCTTGAGATCCTCATTCAGGGATTGGTAAACGGCTTTTCATATGCGGTCTTTTTGCCGCAGCCGATCTTTGTGGTGTACGTGCTGTCGCAGGAAATCTTTTGTGGCCTGGTACTGCTGGCTGTGAGTTTCCTGTTTTATCGCCGACTGGTCATCAAGCCCGCACGCTTTTCCGGCGATGCGGTGCACGGCGGAGACGCACTGTTCATTCTGAGCATGATCACCGTGCTCATGGTCACGCTGCTGCTCACGTTTGCCATGGAGATTCACGCGGGCGCATCGGCTGCCGGACACATGCTATCGGCACCGATTGCCATGCTGCTCGGTGGACTGAGCACCGATGCGGCGCATGTGCTGGGACGCACCAGTTTCTGGATTCACGCGGTGGGATTGCTGGCGTTTGCCAACTACCTGCCGTTCAGCAAGCATCTGCACGTGCTCACGTCGCTCATCAACACGTGGTACTCCAACACATCGGGCCCTGGTCGCATTGGCGCCATGCGTCCCATGGATCTTGAGGCCGAAGACGCCGAACAGTTTGGTGCGTCCGATGTCGAGCACCTGTCGTGGAAGAACCTGATGGACGGCTACTCGTGCACCGAATGTGGACGCTGCACCGCGGCCTGTCCGGCCAACATCACAGGCAAGATGTTATCACCGCGCATGATCGTGGTGAAAACGCGCGCGCGTCTGACCGAAAAAGCAACGGTGCTCGATGCGATCGGCGGCGGCACGGCGACTGTAGAACAGCAAGCGGTGCTCGACAAGAACCTGCTGGACGACTGGATCACTGAACAGGAACTGTGGGCGTGCACGAGCTGCCGCGCCTGCGTGGAAGAGTGTCCGGTATCCATTGACCAGCTCGACATCATCAACGAGCTGCGACGCGATCTGGTACTCATGGAATCGCGTTTCCCCGAAGAAGCACAGGGCGCTCTCACGTCGCTCGAACGCAACGGCAGTCCGTGGGCCTACAGCGCAGCCGATCGTGAAGCGTGGACCGAAGGGCTCGACATTCCCACCATGGCCGACATGGCCGCGCGCGATGAACGTCCCGAGATCCTGTTCTGGGTGGGATGCATGGGTTCGTTTGACGATCGTGCCAAAAAAATCACCGTCGCCTTTGCGCGTATTTTGCAAGCCGCCAATGTGAAGTTTGCGATTCTTGGACAGGAAGAAAGCTGTCATGGCGATCCGGCGCGCCGCATGGGCAATGAGTACCTGTATCAGATGCTCGCCAAAGGCGTGATTGAAACGTTGGACGGCTACAAGATCAAGACGGTGGTCACCTTCTGTCCGCACTGCTTCCATCAGATGGGCAACGAGTTCCCCGATCTGGGCGGACACTACGACGTCATTCATCACACCGACTACATCGAGCGCTTGCTCGACGAAGGACGCGTGCCGCTCAACACCGAGCACGGTCAGCGTCTCAAGGTGGCCTATCACGATTCGTGTTATCTCGGTCGCTACAACGACATTTACGACTCGCCGCGCAACTCTATTCGCAAGGCGTTGCCGGTGGTGACGCTCGTTGAACCGCCTCGCACCAAAAGTCGCGGTTTGTGCTGCGGTGCCGGCGGTGGTCGCATGTGGATGGAAGAAACCGAGGGCAAGCGCGTGAACGTGGAGCGCACCGAAGAACTGCTGGCGACGGGTGCGGATACGATTGCGGTGGCGTGTCCGTTTTGCATGACGATGATGACGGACGGGTTGACGGCGTCGGGCAGTGAGGTGCCGGTGTTGGACGTATCCGAGGTTGTGGCGGCGCAGCTGCGGGCTTAGCGGTCTGTGCGGGGGCGTCGCGACGCAGGTGTGTAGTTGGTGGATTGGTGCGGAGGCGTCGCGACGCGGCTGCGGAGTTTGGGATTGGTGCGGGGGCGTCGCAAGGGACCCGGCCCGGCGCGTCAACCG
>JBBSPO010000171.1:0-8217 GCA_038258695.1 Gemmatimonadales bacterium | reverse complement strand
CCCAACTGGCGCCCTGCATCACCGCCGCGATGACTGAACAGCTGATCCTGATGGCAGCGTGTGCACCAGGTGCTCGTCGAAATATTTCTACACCCCAGCCGTTCGGCGCGTTCGGCGAGGTTGGCCCGGACATCCAGCAGCATCTTGCCAGCCACCTGCTCCCCACGAATGGCCGCGATAACCTCAAGACCCACCTCATAACACGATCCACAAATCGACGGACCAAAGTGCACCAACAGTTCGCTGGCCGGCGCTCCGTGCCGAGCCATCTCTTCTATTCCACGTTCCAGAATACCGGACGCCGTTCCGCGCCAACCGGCGTGCAGCAGTCCCAGCGCTCCATTGGGATGCGCGAGAAACACCGGGGTGCAGTCGGCAATCGTGACCGCCAAGGCCACGCCGGCGTACGAGGTGATGTGACCGTCGCGGTCCTTGCCGCGCAGCCAGCCTCGCCAACCACCACCGTGCACCTCCAGCTCAGCGCCATGAACCTGGCCGGCCGTCGCCAAGGCCGGCGCGCCAAGCGTTCGACAGTCGTCCATCAGCGCATTCCACCGGCTCATTACGTCAGCCACGGGCTCATTGCTGCCGAGCCCGAAGCTGCCGGCCGAACGTGTGGTGGTGAAGGCGGTCACACCAATCGCACGAAACTCCGGTACTACAATGCCGCTCGTCAGCGGACTTGAGGTGCAGGGAGCCGTGGCATCCTCCTGCGCCGTCACTGTGCCGCTTAGCGCTTTGTCAGTCCTCACCCTGCTCCACTCGTTGAATCACGGCGCCCAACTTGCCCAGACGCTCGTGAATGCGCTCGTAGCCACGCTCAATCTGACCGGCGTTATTGATGGTGCTCGTGCCCTCGGCGCAGCACGCGGCCAAGAGCATGGCCATACCTGCACGAATGTCGGGCGATTCAACCCGCTGCGCGCGCAACCGGCTTGGACCAGCTACCAGCGCACGGTGCGGATCGCACAGTACAATGCGTGCGCCCATGCCGACCAACTTGTCTACAAAAAACAGACGCGACTCAAACATTTTTTCGTGCATGAGAATGAGTCCGTCGCACTGCGTGGCGGTGACAATGGCGATCGACATCAGGTCAGCCGGGAATGCCGGCCACGGCTGATCCTCGAGCTTGGGGACGTGGCCACCAAGGTCGGGCTCGATTTGTAGCGTCTGCTCAGCGGGGATGACCAGATTGTCTCCGTCAATCACACATTTCACGCCAAGCCGTTCAAAACCCATGAGCGTGGAGCGCAAATGCCTGGTGCCCGCCGCTTCAATGGTGAGCGCGGACCGGGTCACCGCGGCCAGTCCTATGAACGAACCCACTTCGATGTGATCCGGACCGATGGTGTGCGTGGCCGGACCAAGCGTCGCCCCACCCTGCACCGTGACGGTGTTAGTGCCAATCCCGTCGATCTGGGCGCCCATGGCCACCAGAAAGTTGCAGAGGTCCTGCACGTGCGGCTCGCTGGCGGCATTGCGCAGGATGGTGGTGCCTTTGGCCGCGACTGCCGCCATGAGCGCGTTTTCAGTCGCCGTCACACTTGGTTCATCAAGAAAGACATCGGCACCCACCAACCCGTTGGTTCGGAAGGTGAATGTGTCGCCGAGCTCGTACGACGCCCCAAGTTGCTGCAGCACGTGAAAGTGCGTGTCGAGGCGGCGGCGACCAATGACGTCGCCACCGGGGGGGGACAACGTTACTTCGCCGCATCGGGCAAGCAGCGGAGCTGCGAGCAGAATCGAGCCGCGGATCCGTATGCTCAGTTCAGCGTCGAGCTTGGCCGCGTGCACCTCCCGGGCGTGAATCTCGAGCACGTCGGGTCCGGTCCACTCGCAAGACGCACCCACACTCTGCATAAGTGTGACTAATGTCTCAATGTCACGAATGCGCGGCACGTTCTGCAAACGCACGGGATGCTCGGTGAGCAGCGCCGCGGCCAGGATAGGCAGCGCGGCGTTTTTGTTGCCCGTAGGACGGATGCTACCGCTGAGGCGGTGGCCTCCTTCGACGATAAAGCGGACGGACGACATGCGCGGAGGGCTGAAGTCGAGCGGAGTGTTGGCGCCGCGCCGGATGCGCATCACCTGAAGAGCACGCCGCAAACGACGCACTGAGTGGTACGAGCGTAGGATCACGCTGCGAGGCGGTCAGCGTCAAGCGGTACTGCCGTATTCCTTCATGATTCGTACGAGCTTGCTTGACCCTGTGGCTGGCGGCGGGTACGATCAAACCATGGCTATTGAACTCGAAGTGCTGCTGGCGCTGCAAGTGAGCGCTCTGCCGGATACCGTTGTATCCCTGGTTGTCCCGCCCGACCCTACGGCCTTCGACTACGCCAGCGGCACATTGCAAATACTCGTCCTGATCGTGGGCTTCTTTGCGCTGTCGGCAATGGCGCTGCTCGCGCTGACGCTGCGCAAAAGCATTGTGGCACTGCAGGGAACGGTGGACCGCCTCACGGCCGACACCAAACCGCTGCTGCATCAGGCCACGCGCCTGAGCGAGGACGCACACGACATTGTGAAAACGGTGCGCCGAGAAGTGGACAAACTGGCTGATGCGACCGGTCAGGTAACAGAACGTATTCATGACTTGTCTGACGCAGCGGAAGATCGGCTTGATCAGGCGAACGCGCTGCTTGATGTATTGCAGGATCAGGTACAGGGCACCGCGCTCAGTGCAGTAGCCGCAGCACGCGGGCTTAAGGTAGGCGCGGTCGCATTGGGTGCCGCGTTGGTTGGCAACGGCGGCCGCAGCTCAGCCAGGCGGAAACCACGCAAGCAGGCGCCGCGCATCAGAGCCGACAAAGACGCGAACGCGCCACTGTTTGACGACGACACCGATGTTGACGCTGTTGACGATGCTGACGATCTGCATACTGACGGCGCACTGGATGATTTTGAGAATGAGTATGTCGACGACGAAGTGACCGACGACGATATCGAAAGTGATGATGATGATGATGATGATGATGATGATTACGATGACGTTGACGATGCTGACGACGACGACGACGAACACCGTCCGTATTTCGATCACAGCGACGACGACGTAGCCGACACCGACACCGACACCGACACCGACACCGACACCGAGAAGAGCGCACCGCGGCGCCGCCCGCGGTGAGCCGATTTGCCGCGTTCGCGCTCGTCGCATTGGCGGCGATCGTATTGTTTCCATCCGATGCGTGGGCGTGGACGCCGGGCACGCATGTGTTTCTGGGTGACGCAGTGCTTAAACATCTGCACTTGTTGCCCCCGCGGATCGCGGAGCTGCTCTCGGCATTTCCTGCCGATTTTCTGTATGGCTCGATTGCTGCTGATACGAGCATCGCCAAGAAATACGCCGCCGTCGGGCGGCATTGTCATGCATGGAACGTTGGGCGCGAGATACACGAAGAATCACCCGACGGTGCGCTGCGCGCGTTCAGTCTCGGTTATCTGTCGCATCTCGCGGCCGATGTCGTGGCGCACAACTTTTTTGTGCCCAGGCAGCTGGCCGTAACGTCAAGTACTTCAGCGCTTGGACATAGCTATTGGGAAAGCCGGATCGATGTACACCTGGGAGAATCCTGGCCTCGACGCGCGCGCGAACTGCTCTCGCTCGACCACAGTCGCTCCGACCAGCTGCTGGATCGTATTCTCGCTCCCACGATTTTTGGCACGCCAACCAACCGCCGGATCTTCCGCGGCATGGTACACGTGACCGACAACGATTCGTGGCAGCGCATTTTCAAGTTGATCTCTGAAAACAGCCGCTGGGATCTGAGCGACGCGGAAGTTGGTCGCTATCTCACGCGATCCTTCAACTTCGTGATGGATTTGTTGTCGCGATGGGACGCCAGTGAGCCATACCGGTACGATCCAAGCGGCGACGAACCGCTGCGGAACGCCAAGAAGTTACGCCGTCTCGCGCGTCGTCAGGGCGGCGACGTACGTGCGGCGCTCGAGGCGGATCGCACGTTTGGCATGCCGGCCACGACGCTGGACTTTGCCGATCGGATGAACGCCCCGCTCATGCCGTGGCGGCGCGAGGTGCTGGAGCAGTTGTAGCGGCGCGAGTCGTTGACGCGGCGGCGAAGGTGCCAATGGTTTTCTGAATAGTCGCAGCGGCGATTTGAACGCAAAAGGGCCCGGCGTTAGCCGAGCCCTTTTGCGTGTACCACCTGCTTGTATCAGGCGACTGATCGACGGCGTGCGATGCCGACCAAACCCAGCAGGCCAGCGCCGAGCAGCGCGAATGACGCGGGCTCAGGGACGGCGATCGCGGGAGCCGCGATTCGTTCAATAAGCACGTTGTCTACGACGGGACCGATATTGTCGCTGCTGGACGTGCCGAGCGTGAGCTTGAGCGCACCATTGGTGACAGCAGTGAAGTCGTACGTCCACGTGTCGAATGTTTGGGCGCCGCCAATGTTGTATGCGAAGTTCAGATTCGACACTTCACCATTGGTGCTGGCCGGGCCCGACACCTGAGCCACGGCAGTGGAACTGCTGAAGTTCGAAATTGTGGTGGGAGCAGAAAACCCCAAGCCAACGAGAAACTGATCGAAGGAGCTGTTGCGCTGGTTGCCGCTGACATCAAACTGGATGCGCATCACGTCGCCCGCAAAGAACTCGTAAGCCAGCTGGGTGGTGATTGAACCCGGACCAGTGGTACCGTCGAGATCTACGCAGCTGCCACCACACACAATGGTGAAGCCATTGGGACTCTTCACAAGGTCCACGTTTCCTGCCACAGTCCAGTTTGCAAACGATGCGTAACCGAGAGCCGTGATGCCACCACCCTCTGCGTTAAAGTTGTCGTTCAACAACTCCTGCGCTGACAACGAACTGCTAGAGAGCAAACTCACTGCTGCGATTCCGGCTAACCGATACATAGCTGACATAACAAACCTGTTGCATAATGTAGTATTGCATGACCTCTTGATACTGAACGTACCTGTTGCATAGAGCGCACACAACGTTTCACTGCTGGCACTCACACTGCGTACTACTTTCGAGCTATTCCACAGGTGTAACGGTGTGATTTGTGACGGCGATCTCGTCGTGCTGTGTGCTCATGCGTGAGATCAGATGTATGATGTGATTCGACGGCGTGTCTCGCCTTACACGTATGCGTTCCTGCTTCTTGCCGGATGTTCTGCAGATGATGTGCAACAAGAGATCGCCGCCGCGCATTTCACGTCAATGGCGTAGTGCACATGCCCGATGGGCGCGTATTTCTGGCGGTTAAAGAAATCTTCTCGATGAAGACGGTGAACACACATATACCACCGTCGCGCTTGACGACGTGGACCGCACGCGCGCGCTCACCCGACCGATCACCAACTCGCAACCGGGCGACGGAACTACGCCTCCGCCAGCGCCTGCTCTATCTCAGGAAGTAAAGACTCCGGAGCCTCAGTGGGACCAAAGCGCTTGAGCACCCGTCCGTCACGCCCTATCAGAAACTTGGTGAAGTTCCATTTGATGGCTTCGCTCCCGAGCAAGCCGGGTTGCTCCGAACGCAGCCACTGCCAGAGCGGATGGGCATCGTCCCCGTTGACCAGGACCTTGGCAAACATGGGAAACGTCACGCCGTAGTTGACGCTGCAGAACTCGGCGATCTGCTCGTCAGTGCCCGGCTCCTGATTGGCGAACTGATCGCACGGGAATCCCAGCACCGTAAGCCCCCGCTCGCCGTAGGTTCGCCAGAGTGATTCCAAACCGGCATACTGCGGCGTGAGGCCGCACTTGCTGGCTACGTTTACAATCAGCAAGACCTGGCCCGAGTACTCGCCCAGCGACACTTCGCTTCCGGCGATGGACGTGGCCGTAAAATCAAACGTGTTTTCTGTAGTCATTTTCAAATCTACTGGTAAGTTGTCTCATGACACACACTTCATCTGATGTACAGGCCGGGCTGGTTGTTCGCCTGGATTCCGACGCCCTCCGCACACTCGGCGGTTGTCAGACCAACGCTGTCCAGAACGCACACGGCGACCGTGCCGTTCGCGGCACCCATGATTTTCTGGTTGTCTATGTGGACGTGGCCCGTGGTATCGCCACCGCCGTCCCACTGTTCAACAAGTCAGCCGTCGGCAATCAGCCGCTGGTGGAAAGCCTCCAGTCAGGCGCCGCCGACGGCTGGATTGGCCACGAGTGGTATTTCTCACGCTGGCAGCACTGGCGCATCCCCACGCAGTACGTGGCCGATGCATTGAACGCGCCGCCGGGTGAAGAAGCCGCGGTACGGCGTTACGCGGCGGGCGATGCATCGGCGCTCGACGACATTCGCATATGGGAAAGCCAGAATCGCGCTCCGTACCGCTACGCCTAGGCGCGCCTACGGCACGAACTCGCGCACGCGGACAATAAACAGGCCTTCACGCACGCTTGTGAAGATCACAATACCGCTCTTGAAAAACGGGTAGTTGCTCCAGGCACCACTTTCGGTGGCGCTGAAGCCGGGTCCGTCATTGTTGAACGGCGCACTGTCAAAGAAACCCATTTCGCGTGGCGCGGCGCGATCGCTGATATCGAGCACGCGCAGGCCACTGCCGTAGTTGGCTTCGTATACGCGGTCGCCCACAACGTACAAGTTATGATCTGATGACTTCACGGGGCCATAGTACATTTTGGCCACCACGGGATCGTCCAGCTCTGTGAGATCCCACACAATGGTGCGCGTGCCTTCGACCAAGCCGTCCATCTCATCGGCCTCATCGTTCATGTAGAAATAGCGTTGCTCCGCGTCAAACCAACCCTGATGCGCGTAGGCTACGTTGGGATAGCTGTTGCGACCGATCGTCACCGGGTTGGCTTTATCGGTGACGTCGGCGATGTTGATTTCCTTTTCGTTTGACCCGACGCAGATTTGGCGTCCACGGTACTTCGTATCGGGTCCGTTGTAGGTGACACACTGCGCGTCGTGTGAATAACCGCGGGGATTGCTGCCGCTGCGATCGTTGTAGCAGCCAATGAACTTGAGGTCCTGCGGCGACCGCGCATCGATGATGTGCAATCCACCGCCGCACGTTTCACCGCCGCTGTTGGCGCCCACCACGTACAGAAATCCGCTGGCCGTATCGGCAACAATGTTGTGCGCGCTGGCTACTTCGCGATACGTGCTGTCCGGGGCAAACACCGGTGTGTTGCGCGCTGTACGCAATCGTGTGAGATCAAAGATCTGGACGCCATGTGCGCCTGCCCCATCGGCCACAATATAGGCGTGGTTGCCAATCACCTTGATATCGCGCCACACCGACGGCGGAGCGCCCAGCGTGCGCGGCAGCGTGCCGACGAGCTGCGGATTGGACGGATTGGTGACATCAACAAAACTTGCCCCATCCCGTCGTGCAACCAGCGCGTAGTCACGCTGCGTTTGCGGATCGGTCCAGCCCCACACATCATTGAGCCAGACACCACGCTCACCGCCGAGCGCACTCACGGGCATGTGCGCCACCAGGTCAACGTTGTTGCAGGTGTAGACGCTCACCTTGCCCTCGGTGCACGCCGCCGCGGGTGTGGCGCCGTCGGCGATGACGGCGATGGTACCGGTGATCAACTGTGTGGGCTCCCATGCTGCCTCTGATCGCGTCAACGCGAGGACCCGTCCTTCGCCAAAGTCGCGCGTAGGCATGGAGACGGTGGCCCGGTCGCCGGCACTGGCAAGCGCAAAACCAAATGAAAACGGCCACGACGTACCCTGGCTGGAATCAGCCACCAAGCGGGTTGCGCCGCTCCAGGCATCGCTGCTATCGGCAAGGAAACGATAGACGCGACCATTGGCGCCAGGCGCACCCACCCACACGTCGCGTCCCACGTTGATGATGGCCGCACCAAATTGTGTGCCTCGCCCACCGTCAAACGCACTCAGCTCTCCGGTGGCACTCCAATCGCCCGTGGCGCTGCGCGACAGCACATGCACAAGCATGGCTCCAGGGGCGCCCACATACGCTCGGCTGCCGTCGAGCAGCACGGTTGCACCTACTCCCGCACGTTCCGCACCTGGGCGCGGAATGTTGACCGATTGCGGCTCGCTCCAGCTTCCGTCGCTCGCACGCGTGGAGACAAACACCTGCCCCTCGCCGCGATTCGCATTGGGCGCTCCGATCAACAGCGTTGAATCGTGCAGACTTATACTGTGACCAAAGGCCGCCAAGCTGTCGATTGACGACGGTCGCAACACCGACTGCAGCTCCCACACACTGCCACTTCGCCGATAGT
>JBBSPO010000170.1:0-8230 GCA_038258695.1 Gemmatimonadales bacterium | reverse complement strand
TAGTCACACGCGAAACGGTTGTTGGGAATCCGTCATTCTTTGTTGATTCGACGCAAGGCACGTGGACGCAGAATCGCGGCGCAGTTTCGCTCACAGCGGCCGGTCGAGAGGCGACTGTGGCGGCGTGGGATGGTGTGCGCCTGGCGTTCCCGTTGGAGATTGAAGGTGGCAGTCGCGCGCTCGTGTATCAACGCAACCCGTAACTATGTGCATACGGCTGACCGCGGAATGCCTCGCATGATCGCCAGGTTGCTTCGCACTGTGGCGGCCGCGCTTTTTGCGTCGGCTCTTCTGACCAGCTGCTCGACGTTCCAGCTTCGTCTGGCGAACCTGATTGAGAACGGTGACGCGCAGGTCAGCGAAATCGCGTACGGTGACGGGCCGCGGCAGCGCTATGACCTCTTTCGCCCGCTCGGCGCTGATGGTAAGCCGCTTGGCGGTCCGCTGCCCGTGGTGATCTTTGTGCATGGTGGCAGTTGGGAAACGGGCGACAAGCAGTTGTATGAGTGGGTGGGCAAGGGACTGGCAGAACAGGGGTTTCTGGCCGTGCTTCCCAACTATGGGCTCATGCCTGAGCGTCGCTTCCCGGGTTTTGTGGATGACGCGGCGCGGGCCGTGGCGCACGCCCGTGCTCAGCTGGAAGGCTGGGGCGGTGATTCGACGCGTGTTGTGCTTATGGGGCATAGTGCTGGCGCTCACATCGCCGCGCTGGTGGCGTACGATGCGCGATATCTTGCCGCGCACGGATTGACACCCAATGTGTTCTCCGGATTTATCGGGTTATCCGGCGCGTACGATTTTGTCTTCGATACAGAGCTTCTGCAGCGCACGTTTTCGGGAACTGCCGAGCAGGAGCGCGATGCACTGCCCGTTAACTTCGCGACTCAACAAGCGCCGCGCACGCTGCTCGTGATGGGACGCGACGACACCACCGTGAAGCCGCGCAACACCCATTCCCTTGCGGCGAGACTGAACATGGTTGGGGCGAGTGTCGATACGCTCTGGGTGGATGGCACGCACGGCGTGTCGGTGGCTGCATTTGCGCGCACGAACCGTGGGGACAGCGAGATTGCGCGGCGTATACGGGAGTTTGTGCTCAATCGGTAGGTGCTGTTGTTCAAAAACCGTCGAGTGCTCCCGTGATGATATTCACGAGGACATCAAACACCGATTCGGCGGCTTCTGCGGCCGATTCAGCAATCAAACCGGCCGCTTCGGGCGTTGCTGCCGCTGCGTCGGGAAGGCCGCTCAGTGCCGCCGCTGAAACATCAGCGATCTGCGCGACGCCCAACACACCGTGCGTCACCACGTCCGGGGCATAAAACAGCATGTGCAGCGTGACGTCGCTGGCAACATGCCGTACCGACTCCGTGGCACGTGAGTGCGGCAGGTGACGCTTGTAAAGCGCCGCATCAAACGCCTGTGTCCACAGCGCTTCCAGCTCCGCGTGGTCAAACCACACGCCGCTACACGGACTACACACATCGAGTCGCAGCGCGGTGTGTGTTTCCACCTTCATTCTTCTGCCGCAGCCCGGGCAGCTCAGTGTATTTGTCCAGCCACACGAGGCGCACGATTGAGCATTTCTTTCGAGCGGGGCGTGACAGTCGTGGCAGCTTGTCGGCTTGAGGTCGTACGCATTCAGCACTTGCGTGACAGTATCACGACGCAGTGCGCGCAGCTGTTGCACTTCTCCGCGCTCAAACCACACACCGCCGCAGCGCGAGCACCGATCGACTTCGAGCTTGTGTGACGGATCTGGACGGCACGTGTCCATCGCGACGCCCGGACACACGGGGCACGGTAGTCGTGGTCTCACGCTACGCATCCAGCAGCCCTTTGGCCGAGTGTTTGTTGGCGCTGTGCTGCGCGTCGTGAAAGTGGTAGACAATCACGCCTTGCTCCGTCACTTCATATTCGGCCAGGCTGCGCAACGCCATCTGGTCGAGTGCCTCTTTGGCTTGTTCAGGTGTCATGGCCATGTGCGTTGACACGTCGACAGCCGTGAGACGACCAGCGCTGGCAACGGCGAGTCGCAGAATCTCTGATTCAACGGTCTGTTGCCGGAGCAGCTGCATGCGATGCCCGAGGCGGCGTTGCTCGCGAAAATGGCTGCGCACCAGCAACGCTGCCGTGGCCGACGGTAGTCCGGCGCCAAGCGCGAGTGCGGCGAGCGTTGCCGCACTGCCCAAGGCAGCAGTGGAGTTGAAGAATCCCAGCAGCATGAACAGCGACACCGCTGTGAGTCCAAACGCACCTGCGAGTTTCCACATGTGTTGTGCTGTGTGGTGTTGTCAGTCGGATGGCACAATCGGGCAAACGCTGCGTGTTGCAAGTTACACTACCTTCACCGGGGGCCGCTGCGCCCCATGATTCCAGCCGTTTGTGTTTGACGACCACCGCCATCCGCCCGTGCCAATACTCCCATGAACGTGCTCGTACTCAACGCCGGTTCGGCCACGCTCAAGTTTCAGGTGGTGCGCACCGATCGAGACGCCATTGCCGCCGATACGGACGTCAAGCTTGCCCGTGGCCTGATTGAACGCATTGGCGGCGAAGCGGTGATTACCGTGCGCGGACAGGACGGTGTGACGTCGCGCCACACCGCACCGCTGCGCGACATGGCGGCGGCTGTGGAGTGGTTGGTGGAGTGGGTGACATCGCGGGACAGCGCGACATCTCTTACGTCGCGCGCTGAACTACACGCGGTCGGGCATCGTGTGGTGCACGGCGGAGAGCGATTTTCCCGGTCTGTTCGCATCACGCCCGACGTCGCGTCCGCTATTGAGGAAATGATCGAGCTTGCACCGCTGCACAATCCACACAACCTGGCGGGGATTCGTGCGGCACAGCGTGCGCTGGGTGAGGGTCTGCCGCAGGTGGCGGTGTTTGATACTGCATTTCATCAGACGCTATCCGAGCATGCGTATCTCTACGCGATTCCTTATCCGCTGTATCGACGACACAAAGTTCGCCGATACGGTTTTCATGGCACATCGCACCGCTCGGTGGCCTATCGCTGGCGCAAAATCTCCGGGCAAGCGAAATCCGATGTTCGGATCATCACGCTGCACCTGGGCAACGGCTGTTCGGCGTGCGCGATTGTGGGCGGTGAGTCGGTGGACACGTCCATGGGATTTACGCCACTCGAAGGATTGATCATGGGCACGCGGTCCGGTGACATCGATCCGGCCGTGCTCGATTTCATTGCCAGCAAGGAAGGGCTCTCGCTGCCGCAGGTGGAAGCGTTGCTCAACTCGCAGTCCGGTTTACTTGGTGTTTCCGGTCTTACCAACGACATGCGCGATCTGCTCGCCGAAGCACGCGAACACAATGACCGCCGAGCGACGCTGGCCATCGAGATGTTTTGCTATCGTGCGCGCAAGTATATCGGGGCGTATCTGGCAGCCATGGGCGGTGCCGAGGCGGTGCTGTTTGCCGGCGGTATTGGCGAAAATGCGCCGGAGATCCGCGCCAGAATCTGTGATGGATTGCAGTGGGCTGGTTTACACGTTGACGCGGCCGCAAACCAGGCGTTGCACGGCGGCAATGAGGGGCGCTTCAGCACGGTCGGCTCGTCGCTGCAAGCGTGGGTGGTGCCTACCGACGAGGAACTACTGATTGCACGGGATACCTATCGGGCAGTGGGTCGCCAAGTGAACGCCTGACCCAGAGCTGGCAATGCGCCTTCGGTGGCGCTGGAAGCTGCACTATCCTGTGTGCCAAATGCTTCAGATTCGCTGGCAATCGGTCGACACTACAGCGAATAGTCAGCCGGACCACCCTTTCACGCGTCGTCGCCGCTCCATGTCTTTGCCAGCGTTCGAAGCCGATATCTTCGGTCAGTCAATCGGCGACAGCTCATGCGTCATTCAGGACGCATTGCACGCCATCCGCACGCACCTCGACATGGAGGTGGCTTACTTGTCAGAGTTTGTAGATGGCCGAAGCGTCTTCCGCCGCGTGGACGCGCCGGGTCTGGAGCACCTGATTCAGCCGGGCGATTCAATGTCGCTTGACGATGTGTACTGCAACCACATTCTCGAAGGCCGGCTGCCGGAACTGATCCCCGACACCGCAACGCTGCCGTTCGCGATGTCTATCCCGATTACGCGTTCTCTGCCAATCGGTTCTCACGCGAGCATTCCTATCCGGCTGGCCGACGGAACGCCGTACGGGATGTTTTGTTGCCTGAGTCCACGCGCCAATCCGTCGCTCAATGGCCGTGACCTCGATATGATGCGCGTGTTTGCTGGAATCGCTGCCAAGCAGGTGAACAGCGATCTCCAGCACACGCTGACGTCGAGGGAAGCGCGAACCAGTGTCGAGCGAATCATTGCCGACCGCGCCTTCAGCATCGCGTACCAGCCGATTTTTGACCTGGCGTCCGGTGATCTCGTGTCGTTCGAAGCTCTCTGCCGCTTCAACGCGCTGCCATATCAAACGCCGGATAAGTGGTTTCTTGCAGCCGAACGGGTTGGGCTTGGGGTTGAACTGGAACTGGCAGCGATCAGCATGGCGGTCGAAGCATTTGAGTCGCTGCCATCGCACCTTTCATTGTCGGTCAACGCGTCGCCCGAAGCGGCGGCGTCACCAGCATTGATTGGTGCATTGCAGGAGTGCAACCTCAATCGCACGGTGCTTGAAATCACCGAGCATGCACGCGTGAAGGACTACGTCGTGCTACACAGCGCGCTCGCGCCGCTCAAGTCGGCGGGGCTGAAAGTGGCGATTGACGATGCTGGCGCCGGATACTCCGGATTGCAGCACATCGTGCAACTCGCACCGGAGATCATCAAGCTCGATATGTCGCTCACACAGCGCATCGATAGCGACCCGGCTCGCCGCGCGCTGGCCAGCGCGATGACGTTTTTCGCGCGTGATACCAACGCGGTGGTAGTCGCTGAAGGCATTGAGACGGTGTCCGAAATGCAGGTGCTGCGACAGCTCGGCGTTGATCGTGGACAAGGTTACCTGCTGGGCAAACCCATGCCGTTGGAGAAAGCACACGCGCTGTCCGTGTGCTGAGGCGTACGGGTACCGTTCCACCGAGCTGACAGTTGCAGGTTCGGCTGGCAGGCGTTAACGTGCAACCATATGGTTGTACGTAACCCGCTCTCCGACGCCGATACTGACCGGCTCTTCCGCGCCCTCGCCGACACCACGCGACGTGACATCATCGCGCGGCTGTTTGCGGATCAGGCCGCATCCGTTTCGGATCTTGCCTCGCGGTACGACATGTCGTTTGCCGCCGTGCAAAAACATGTGGCGGTGCTAGCCGATGCCGGTCTGGTCACCAAGCACGCACGAGGGCGTGAGCGCATCGTGCGTGGCAACCCCGAACGCCTCGCCCAGGCACGATCGCTGTTGCAGCAGCTCGAGCAGCGCTGGGTCTCCCGTGTTCGTCAGCTTGACGATCTATTCGCACCCCCCACCCCACCCGAGAACTGATCATGCCCATCACCGACATCAGCTCAAACCCGCATACCCTGACTCTGACCGTGATTGCTGATTACCCGGTGCCGCTGCATCGCTTGTGGGACGCGTACGCTGATCCGCGAATGATCGAACGCTTCTGGGGACCGGAGGGCTGGCCGGCTACTTTCACACGGCACGATATGGCTGTGGGCGGACAGTCCAACTATTTCATGACCGGTCCTGACGGCACGCGCGCGGGTGGCTGGTTTCGCTTTATTGCGGTGGAGCCAATGAAACGCTTTGAAGTGGAAGACGGCTTTGGAGAAAGCGTTGACAGCGCTGACGCGGGCATGCCCACCATGCATATGGTCTTCACCTTTGAGGCAACGGCCACCGGTTCACGTCAAACCACCGTGACCACGTTTCCCAGCGTCGAAGCGATGGATCAACTGGTGCAGATGGGCATGATGGATGGCATGCAGTCGGCCATGAGCCAGATTGACGCAGTGCTCGCGGACCTCAAGGCCTTTGTGGCCAGTGTCCCCACTCAGGCGCAGCTGCTCAGCGATACACAGGTGCGTGTGAGTCGGGTCATCCGTGGCGGTGTGCACGATGTGTGGCGCGCGCATCACGACCCGGCGTTGATTCAGCGCTGGTTGACCGGTCCCGAAGGTTGGACGATGCCGGTGTGTGACGTGGCAACCAACGTTGGCGATCGCTATCGCTACGAGTGGGAAGCGGCCGACGGCTCTCAGCGCTTCGGATTTGAGGGAGAGCTTCTGGAACTGGATGCGCCACACCGCGACGTGTCTCTCGAACAGATGATAGGCACCGATGGTCCTGCCGTTCGCAACGAAATGACACTCACCGCATTGAACGACGGCACGCTGCTCAGCCTGCTGATCACATATCCCAGCAAGGAGCTGCGGGACATCATTCTGGACACCGGCATGACCAACGGAATGGAAGAAAGCTATGCACGACTCGAGCGGGACGTGTTGGCAGCGTAGATTAGCGATATGATGGAGTGGCTGACCACCGCCGTGCTGCAGGGCAAGTATCGGCTGCCGTTTTCGGCCGCATTGTTCCTGCAGCTGTTCATGTGGATGTCATACTCTATGACCTGGCGTACGCAATGACGGAGGTGTAGTGCCCGCAACGTCGTTCGACACATTGTCACAGCAGCTCGGTGACCGCTACGTCATCGAGCGTCAGCTTGGACGGGGTGGCATGGGCGCGGTGTATCTGGCGCGCGATCGACAGCTTGACCGGCTGCTCGCCATCAAGGTGTTGCCAGAAGAGTTTGCCATGCAGGGGGACCTGCGCGAGCGGTTTCTCCGGGAAACGCGCACGGCTGCCGGATTCTCGCATCCCAATATCGTGCCGGTGTTCGCGGTTGAAGAGCGTGACCAGGTGCTCGCGATGGCCATGGGTTACGTCGAGGGCGAGAGTCTTGCTGAGCGTGTCGCCCGCGCGGGCCCGCTGACAATTCGTGAGACCGTGCGACTGCTTGACGATGTGGGCTATGCATTGGCGTACGCGCACGGGCGTGGTGTGGTGCATCGCGACATCAAACCGGACAACATCATGATCGAGCGTGCAACAGGCCGCGCGCTGGTGATGGATTTTGGAATCTCGCGTGCCATTGCAACCGGTGCGGCCGTTGGTATGGCATCCGATACGGCGCTCACCCGGGTTGGCGAGGTTGTGGGCACGCCCGAGTACATGAGTCCTGAACAGGCATCGGGCGATGTGGTAGACGGACGAAGCGACCTGTATTCGCTCGGCCTGGTTGCGTGGTTTGCGCTTACCGGAACGCCTGCTGTACGTGGTGCATCAATTCAGCAGGTCCTGGTAAAGCAGCTCACTGAAACGCTGCCGGCCATCTCAACCGTGCGCTCGGATGTCCCGACCATCCTCGATCAGGCGATCACACGGTGTTTGCACAAGAGTCCGTCGGATCGATTCGCCAACGCTGAAGGCTTTGTAGAGTCGGTGGATGCCGCACGTCAGGGGGAGCCGGAGGTGCCGGTTCCCATCCGACTTTATGCACAGGAGTTGTTGGCCGTCGGGCCCATGCTCATGGTCAGTGTGTTTGTCCTGTTGGTCGTCTGGTTTGTTGTGGTTGAGGTACAGCAGTGGCATACAAGCGATGCGATCTCGCAGATGATGATTGTGCTCGCGATTCTTGGCAGTCGGTTGTTTGAGCTGTGGCAGTCCACCCGGCGCGTGATGTTGATGGGGTACACCCCTGACGAACTGCAGCGCGGCCTCACAACGATGATGAACGAGCGGGCCGCGGCCCGTGCGATGCTCAAGGCTGATGCTGCCTTTGTTCGTCGTCGGCGAATCATCGTCGCGGCGGCGATTGCGGCTATCCCGCTCGCGTTTATTGTTGCGCGAATCGCTAATGGTATGCGTACACAAACTGGTCCGAACCTGTTCGATGTACCGCCAATGGCGCAGGCGCTCTACTTCGTGCGATCCATTCTTCTGGGCGTGGGCGCAGTCACATTGGAGCGCAGCCCGTTGCGCATGCCACTTGGTGAGCGGTTCTTTCGCCTGATGTGGCTTGGTCTGATCGGTCGCACGATGTTCCGCCGTGCGCAGCGTGGTGTGGAGCGATCGTCCGGTGCAACGCCGAGCATAAACGCCGCGATCGTGTCAAGACCAGTGATTGCACCTGCTGTGATACGAAAGCCCGAGACGACGCCGGGTGACGACCCGGAGCAGTTAGCGCACAAAATTGACGGGCTCGCAACGCGTGTTGAGCAGCTTGAACGCTGGCGCGAATCGAGGCGCGACTAGGAAT
>JBBSPO010000169.1:0-8282 GCA_038258695.1 Gemmatimonadales bacterium | reverse complement strand
TACCAATACACGCTTGCTGCGCTCGAGCACCCCGACATCAATCGCGACGCTTTGTACGGCGTTAAAAAACGCGTCGCGATCATTGGCGTGCGCACGCAATGCCGGTGCGACCTCTGGTGTGAGCGCATTGATTTCATCGAGCAGATCGCCCACCCGCCAGGCGAAAATGCCGGAGTTCCACAAGTAGCCGTCGGCCACCATTTGCTCCGCGCGTTCGCGACTGGGCTTCTCGACAAAGCGCTCCACCTGCATGACCCCTTCACTGATGCGCTGTCCGGGCTGGATGTAGCCAAACCCCGGATCGGGACGGCTGGGCACAATGCCTACCGTCACAAGCGCCTGCGCCTCGGCCGCCAGGCTGGCCGCAAACTCAAGGGTGCGCTGAAACCCGGTAACATCGCCAATAGCCCAGTCGGCGTGCACGCAGATCATGAGCGCCTCAGGACCGTCCCGTTGGGCGATCTGCGACGCCGCCCACGCCAGGGCTGCGCACGTGCCAGCCGGCCGCGGCTCCGCAATCACATTGTCGTGGGGCAGCGCCGGCGCACTGGCCAGCACCGCTTCGGCCAACGATGCATTGGTCAGTACCAACGTGTGCTCCGCATCGGCCAACGGAGCCAGCCGATTGAGCGTGTCAAGCAGCATGGGCGTCTCAGAGATCAACGGCAGCAGCTGCTTGGGACGCGACGGCGTTGACAACGGCCAGAAACGCGAGCCGACACCGCCGGCCAGCACCACACACCAGCGCGCCATCAGGCGCCCCCCCCCGGACTGTCTTCACGCTGTTCCGGGTCGGCGGTCCCTGTGAGGGCCAGCACGCGGCTGTACAAGCGACGTGGACTGAATGGCTTGGTCATGAACTCGGCGACTCCCAGTGCGTCCGCTTCCCGGTATTGTGCATCCTGTCCGGCCGCGGTGAGAATGAGGCAGGGCAACGTGCCCCAGCGTGGATCCAGCCTGACAGCGCGCAGGACATCGATGCCGCTCATGCCCGGCAACATCAGATCGAGAATCAGCAGTCGGGTATCCGGCTGCTGAGCAAGGGCCTCGAGCGCGGCGAGGCCGGATTCGGCCAGCGTCACCGCGAAGGGACCCTGTTCAAGACGTGTTTTGATGATGCGGCCGATGTGTGGTTCATCATCGACAACAAGCACGGGCGTGGCCGTTGACATACGAACTAATGTAAACGTGAGTACAGGGCGTGCACGGCACGCGGATGGGTTGGTGCGCAGTTCCTGCCGCCGTTGCCGATTACATCCGGCATTGCAACTACGGTGCGCTAGATCAGCGCGGCAATCTGCGGCCGATGACGCCGCAAATCGAACAGCAGCTGGGCAAGATTGGCCTCGCGCTTCACCAGCACGAGCAAAAACGCATCGACTGACACGGTCGCGACCACGGCCAGCCCATGCTCGTACTCAAGCACCGAGAGCGCAAACGGCCCGCGGTTGAGGGCCGAGGCCAGCTCAGTGGCCGCACTGACCAGTGGGGGGACGTGCGCGGCCAGGCCATCGGCGTCGAGCCCCGACTCAACTGCGCCGTCAATCATCAGGCCGTCTCGTCCCAGTACAACCACAGCGTCCACGCCCTCGCGGCGTCGCAGCGCGGATACCAGATCGGAAATTGTGGGCATGTGGACGAACTCCTCGTGGGCTGATGTGTTCAAATGTGACGCCGCGGCAATGCCGCAATGATGCAACGTATGATGCAAGCGCCCTGTCCGAGCGTCCGCAACGCTTGCCGCGATTGCCGACGCTCGGTAAGCTACCGGGTCTGCGGCATTGACGCCGTGACCTGGCCTGGTGCTACCTGTTCCGTTTCCCCGAGGCGCCTTCTGTTCCGATTTGCCCGCAGCTCCCAACTAGTCGCTCAACATGTCGGACCACGCGCCTCAACACGCGCCCCGCACCGGCTGCTCGCGGTGTTTGCGCTGCTTGCAACCGTTGTGGTGGGGGCTTGCAGTGATGACGACCCATTTCGTTCGCCCGCAACGGCGTCCAATCTGATTACCGGCGTCTCACTCGCAGTGTTCTCCAACGGCGCCACGGCTCCGGCTGGTCTCGATCTGCTCGGCTTCCGGGCAGTACGGCCAGAAATCGGTATCAACGGCACCCCAAACTTCCAGCTTGCCATTGATATCGATGCCTCGGGCACGCTGCGACTGCATCCGGTGCTCACGCTGCTCAATCCGCCTGGCGGCGCAACGACCGTGGGCTTGCAGTCCATCGGATCGAGTTTTGCGGAGCTCGCGCGAGCGCCCACTGACGGGTTCGTCGATGATTCGGCGCAGGTCATTGCCGTAGGCGAGACCTATCTGTTTCGTTTTTCGGCGGGGACGTGCGTGTTTGGCGATCCGCTGTACGGCAAGCTGGAGCTCATCGCGTACGACGCGGTCAGTCGCCGCGCGACCATACGCTATCTGCTCAATCGAAACTGCGGGTACCGCGACCTGACCGAAGGGTTGCCGGTCAACTAGGCGGCCCCTGCCCACGCACTGAACCACTCCCCACATGCACGATATCCGTCTCCTTCGCGACCACATGGCCCATCTCCGCGAGGCGATGCGGCGGCGCGGCAAACTTGAAGAGCTCGCGCCGGTGCTCGACCGTGCCGAAACGCTCGAGAAGCAGCGTCGCGAAGCCATTGGAGCCGTTGAAGAGCTGCAGGCACGGCGCAACAAGGTCACGCAGGAAGTGGCCCGGCTGCGCAAGGCTGGTGAGCCGGCCGAAGAGCTCATGGCGGAGAGCCGAGCCATTGGGGAGCAGGTCACCGCGCTCGACGCGACGCGCACGTCGGTGGAAGCCGAGGTGAATCAGATCCTGCTGGAGTTGCCAAATATCACGCTGGACGAAGTCCCCGAGGGTGGCGAGGAAAACAACCAGATTGTGCGTACCTGGGGCGAAGCCCGTGCGGCCGACAGCGGTGTGCTGCCGCACTGGGAAGTCGGCGAAAAGCTCGGTCTCCTGGATTTGCCCAGAGGTGCGAAGATCGCAGGCAGCGGATTCATCGTGTACCGTGGCGCTGGTGCGCGACTCGTTCGCGCGCTCATGAACTTCATGGTGAACACGCACGCCGACGAACATGGATACGAAGAGCTGTGGGTGCCGCTGCTGGTGAATCGTCCCACCCTGACCGGCACAGGACAGCTGCCCAAGTTTGAAGACGACATGTACGCCGTGCCGTCGGATGATCTGTTTCTGATTCCAACGGCCGAAGTCCCGATTACAAATCTGTATCGTGAGGAGATTCTCGAGCCGGCCGATATGCCACGCGGCTTTGTGGCGTTCAGCGCGTGTTTCCGTCGGGAAGCGGGTTCGGCGGGTAAGGATACGCGCGGCTTGCTGCGCGTGCATGAGTTCGACAAGGTGGAGCTGGTGCGCTACGCCACGCCGGAAGACTCGCGACAGGAACTTGAACTCCTTACTTCGCACGCGGAAAAAATGTTGCAGTTGCTGGAGCTGCCGTATCGCGTGCTGCTGCTTGCGGCGGGTGATACGGGGTTTTCCAGTGCGATGACGTACGATCTGGAAGTCTTTGCGCCGGGCGTCGGCAAATGGCTTGAGGTGTCGTCCTGCTCCATGTTCACCGATTTTCAGGCGCGTCGTGCCAACATCCGGTATCGCGCGGCCGCCGGTGAGAAGCCCCGGTTTGTGCACACGCTGAACGGTTCGGCGCTGGCCTTTTCGCGTATTATTGCGGCGCTGCTTGAGCAGCATCAGCAGCCCGACGGCAGTGTGACGGTACCGGCCGCGCTGCAGCCGTATCTGGGACGCGACGTACTGCGCTGAGATGTCGCGTCGCGCACCGCCGTTTGTTCTCATCGCGCTGGCGGTCGCAGTGCTGTTGGCGTGGTACGTGTTGTACACACGTCAAGTCGTTGGGGAATTGCGTCGGGCGGCGCAGGTGCAGGTGCGCATGTCAACCGAAATCCTGAGCGCCATCGCTGACACCAACAGCACCGAAGGCTCGCGCATTGAGACGCTGCTCACGCTCACCCGTCAGCTGCAGGAAACGGGTGTGCCACAAGTGTTGACCGATCCCTCGGGCGCGGTCGCCGATACGTTTAACTTGCCGTTCAGTGCGGAATGGGAAAGTGAGCAGATGCTCGCGTACGTGCGCGAGCTGGACGCCGTGAACCCACCCATCGTCGCTCCCGGCGTTAGCACGATTCATTTTTGAGACACGCCACTGGTTCGCGGGCTTGCCACCATTCCGCTCATGCAAGCCGCTGGTCTTGGGTTTTTGCTGCTGGTTGGCTTGTGGGGACTGCGCGAACGCGGACGCGCCGAACGGGAGAAGGTGTGGGCTGGCATGGCCCGTGAGTCGGCGCATCAGTTGGGCACACCGCTCTCGTCACTTGGTGGCTGGCTTGAGCTGCTCGAAGAAACCGAAGCGCCGAGTCCCACGATGATCCGGGCCATAGAACAGATGAAGCTCGACATGCGTCGGCTTGATCGAGTCGCGCACCGCTTTGAGCGCATTGGTCGTCCGCCTCGCAAGGACAATGTGGAGCTTGGCGAAATGGTGCAACGCATCGGCACCTATTTTGCCGCGCGTGTGCCCAAGCTCGCCTGCAAGGTCACCGTGACCTACAGCCGGCCTGACGAACCGCTGCAAATTGCCGGTGATGGTGTGTTGCTGGAGTGGGTGCTCGAGGTGCTGGTAAAAAATGCCATTGACGCACTGGGTGGACGTGGCGGTGCGGTGATCATCAGCGCCACACCGTTGGGCGAGGGGCGAGCGCGCTTGCGCGTCGCTGACGATGGTCCGGGCGTGCCGCGCAACTTGCGTAAAAAGATTTTTGACGCGGGCTACAGCACCAAGGAACGCGGCTGGGGAATCGGGCTCTCGCTGGCCAAGCGAATCGTCGAGGAAAATCACGGTGGGCAGCTCGTGCTGGTGGACACCGACCAAGGCGCGACGTTCGACGTTACCTTGCAAGGATGAATTCTGTTTCCTACGGCTCTCTCTTTGATCAGCCACCCGCCGAACCCGTGGTGGAGCTGCGACACGCGCTTGACGGACTGAATCCCGCGCAGCGTGAGGCGGTGTTGCACGACGATGGCCCGATGCTCGTGCTGGCGGGTGCTGGCTCCGGAAAAACGCGCGTACTGACAACCCGCATCGTGCGACTGATTGCGCAGCGTCGCATTCCGGCATCGTCCATCCTTTCGGTGACGTTCACGAACAAGGCCGCCGGCGAAATGCGGGAGCGCATTGCGCGTCAGCTTGGTCATGAACCCAAGGGCATGTGGAGCGGCACGTTTCACAGCCTCGGCGCGCGCCTCTTGCGACGTATCGCGCCGCTTGTTGGTCGCACTGCGCAGTTTACGATTTACGACGAAGACGATTCCATTTCGCTGTGCAAGCGCGTGATGGAGCGTCGCCGTGTGGATCCCAAACAGTTTGCCCCCAAAGCGGTGCTGGCGTCGATTTCAGACGCTAAAAACGCGCTCGTGAGTTCGTCTGAGTACGCCACGCTGGCACGCGATCCATTTTCGCTGGCTGTTGCCGGCATTTACACCGATCTCGACGATGCGCTGCAGCGCGCCAACGCCGTATCGTTTGACGATTTGCTGGTGCTGCCCGTGCGCGCCATGGAGCAGAACGAAGCGTTGCGAGGCGATTTGCAGCGGCGCTTTCGCTATATCCTGGTCGACGAGTATCAGGACACCAACCGCGCGCAGTATCGGTTTATTCAATTGGTCGGCGCAGCGCATCAGAACGTGTTGGTGGTCGGTGACGACGATCAGTCCATCTACGGGTGGCGCGGCGCCGACATCCGCAACATTCTCGACTTCGAGCGCGATTTTCCGGGCGCAAAAGTTGTGCGCCTCGAAGAGAACTATCGCTCCACCCCGCAGATTCTGGACGTTGCCAACGCCGTGATTGTGGGCAACACGGAGCGACGCGGAAAAACGCTGCGTCCCACGCGTCCGGCTGGCGAAACGGTGATGCGTGTGGGTGCGCTGGATGAACGGGACGAGGCGGATTTTGTGGCCGAAACCATTCTCGACCGCACCGCGCGCGCTGGTATGGAACGTCGCGAATGCGCGATACTGTATCGCACCAACTCGCAGAGTCGCGCGTTCGAAGACGCCTTTCGTCGCCGCAGCATTCCGTATCGACTGGTGGGTGCAGTACGCTTTTACGACCGCCGCGAAATACGCGATCTTATGGCGTACCTCAAGCTGGTGGCCAACCCGCAGGACGACGAAGCGTTTCGCCGCGCTGTGCAAACACCGCGTCGTGGTTTAGGTGACGCGACAATCGCGATGCTGGCAGAAGCGGCGCAACTCGAGCGCATCCCGCTGTTTGATGCGGCATCGCGCGCTGACCTGATAGCTGCCGCGCGTCCCGCGGCGCGTACGGCGTTCAATGAGTTCGTGTCGCTGATTACGCGCTTTCGTGACATGGCGGTGGATGCGTCTGTCGACGAACTGCTGCGCGCCCTGGTTACAGCCATTCACTACGAAGATCATTTGCGCACGGAAGGGCAGGAAGGGCTCGATCGCATAGACAACGTGCGTGAACTGATTGCGGGTGCAGCCGAGGTCGTGGCCGACGAAGGTGGGGAAGTGGGGCTCACACCGCTTGACCTTTTCTTGCAGCAGGCCACACTGGTGGCCGGCACTGATGCCCTCGATCCGAGTGCCGACGCGGTCACCATGATGACCATGCACAACGCCAAAGGACTGGAGTTTCCGCTGGTGTTTGTGACCGGTCTCGAAGATGGTCTCTTCCCGTTGGCACGCGCCGCTGAAGATCCGTCGCAGCTCGAAGAAGAGCGGCGGCTGTTTTACGTTGGCGTTACGCGGGCCGAACGCGCCCTGTATCTCACGCACGCCGAACAGCGTCGCCGCAATGGCGAGTTTATGGCCAGCATGCCGTCGCGCTTCCTGCGTGAAGTGCCCAAGCACATGATCAAGCGTGCCGATACCAAACGTGTGCTACTCGAAGGTCGCGGTCGGTCAGCGTTTGGTGGCGATACCGACGATATCGGCGGCGGTAGTGCGTGGCGTGGCGGCGGCAGCGACAGCGGACGCAGCGGCAACAGCGGACTGCGTCGTACGACGTCCGGTCCGTATGGCAGCGCCGGCTTTGGCAAGAACGCGTACGATGGCAAGAGCCGGATTGATGCGGGACGTTCGAGCGGACGCCGCATTGATCCCGCTGGTTGGAGCAGTGGTCGCGCCGATGAAGGCTTTGCAGCGGAAGATGAATCGCAGGATATGCCGGAGCTGCGCATCGGCGAACGTGTGAAGCACGCCAAGTTTGGATCGGGAACGATCGCCGAGTTCAGTGGCAGTGGGCGGGATGCCAAGGTACGCATTGATTTTGACGACGAGGAAATCGGTCGCAAGACACTCGTCATTTCGCAGGCAAAACTCGAACGGGGATGGGAGTAACGTGGCCGTTAGCGAAGATGATGTGCGACATGTCGCCGCGCTGGCCCGGTTGGGGCTGAGCCAACCGCAGGTCGCGTCACTGGTAGGCGAACTCAATGGCATTCTGGAGCACATGGACGTGCTGCAGCAGGTGAATGTGTCTGCGGCGTCGCTCGATCCCGATGCGACACACGGCACGCGTATGCGCGAAGATGTGCCCAATCCAATCACCTTGCATCGGGAGCGCGACGCCTTTGCGCCCAGCATGCGGGACGGCTTTTTCCTGGTGCCACGCTTGTCAACACACGGCACCGCCGAGAGTGCCGACGACGAGGGTGAAGCATGAGCGATGTTTCATTGTTGTCTCGCCCGGTTGCCGATGTGGCGGCAGATATCGCGAGCGGTGTCTTGCCTCGCGCCGCAGCGCTTGAGGCGTCGCTTCTGGCCTACGCTGCAACCACCGCGGGTCCCGACGGATTGAATGCGGTGCTCTACACAGATTTCGATGGTGCGCGCGACGCGTTGTCAGAGGGTTCGGCCGGGCAGAGTGAATCCAGTGGCGACGCGAGCCACGCGGCGCCGGGAGACGGCAAAAAGGTCAACGCAATTGCAAACCTGTTGGCCGGTATCCCCGTAGCCATCAAGGACAACATCGCCACACTCAGCATGCCCACCTCGTGCGGATCTAAAATCCTCGAGGGGTATGTGAGTCCGTTTCAGGCCACGGTTGTGGCCAGGCTGCGCGCGGCTGGCGCCGTGATCCCCATGAAAACGAACATGGACGAGTTCGCGATGGGATCGAGCACGGAGAACAGTGCCTTTGGTGTAACCAAACATCCGCTCGATCACACGCGTGTGCCGGGCGGCTCGTCAGGCGGCTCGGCGGCTATTGTT
>JBBSPO010000168.1:0-8373 GCA_038258695.1 Gemmatimonadales bacterium | reverse complement strand
ACAGCGTCATCCACAGCTGCTGCATATGGTGAGACGGTCGAGCCTCAGTGTAGGAGACATTCGATTGCTCCGGAAACTGGACACGAAAGCTTAATCTTCCGTCACCGCCGGTTGTTGTCGATCATGTCGCACACGACTGTCAATATTCCGTTGGGTCCCGTGTCCAACCCGTGGCGGGTGTCTGTATCAAAGTTTGATCTGATTAAACCCTGACCGCATTTCAGCCCCATTGAACAGTGTCAATACTCACGCGCGTCAAACACTGGTTCACGTTCGCACTTGTTGTTGCTGTGCAAGCCTGCGACATGTCATCCACGCCGGAGCAACCGCAGTTTGTGCTCGAAGTGACGAGAACTGCGACGCTGCATGATTCATCACTGTCGTTCCGTCGTAATACGCTCACGCAGTTCGAACGGCTCAATACCGGTGAGATCGTAGCCGGTCCGCTCGCAAAGGGTGACAATGCTGCACTGCTGCTGATTGATTCCTCGCTGCGCCGTGTACGCGAGCTTGTGCGCACGGGCGCTGGTCCCAATGAGCTGAGAGGATTTTTGCTGCTCGGTTCCGATGGTGCAGGCGGCATTGTGGCGGGATCCTGGCCACTCGCGCGCGCCAAACAGTTGTCCACGAGTGGAATGGCCGGGGTCACATCTCCGCTGCCTGGACTTGTAGCTGGTATTGGTGTGTGCAACAACGAGATCATGATGGCTGGGATCCAGCTCGTTGATGGAGCGCGGATCGCTGGCGTGTTTGCCGGAAACAGCAGCGGCAACACCGTACGAACGCTATTCCGGCTGCACCAGCCTGAGGCCAACGCCTCAGCATTCTTCAGAGACCCAATCGCGCAAATGCTCTCCGTTCGGGGCGACAGAGCACTCATCGCCATGTCCAATCGGCCGGAGGTTGTGGTCGCGGATAGTGCCTGCCGAGCATTCCGACGGCTGCGAATTGCAGCGGACTGGTTTACGCCGTGGGATGAACCCGTAGACGGCCTGCCGTGGACCGGGCCAATGCGCCCCAAAACATATGCCGTGCGTTGGCATTCCGACACCGTGGGCTTGCTGCTCACCTATCGTGCCAACCCCAAAGCACAGTACTTCACCGACCAAAAATCGCGCTCGTCGCCAGTCCAGCCGAAAGGATTGAAGGTACCGCTCGCAGTAACGGTCCTCACCGCCTTTGATACACGAGACGGACGCGTGCTCGCGGAGCGCGTGCTCGAACTTGGCTGGCACTTTTTGTCGGCCAATGAGCTCTATATAAGGCGAAGCATTGCTGACGCCGAAGCGACCGACATCTACGCTGTGCAGTTGGTGCGTCGAAGTGAGTCGAAATAGGCGAATACCCGGTGGTGCACTTATCGCCCCGCGCAATGCGCACGATGGGTTAAGCGCACCTCACGGCACAGTGTTCTGGTTGATCGGCAGCATGCGCCGCGTCACGAAATGCATGGCGCCTTCGCTGTCTTTCTCAAGCAGTATCACATAGTCACCAAACGCGTCAATCAGTTCGGGTGCTTGTCCAGGGAACGTTGCCGGAGCGCCCGCACGGGGATTGGCAATCACGCGTGGCGGACTGCGTGGAATGTCGAGACGGCCGCTGAGTGCGCCGCTGGTGTCGTACACAGTCCAGCGATCGGGTGCGGTGTCATCGTCTGGAAAACTTCGGACCCACAGCCGCCCGGTGCCATCAATTTTTAGCGCGCGATAGAATGGCCACATCACTTTGTTGGTGCCGTTGGCGAATCCCGTACCGCCGTTGTCTGCAGCGGCCATCGGCGCGCCGCCGCTGAGCCACTGCTGCGCGCTGTTCGCATCCATGGGGCGCGGTTCGTCGGCCAGGCGAACGATCTGGTCGGACGACCCGTCCTGCCGATAGCGTCGAATGTCGGACTGGCGCGGGTCGCTCACGTAGAGAAACTGTCCGTGTGCGTGCAGCATGATGTACTGTGCCACGCCACGGTACTCCAGCAGCGGAAAGGCACCGAGTGTATCAACCACGCTGCCGTCAGTGCGTCGACGCACCGCGTACGACAGCCGTTCCGTGTCTGATGGTCTTGCAGAAAAACTTTGTGTGACAATGGTGCCGTCGTCAAAACAGCCAGTGGCTGGCAGGTTGAGGTCAGCGATCGTGGATTGACGAACGATCTCGCCTTGCGCACTCACTACGCTCACCCGGCGTTGATCAAATACGATCATCGTGTCGCCTCGCATGCGACAGATCCGCTCCAGTCCGGCGAACTCATTCGGACCGAGTCCCGCGCGTCCAACCACCGCAACCCGTCGCCCCGTTGAGTCGAAGAGATGAACGCGAAACTGGTCGATCACGCCGAGAACACCATCAGCAAGCGCCACACCGGACAGGTATCCGTTGTTGTGATTGAACTCGTCAGCTGCGTTTTCCTTCAATCCCCCGATGTCGCGCACCACCGAATCGCTCAGGGTGAGCGTTGGTGCGGCACCACGCAGGGCGGGGTTGTTCACAATGGTGACCCCGTTCACCTTGCTACGCCCAACGGCGTCACGCCCAACAGGGCGATCGCCCGGATCGGCCGCGCACGCGCTGGTTATGGCAAGGCAGATGCAGGCAAGCACCGCTGAGCGAAATGAAATAGGCACTGGAGACCGGAGTTTGTTCAGGACACTGACTTCACCCACCATCACGCAGTGCCCCTATCGCAGCGCACCTCGATGTCGTTGTTTCCACTGCCGCCGCGCATGCATTGCACGGTGATGAGCCTCAGGCACCACTGCTGTTCGCCCCAGCCCACGCAATGCCCACACACGTCCACGTACACCTTTGCGAAAATGCACACCTCACCTCCCGCTCTGCAACCATCACGCGACGAACCACGGATCCCGACAGGCGAAGAACTGACGACGCTCTTTACCCAGGCCCTCGATCACGCGGTGCGATATCGCAGCGCGCGCGCCGATTCACCGGCGAACCCGGCCGAGAGCTATGCACAGGCGCGGGATCGCGCCATGGCGCCGTTGCCTGAATCGGGCGTCGCTCCCGACGCCATGCTTGAGCAGCTGGTGGAGATAGCCGAACCGGGGCTGATGCCGATTACCGGTCCGCGCTTCTTCGGCTGGGTGATGGGCGCTTCGCATCCGGCTGGCGTGGCGGCCGATTGGCTGGTTTCGGCCTGGGGGCAGAACGCCGGCTACCACACGCCAACGCCCTCGGCGGCAGCGATTGAAGAGGTGGCGGAGCGCTGGCTGCTCGAAATACTGGACCTGCCGAGCGAAAGCAGTGTGGGCTTTGCGACGGGTGCCACCGTGGCCAATGCGATCTGCCTGGCCGCCGCACGCACACGCGTGCTGTTGAACGTTGGCTGGGATCCCGATGCGGACGGTCTCTTTGGTGCGCCGCCGGTGGAGGTGTTTATCGGTGCCGACGCGCATTCGTCGCTCTTCTCGTCGCTGCAGCTCATCGGCTTTGGCTACAATCGGGTGCACAAAATCGCCACCGATGATCAGGGCCGCATGCTGGCGTCTTCATTGCGCGAAGTGATTTCACAGCGCAGCGGACCAAAGATTGTCATCCTGACGGCGGGTCAGATCAATACGGGCTCATTCGATCCGTTTGACGAGATCATTGCGCTGACCAAGGCCGCTGGTGCGTGGGTGCATGTGGACGGCGCCTTTGGGTTGTGGGCGCGCGCGGCGCCGTCGCTGCGGCACCTCACAACTGCCGTGGAGTTGGCAGACTCGTGGTGCACCGATGGACACAAGTGGCTGCAGGTGCCCTACGATTGCGGCTTTGCCATCGTGCGGGACCGCGAGGCGCATCAACGCGCGATGACGCAGTGGTCGAGCTATCTGCCGATGATTGCAGCGGGTGATCGTGTGCCGTCGGCGCTGGTTCCGGAACTGTCACGTCGCGCGCGAGGCATCCCGGTGTGGGCGATGCTTCGCACACTGGGACGACAGGGTGTTGCGTCGCTGATTGCAAACCATTGTATGTACGCGCGCCACATGGCGGAGCGACTGCGAGCGGAGCCCGGCGTGCATAAATGACGTGGTACTCAATCAGGTGATCGTGAACTTTGGCGCTGGTGATGCCGATGCGCGCAAAGCGGCAACGGAAGCGGTGATCAGCAAAGTGCAGTCGGGTGGAGTGCTGTTTGCCGGTGGCGCGCACTGGCACGGCGAATGGGTGATGCGCATTTCCGTGACGTCAGGGGCAACGACTGCTGCGGACATTGAGGTGTCGGCCGATGCGATCGTCGCGGCGTGGCGCGAGGTGGGGGACACCCAGTAGGCAAACGCTAATGCGGCCTTCATCAACTCGTAATGCGCGCAACATGACCACGTCATCATTGGGTTGCACCATGGAGATGAACAGCGGGGCCAGCTCGCTGTTCATCCCTTCTGGAGGGTGGACGCCATGTTCAACAATCTGCTCGAATCACAGGCCACAACAACCAAGCGTACCGGAGGCGGCATCGTCTCCATTGTGCTGCACAGTGCCGTAGTGGTCGCGCTGGTGGTGGCAACGGCAAATGCGGGGCAGGAAATGATCAATGAAACGCCCGAGGTAATTGAGTTTATTGAAGTGGCCAAAGAACCACTCCCGCCCAAGCCTGAACAAGCGCCCCCCCCGCCCGATATTGTTGTGGCAGCACCCGTCGCGAAGGGATTTCAGACACTGCAAGCACCCGACATCATCCCGCTTGAAATACCGGAGATTGATCTGACGCGAGCCGTGACGAATGCGGCGGATTTCACGGCTGTTGGCGAGCGTGGTGGACGCGATAACGGCGTGGCCGGTGGACAGCGACAGCTGCTGCAGGGTGACACACCATACTTTGTGTACGAAGTGGAAAAGCCAGCCGCGATGGCTGGCGCTGCGAACATGGTGTACCCCGAGATGCTGCGTTCCGCGCAGGTGGAAGGCACGGTGATGGCATCGTTTGTGGTTGACACCAGTGGCTACGCTGACATGAGCACGTTCACGGTGCTGCACTCTGATCATGAACTGTTCAGCAACGCGGTGCGACGCGCCCTTGCACGCATTCGTTACCGTCCGGCCGAAGTGGGTGGCCGTAAAGTGAAGCAGCTGGTGCAGCAGCCATTTCAGTTCAGCCTCAATCCATGAGCAATCCGAGAAATATGCTGCCGACACCGCAACCGTTGTAATGCATCACTGCGGTACGCTGTAGGGACTCGCCCGACACGCGCGACGAAAGTCCCCGACAGACGTCAGCAACCGTTCGCGTCATGATTCGGTCATCACTGACAAGCCGAGTCGCACGTGTGCCAAATGGCGTTCGGCGATGCGGCTACGCGCCGAACATTCATGATGCACGCTGCTTCACATGCGGCCGGCGGTGCAGCCGGACCGCTTCAACGTCCCCGCCCGATGATTATTCAGGGCGGTATGGGAGTGGGTGTGTCCAACTGGCGTCTCGCGCGCGCCGTGTCGTTGCGCGGACAGTTGGGCGTTGTTTCGGGTACAGCGATCGATACGGTGCTCGCACGCCGACTGCAGGACGGTGACGCCGACGGCGACATGCGACGCGCCATGGAAGCGTTCCCCATTCCCGGTGTCGCCGACGCAGTGCGTGATCGCTATTTCCGCATTGGTGGACGTGATCCGGGCGTGCCGTACGTGCTGGTGCCGTTGTACAAGCAGACCATGAGCGTTGAGCGCCAGCAGCTCACCATGCTGGCCAACTTTGTGGAAGTGTTTCTGGCCAAAGAGGGACATCACGGCGTGGTGGGGGTAAATCTGCTCACCAAACTGCAGCTGCCCAATCTTGCGTCACTCTACGGCGCCATGCTCGCCGGTGTAGACTACGTGCTCATGGGCGCGGGCATTCCGCGCGAGATTCCCGCAGCCCTCGATGCGTTGGCGCTGCATCAGCCCGCTCGTTTGACGCTTGACGTGGAAGGCGCAACGCCCGGCAGTACACACGCGCTCACGTTTGATCCCGCCGAACACGGTGCCGATATCACACGACCGCTGCGTCGTCCACAGTTTTTGGCGATCGTCTCATCCGATGCGTTGGCCACAAACCTGGCGCGCAAAGCACAGGGCTTTGTAGACGGCTTTGTGGTGGAGGGTCACACCGCCGGTGGACACAACGCACCGCCGCGTGGTGCGATGACGCTCACCGATGCGGGCGAACCGGTGTACGGTGAACGTGACCTGGCCGATCTGGAGAAAGTGCGCGCGCTCGGCCGCCCGTTCTGGTTGGCTGGTGGCACCGGTTCTCCGGCCCATGTGCAGCAAGCGCTCGCACTGGGCGCTGCTGGTGTGCAAGTGGGCACCCTGTTCGCGTATTGCAACGAGTCGGGCTTTGATCCGGCGATTCGGCAGGCGGTGTTGGCGGGCGCGCGTAATCGCACATTGCGCATCACCACCGATCCGCGAGCGTCACCCACGGGTTATCCGTTCAAAGTGGTGACGCTGCCCGATGCGCCAACCGCAGAGCTCGCGCGCAAGCGCATCTGTGACCTGGGCTATCTGCGCACGCCGTACGAGCGCGGGGATGGACGAGTGGGAGACCGCTGTCCAGCCGAGCCGGTGGCTGATCATGTGCGAAAAGGTGGCACGGTCGAAGCAACGGTGGGCCGGCAGTGCATTTGCAACGGACTCGTGTCGACGGTGGGTATGCCGCAGGTGCGCGGCGCCTTGCTCAAGGAGCCGGCGCTGGTGACGAGCGGTGACGAGCTGGCCAATATCGGGCAGTTTATGGGCGACCGGGAATCGTACAGCGCCGAGGACGTGCTGGCGTACCTGCTATCCGGTGAGGCTGGCGGGCGGGTGGATACAGCTGCACATTAGCCGGGGCCCGCGCCGCCTCCTGCGCGTGGCCGTCCCTGTTGGCGACCACCGGGTTGTGTCCCCTTCGCTGAGGTTACGTGCATGACTTCTCCGCTTTCCCGTCGAGCGTGGCTCCGTACAACCTCCGTGGGTGTGGGCGGCGCGCTGCTCGTTCCGTCGGCGTTGCAAGCACTCGGTCGCAGTGCAGTGTCCGCCGCACCCAACGACCTGCACGCGTACGCTCAGCAGGTGGCCGCCGAGCGTGCGGCGGCTGGTGCGGTGCGGTTGCAGTCCAACGAGAATCCGTATGGTATGTCGCCGCGCGCCAAGCAGGCTATGATGGACGCGTGGGACGAACATAACAAGTACGGCAGTCCGGCTATTGCACTGCTCAAAGAGACGTACGCAAAGCATGTTGGAGTGCCGACCGAGTATGTGATGGTGACACAGGGTTCGAACGAGGTGATTTGTACCGCGGCACTCGCGTTTGGGATGGATGGAAAAGAGCTCGTGGCCGCCGACCCAACGTTTGAAACGCTGGCCAGCTATGGTACGCACATGGGACGCACGGTGCACAAGGTGCCACTGAATCCCGCGCACGGGCACGATCTGAACGCGATGGATACACGCATCACGTCAAAAACCGGTTTGGTGTTTGTGTGCAATCCCAACAATCCCACGGGTGCGCTCATGCCCAATGCGCCCTTGCGCGAGTTTGTGCGCAGCGCGGCCAAACGCACCACGGTGCTGGTTGATGAAGCGTATCACGAGTACGTCACTGATACGTCGTATCGCAGCATGATTGATTTGGTCATGCAGGGCGACAATGTGATTGTGTTGCGCACCGCGTCCAAGATCCACGGGCTCGCCGGCTGTCGCATTGGGTTTGCGGTGGCGCAGCCTGATGTTATCGCTCGGCTGGAAGGTTTCAGGACCGGAGCGCCCAACGCACTGAGCGCTCGTGCGGCCATTGCGGCCATCAACGATGAGGAATGGCCGCGCTATTGTGTGCAGCAGAATACCGAAGCGCGTGAGATTCTGCGTTCGGCCATTGCCAGCACGGGACGCACGCAAACACCCTCGCAGACAAACTTTATTTTCTTTGATGCGCAACAGCCAACCAACAGTGTGCGTGCCGCGTTTGAGGCGCGAGGATTTCTGGTTGGTCGCGCGTTCCCGCCCTACAACACGTGGGTGCGCGTAAGTGTTGGGACACCCGATGAGATGCGCGCGTTTGCAAAGGTGCTGCCTGAGGTGCTGAGGGCGTAGCACCTGATGCGTCTCGCCTGATGCGTCTCGCCTGATGCGTATTTCGGGCGTATCGCGCATCGGTGCCACGACCGGTACGTTTGAGCATGGAACACACCCATACAACTATCACGCAGCTCATCCAGCAGTGGCGCATTGGCGATGCCGATGCGGTCAATCACCTTCTGCCACTGGTGTACGATGAGCTGCGTCGTGTCGCAGCCAACCGCATGCGGTCGGAAGCAGATGGCCACACGCTGCAACCCACGGAACTTGTGCACGAAGCCTACCAGCGGCTGGCTGGTGCGCAGCTGGAACTCAACGATCGCGCGCATTTTTTTGCACTCGCTT
>JBBSPO010000167.1:0-8399 GCA_038258695.1 Gemmatimonadales bacterium | reverse complement strand
TTCAATGGTCAGATAACTGATGCACTTCGTTGCATCGAGCACCCGCGCACTGACAAACGCATCAGTGGGACAGGCGTCCAGGCAGCGCGTACATGTACCGCAATGATCGGCTGCAAACGGCGCATCAATAGGCAACGCCACATCCACCACCAGCGCACCAATAAAAAACCACGAGCCCTGCCGCGGATTGATCAGACAGGTGTTCTTGCCAATCCAGCCAATGCCGGCACGCTGGCCCAGATCGCGCTCCAGCAGTGGCCCACTGTCCACATACGGACGCGCATCCACTGCGACCCCAAGTTCCGTCTGCAGCCAGCTGTGCAACTCACGCAGCCGGCCACGCATCAGCTCGTGATAGTCATCGCCACGTGCATAACGCGCCACCGGTCCGGATGGCGTCCCCCCCCCATAATGCATGCCTACCACAATCGCGTGCGTGGCACCGGGATGCGGACGACGCGCATTCCGCCGCAACTCGGCACCACGCGCCATGTAGTCCATGCTGCCGTGATGGCCGGCCTCCAACCAGGCGTCAAAGTGCGCCACGCTGGCCGGCTCGCCGAGATCTGTCACGCCCACGAGGTCGAACCCCAGACCGTAGGCCTGTCCTTCAAGGCGGGTGCGAAAGCCTGTCGCGACGTTCAGGGCTGCCGACCGGTCCAGCGCGCGTAGGCGATCACGTCCTGTACAGGTGGAATAGCCTGTTCATCGCCGTACGCCGTGTACATGCGCCACCGCACGTAGCGCAGCGACGGGACAGGCAGAAACGGAAACCGATGCCACCACCCGCGGACACGAAACCGCCACGCCACGCGCAGCAGGTCAACGCTGAGCGCCGGGTTAATGATTGCTCGAAAGGTCAGCGAAGCGACAAGTCGAATCCATGGCATGCGGAAGCTTAGTGGCGTCGGGCACTTCGACGCCAGCGCAGGGCTCGGTACCCGTACCGGTACCGGAAGAATGCGAGACTCACCAAACGTGGTAATCTTTTTAAAAACATGACCGCTGTCACATTCCGGGCATTCAACCCTCTTGCGTATTCATTGCACCAGCGCGAAGATGGCGATGACAGAACGGTCGCGGTTGATCCGTAAACGTACTCACTCAATGCTGCCTGCATTATGAGTCGCATACGTACTCCCGCCGCAGCCGACTGCCCAGTCATCTGATTCACTCTATTTGCCAAGGAGATATCGTGCGCTTTCGCGTGCAATGGCGGTCCCGACTCAGCATCCTCATGGCGCTGCTCATGGTGCCGGCAGTGCTGCTCGCACAGGACCGACGCATTACTGGTCGGGTGCTCAAGAGCGGCACCGATACGCCAATCGCCTTCGCGGTGATCAACGTGGTGGGCGGCGCGCCAACCGCGCAGGTCCGCTCTGACGAAGACGGCCGCTACAGCATCAGTGCCCCCACTGGCGAGGTACGTTTGCAGGCCCGCGCGCTGGGCTATGCGCGTACCGAAGTGGTGGTACCCGCGGGTACCGCCACGATGAACTTCTCGCTGCAAGCTGACGTCTTCAATCTGAGCCAGGTCGTGGTCACCGGTCAGGCCACCACGATCGAACGACGGAGTGCGCCAACAGCTATTGCCTACGTCTCCGGCGAAGACGTCGCTCGCGTCTCGTCACCAACGGTGCTCAACGCCCTCACGGGCAAGATTACGGGTGTGAATCTGCAGTCGAACTCCGGCGCGCCGGGTGGCGGCATTCAGATGCAGATCCGCGGCAACGGCACCATCCTCGGCGGATTTGATCCGCTGTATGTGGTTGACGGTGTCATCTACTCCAACGCCAGCATTCCGAGCGGACGCGGTCTGGCCAACAATGCAGCCAGCGCCACGCTTGAGGCCGACGCGGTCAATCGCATCGCCGACCTCAACCCCAACGACATTTCGTCCATCGAAGTGCTCAAGGGTGCCGCGGCCTCATCCATTTACGGGTCAAAGGCGGCCAATGGCGTGGTGGTCATCACCACGACGCGCGGTCAGGCTGGTGCACCCAAAGTCAATGTGACGCAGCGCTTCGGTGTCAACTCACCGTTGCGTTTGCTCGAAGAACGTCGCTGGACGCAGGACTCTGCGGTTGCGCGGTTTGGGCAGGCGGCGGCACCGTTCTTCGCCGACAATCCCAATCCGTATTTTAATCAGATGGAGCAGGTCTATGCCCAGCGCGATCTGTCATACGAAACCATTGCTGACCTGAGCGGTGGTTCCGCCGACACGCGCTACTTCATCTCGGCCAGCAATCGCCGCGAAGAGGGCACCGAAATCAATACTGGCGCGGGGCGTCAATCGCTGCGTGTCAATGTCGATCAGAATCTGGGCGACAAGATTGATGTGCGTGTTTCCAGTGTGTATGCACGCAACGCGAACGCGCGCGGCTGGAACAACAACTGCAACAACTTCGGCTGTCACGGCTACGCGATCGCTTATATCCCAAGCTTTGTCAGCTTCGATCGCCGGAATGACGATGGGACATTCATCGCGCCAACCGTTGGCGTCCAGTCCAACCCGCTGCAGCTCACCGAGCTCGGTGTCAATGAGGAAGAGACCAATCGTTTCACTGGCGGCACCACGATTGGCTGGAACGCACTCGAAACACCGTCGCAAACACTTCGGCTTGTAGCGGGCGGTGGACTTGATGTCTTCAATCAGAGCAACAATGTATGGTCGCCCAATGACCTGTTCTTTGAGCAGCCGCAGGCACTGAGCGGTGAATCGATTGAGAGTGGTGGGCGCAGCCGGTTTTTCAACTGGAATGTGAACGGCTTGCACACCTACACGTCTGGTGGTGGTTGGAGCGCGTCCACCTCGTTTGGTATGCAGTATGAAGACCGCTCGCTGCAAACGTTTCAGATTCGCACACAGAACCTGCTGCCTGGCCAGCGCAACGTGAATCAGGGTACAAACATTGCTGCCAACGAGTTCCTGAACGAAGAGCGCACGGTAGCGCTGTATGCGCAGGAAGAGGTTCGCTTGTTTGACGAAAGGCTGCTGGTGCAAGCCGGCTTGCGCGCCGAACGCAGCAGTGTGAACGGTGATATCGACAAATACTTTATCTTCCCCAAGGTCGCTGCGTCCTACCGATTTGTTGACGTCTTGGGCGAGGGCAGCGAAATCAAGCTGCGCGCCGCTTATGGCGAGACGGGCAATCAGCCGCTCTTTGGTCAGAAGTTCACCACGCTTGGCACGCCGCAGTTGGGCGGACAGCAGGGTGTGACCGTCGGTACAGCAGCAGGCTTTGACGGTGTGGAACCTGAGCGTCTGCAGGAAATCGAAGGCGGTATTGATGGTGGTGCCCTCAACGGACGGCTGACGTGGGAGTTCACTTATTTCTCGCGCAACACCACCAACCTCTTGCTCACACGCGTTCCGGCACCGTCGTCAGGCTTCACCAGTCAGGTGTTCAACGGTGGAAAGTTGAACAATCAGGGACTGGAAATCGGCCTTGGCTACACGCCGGTACAAACCAGCAACACCCAGTGGGTGTCGCGCGGAACGTTCACGCGCTACACCAATGAGGTGGTTGATCTGGCCGGCCTTCCCGCGTTCTTCCCGGCCGCGTCTGGCTTTGGTAACCTGGGCCGCACGCGTATTGAAGTCGGTCAACCGATCACCCAGCTGGTGGGCTTCGATTTTGACGAAGCAGGAAACCGCGCCGCGGCACTGTCGCAGCTGGGCAACACCAATCCTGACTTCCGCGTCGGTTTCGTCAACGACATTTCGTACAAGCGGTTGTCGCTGAATGTCGTTTTTGACTGGCAGCAGGGTGGTGATGTGATCAACCTCACGCGGTATCTCATGGACGATGCGCGTACCGCGGAAGACTGGGGCACGCCCGCCGGTGTGGCGCGCTACCAGGGTTATCTGCGCGGTGTGATTGCGCCGTACATCGAAGACGCCAGCTTTGTGAAGTTGCGCGAAATCAACGTCGCTGTGGATGTCCCCCAGCGCCTGATCAGCAGCGTCATGCGCGCCGGCGTTGAGACAATGCGCTTGAGTGTTTCCGGACGTAACCTGTGGATGTGGACCAACTACACCGGACTTGATCCGGAAGTGGCAAACTTCGGTGCCGCGGCCATTCGAAACAATCTCGATATCGGTGCCTATCCGCCGAGCCGCAGCTTCTTCTTTAACATCACCCTGGGTTTCTGATGATTCCGACCACAGAAGTGACCCGATCATCGGGTCCGCGTATCCGGGTGTTGCTCGGATCGGCTATTGCGGCTGGCGTCCTTTCCCTTGGAGCGTGCGGGGATTTTGATGTCACCAACACCAACGCGCCGACCGTAGAAACACTCACCGCCTCTCCTACGCGCACGATTTTAGCGCGTGCAGCGACAGGTATCTTCGCGCAGTCCTTCAACGACATCGGCACGGAAATTCAGTTTTACGCGCTGTATGGACGCGAAGGCTACAACCTGCTGGGCAACGACCCACGCGAAACGGGCGAACAGATTCGTGGTCCGGCCGATCCAACAGGCCGCAACTCGGGTATCTGGACCGGTCCGTACGCAGCCATTCGTACCATCAACACGTATCTCACGGCATTGCCGGTGGCCACCGGTATGACACCGGCTGAGGTGAGTGCGTCGGCGGGCTTTGCGAAGACACTCAAAGCATGGCACATCCATCGCCTTGCGGTGCGCACAGGTGATCTCGGCATCCCGATTGACGTTGATCGTTCCATCAACGATGAACCGGCGCCGTTTGTGAGCTTTTCTGCCGCTATGGAAGCAGCGAGCGCGTTAATGGAAGAGGCGGCAGCGGATTTGGCGGCGGCTGGGTCAACACCGTTTCCGTTTACCGTGCCGGCCGGCTTCACTGGTTTCTCCACTCCGGCCACGTTCCTGCAGTTCAATCGCGCCTTGTCCGCCAAAATTCTTGTGCATCGGGCAACGTTCGTGAACTGTGCTGCGTGCTGGGCGCAGGCGAGCACCGCGATCAATGCGTCATTTGTGAGTGCTGCCGGTTTGCCGAACTCGCTCGCTACGGGCGTGAACTACGGCTACTCGACCGCGGCCGGTGAACCAACCAACCCGGTGTCCGAGCCACTGACCAACGAACGGTTGTGGGTGCACCCGAGTCTGCTGTCGGGTGCTCAACAGAAGGCGAACGGTGAGCCTGATGATCGGCTTACGCGCAAGGTCACTGCTGCGGGAAGGACCGTGAACCTCAACGACCTGACCGGTACGCACAAGCCCACGCTCTACAACACCGGCGCCAATCGCGCCACGGCCAATCTCGGTGCACCAATCCCGTGGATCAACAACGAAGAACTGTTGTTGTTGCGCGCGGAAATCCGCTGGAACACCGGTGCGCGACCGGGCGCGATTGATGACCTCAATCTCGTGCGCGTAAACTCCGGTGGATTGGCGCCAACATCGCTCAACGCCGGTGGCGCTGACGCGGCGTTTGTCACCGAGCTGCTGTACAACCGCCTGTACTCACTCATGTGGGCACAGGGCACGCGGTGGATTGATGCGCGCCGCTACGATCGTACGCAGGACCTCCCGCAGGATCGTGCTGGCGACACCCGCTTCGAGAACATGATCGTTCCCGCGGGCGAGTGCACCGCGCGTGGACTCGAGGCACCGTGCTCACCGCTGTAAACTGCTGAACGCGGAGCATTACAATCGAGCGGCCACTCCAATTGGGGTGGCCGTTTGTTTATCCCGTCCATGCTTGACAACAACAGCGGGACCACAGAGTCGCAGAGGCACGGAGAACCGCGCGCTCGTCACCAACTGTTGGTGCGTAGCGGAAAAGATTTTATGGGTGGGACAGCAACCGCCCCACCAAAAAAATCTGTTGCTGTTTTTTGCGCCTCCGCGCCTCTGTGGTAAAAAAACACCCCCAACCACAAGCCACCAACGCGCCTCAGCGGTTATCTTGCCGAATGAACTTTTCCGACTACCAGGCGCTCGCCGCCCGCACACTCGGCCGCGATCGCACGCATGAACAGCAACTCGCCAACGCCGCCCTCGGACTGACCGGCGAATCAGGCGAAACCGCGGAACTCATCAAAAAACACCTCTTCCATGACACGCCGCTCGATCGCGATGCCATGGTCAAGGAACTCGGCGATTGTCTGTGGTACATCGCCGCGTTCGCCACCGTTCTCGACATTGACATGACCGAGATCGCCGAGCACAACATCGCGAAGCTCAAGCGACGCTATCCCGAAGGGTTTGATACTGAGCGCAGTCGCAATCGCAGCGAGTAGCGAGGCCGTTACAACCAGCTCACGCCGTCCAGCCCTTGCGGCACCTGCAACCCCAGGCGTACCAGGCCGCTTGGCATAACGTCGGCAGTGCGACGCGGCGTACCCGTCGCCGGCGCATCAAGGAGCAGTGGGACCATCATTTGTTCGCGGTGCAGTGCACCGTGCGTTGACCGATGCGGCGTGGGTTCGTATTTGTCCCGCAAATCCCACCCTGGTGTCGCCGAAAGCATGATGTCACCAGCGCGCGCTGAGGGCACCACGTCGGCCAGTTGAACCACGGCGTCGGGATAGTCGGTGGTCGCACAGGCCGCGTGCGTCTGCACGGACGTGGTGTTGTGCAGATCGATGCCCAGTCCCAGCGGGTCACCGTTTGTGCGCACGTAGCTCCACGTATCCGGACCCTCGCCGCGCGTGCGTGTTATGGTGGCGCTGCCGCGGAGCTCATGACTCACGCGTACCGTGTGATCGTTGATCGCCACGGCGGCCAGGTCCACACTCGGTCGCCTGAGCAAGAGTTCATGCACCGCTTCCCATCGGTCGCTCAGCGCAGGCCACCACGGTCGCGTGCGGTGATGCGGTTCCAGGTATACGTGCGCCATGGCGTTGCCACCCACCATGAGCGCGATTTCCGGATTGCGCACCCAGATCTTTGGATGCGCCAGTACACGATAGCCTTCGTCGCGCATGGCGTCAGAAAGCTCATCATGGTTGGTCACGTCTGCATGGCCGTGATCGGCCACCAACCAAACATGCAGTTTATGCTCCCATCCATCGCGGCGCGCGATCTGCTCCGCCGCCGCAACAAACTGGTCAACATCCTGCAGCGACCGTCGTACCGCTGCAGACTGCGCGCCGAACGCATGCGCGTACTTGTCAGGCGTCAGGAACGACATCACAGCGAACTGTGGACGATCGCGTTGCGAATGACGCAGTACGCGATCGACAACCATCTGCTCGACACGACGCCAACCGTCAAGATCACCCTTAAAGTGCGGCAAAAACGCACGCGCCGCCCAGATCCAGCCGCGCCCCGGATGACGCGCCCCACGGGCGCCGCGACCAAGTAGCGTGGACCCGGCAATGCTCGACGTGGCCAGTTCCAGAATTGTTTTGGAGACCAGATCCAGGTCGTCATCCAACAGGCGAATTTCCGGCCCAACGTAGCTGCGCGCGTACGACGGCCACGATGCGCGCGAACGACTGCGGTCATACCAACGCAAACCTGGCAGCCCCACGCTCGCCGGAAACTTGCCCATGAGAAACGGCGCGTACGCTGGACCGGTGACCGACGGGAAACAGCTGGACACCTCGGTAAATGAGCCACGCGCGGCCCGTGCGGCCAGGTGCGGAAGTTCGCCGGCCTGCAATGCTGCGCGCAGCACATCCGGGCGCACGCCATCGGCCACGATGAGCAGCAGCGTATCGTGCGCTGAGTTCATGGCGCGACCCGGTGGCGCGCCCAAGTCGCAAGGGCGTAGCTTGCACTGTTGTGTCGATTTATACGACGCGTTGATCCTCCGACCCACGCCATATGGCTCGTCCTGCCAAAAAAGCGCCGACCCAGGCCGCTGCCGCCCGATCGAGCGCCAAGTCCCCCAAGCCTGTGAAGCCTGCCAAGACCTCGAAGACCTCCAAGACTTCCAAGTCCGCGAAGACCTCGGAGGCTTCGAAGCCCTCCAAGGCCACGAAGGCTGCCAAGGCCACGAAGGCTGCCGAGTCCACGAAGACCACGCAATCCACACCGCGCCGCAGCAAAGGGCCGCGCACCGTCACTGGAAAGCCCGCCTCGCCGGCCGTTCGATCCAAGGCTGAATATGATTCGGTGGCCGGTTTCAAGAAACGAACGGAAGAAGGGCATCGCGCCGCAGGACGCGAACCAGCGAGTGACGAGTTCGCGTCGAAGGGTAATCGCGTGGAGCGGCGCCGGCGCGAAGTTGACGATGCGATCCGAAACATGCCGCGTCTCGGTGAGAACGGCGAGATGCTGCACGGCAGTAAGCGCGGTGACCGCTTCACGCAAACCGATCCGTGGCGCGCCATGCGCATCCTCGGCGAGGTGATTGAAGGGTTTGACGCGTTGGCTCATGTCACGAAAGGTGTATCGATCTTTGGCAGCGCGCGAACCAGCCCCGACGATCCGCAATATCAGCAGGCGCGCGAAGTCGCGCGATT
>JBBSPO010000166.1:0-8490 GCA_038258695.1 Gemmatimonadales bacterium | reverse complement strand
TCTCCATGTAGCCGAACCTGAGACCGTCGGCGCTGTCGGGCCACGTGGGATACGGATGCTGATTACCGTCGCTTCCCTCGAAGGTTGTGGAGGTAGGCGTAAGATCTGCGAAATTTCGCTCGAAACCGCCGATGTACATAAGTGCGTGTCGCATCGTCACCAGCTGCAGTTTGGGGTTTGGTGGGAACAGGCCTGTCGCCTGGCAAGTCGCAAAGTACACCGTGAAGCGCGGCGGCGTGAGGGGCCAAACGCTGCCCAAGTCGCTGCAGGGCGCGTGATCGCCATGTCAAACGTGTCCGGAGCTGTGCTCAGGCACACCACGGCTATTCCCCCTGCAGCAGGGGCCGAAACGGACTGCGACAGCACTCGGGGGTAAGATCCCACAACATTCCCAGTGCCTGCGCCGCCTTGTGCAGAAAATTGTCCGTCGCGGGTACCTGCAGCACGCGTTCATGTCCTGACCACGCCTCGGCGATGCGCACGTCAACGGCCTGCGCCTCAACGTGCGACTCTGTGCGAAGCGGATTATCCAGGTTGTACTGCTCTATCTGTGACGGCGTGCGCAGGTGAATGACCGCATGGTAGCGCTCGAGCTCCTCCTCACGTGTCGTGCCGACGGCGGTCCACAAATCCGTGTCCCCTTCCCAGTACGCCGACCCATCTGGCGTACCGCGATCGCACACAACCAGTGCAGCATTGTGTCCGATCACGGTGGACTCAAGCTCCCGCTGCACGTGGTAAATCGCGCGTTGCGCCGCCTGACGCACCGCGACTTCTCCGTTGCGCGGAAAACGCCCGCCAAACACGATGCCTGCCGCTTCCGGCAGGCGCTCCACGTGTTTGCAGAAAAACAGACGCGCCAGCTCGAGCACTGCTGATTTGCCCGCACCCGGTCCGCCCGTGAGCACCACGCGGCGGGTGGCGTGCTGCTCACGGCAACGGCATTCACTCATGGCTGCGCCGCCTCAACGCACCAGCTTCCGGTACTTGATCCGATGCGGTTGATCCGCGTCCGCTCCCTTGCGACGCTTGAGATCCTCGATGTAAGCCTGGTAGTTGCCCTCAAACCACACCGTCTCCGAGTCTCCCTCAAAGGCCAGAATGTGCGTGGCCACACGATCCAGGAACCAGCGATCATGTGAGATGACCACGGCGCAGCCGGAGAAGTCGAGCACCGCCTCTTCGAGCGCACGCAACGTATCAACGTCAAGATCGTTGGTGGGTTCGTCGAGCAGCAACAGATTGCCGCCCTGCATGAGCGTCTTGGCCAGGTGCAAACGGTTGCGTTCACCGCCTGACATGTTGGCCACCAGCTTCTGCTGATCAGCGCCCCTGAAGCCAAAGCTGGCGGCGTACGCGCGCGAGTTGAGTTCACGCTTACCCACGGCAATCATCTCCAGACCGCCGGAGATTTCTTCCCACAGGGTGCGCTTGCCTTCGAGCGTGCGATGCTGGTCCTGATACGAGATCTGCACAGTATCACCTATCTTGAGCCCACCGTCATCAGGCTTCTCCAGACCATTGATCATGCGGAACAGCGTTGTCTTACCGGCACCGTTGGGACCGATGATGCCAACAATACCAGCCCGCGGCAAATCGAACGAGAGATTGTCGAACAGCAGCTTGTCGTCGAATGCCTTGCGCAGCTTTTTCGCAATCACGACATCATTGCCGAGTCGTGGCGCCGGCGGAATGACAATTTCATTCTGCATGATGCGATCGTTCTGCGCTTCGCTGGCCAGATCCTCGTACGCTTGCAGACGTGCCTTGTTTTTGGCCTGACGCGCGCGTGGTGCCATGCGCACCCACTCGAGTTCCTTATCGAGCGTCTTCTGACGAGCACTGGCGTGTTTTTCTTCGAGCTTGAGTCGGTCGCGCTTCTGTTCGAGCCAGCCGCTGTAGTTGCCCTCATACGGCACGCCTTTGCCACGATCCAGCTCAAGAATCCACTTGGCCACGTTGTCGAGAAAGTACCGGTCGTGGGTAATGGCGACCACAGTGCCCGCGAACTTCTCGAGGTAATGCTCAAGCCACGCGACACTTTCGGCGTCGAGATGGTTAGTGGGTTCGTCGAGCAGCAGCATGTCCGGCTCTTCAAGCAGAATGCGACAGAGCGCCACACGACGCTTTTCACCACCCGACAGGTTGGTAACGGGCGCATCACCCGGTGGCAGACGCAGCGCGTCCATGGCAACCTCGATTTTGTTGTCGAGATTCCACAGGTCATGCTGATCGATGTATTCCTGCAGCTTGCCCTGCTTGTTCATCAACGCATCGAAGTCTGCATCGGGCTCAGCGAACTTGAGCGAAATTTCATTGAACTGATTGAGCGCGTCGCGCTGCGCCTTCACCGCCAGTTCGACATTGCCGCGCACGTCGAGCGAGGCATCCAGTTCGGGCTCCTGCGACAGATAGCCAATGCGCGTGCCCTTATGGGCCCACGCCTCGCCCTGAAACTCGGTATCCAGACCGGCCATAATGCGCAGCAGCGACGACTTGCCGGCGCCGTTGGGGCCAAGCACGCCGATTTTTGCGCCGGGGTAGAACGACAGCCAGATATCGTCAAGAATGATGCGCGAAGGCGGAACGACCTTGCGCAATCCTTTCATCACATAGATGAACTGCGGAGCCATGGAAATCCTGTTGATCGAAGACGGTACATAAGTCGTGCCCTCCCAAACGCCTTCGGCGGCGGCGGGTCGGGCGCGGCCGCACATCGCGGCCTCGCGTAAACTAACGTGGAACGATTAGCTCATCGTTAAGATATGTTTCAAAATATGTTTCTCCTCATGCAAATCGACGTCGCGGCCCAACTCTCCGGAAGCCCGCTGGTGGCCATCCCGCTGCTCTTTGCCGCGGGCGTGCTCACCAGCCTCACGCCGTGCGTGTACCCGATGATTCCTATCACGGCCGCAATCGTGGGCGGCCAGAATCTGGGCGCGGCCCCGGGGGCGGCGGCTCTTCCGGCGCCCCCGCGCTGGCGCACCGCTGCCCTGACCGGCACCTATGTGCTGGGGCTGGCTTCCGTTTACGCGGGGCTGGGACTTCTGGCCGGCCTTACGGGTACGATGTTCGGCGCGGTGAGCAGCAATCCATGGGCGTATTTTTTCATGGCCAATCTGCTCATGTTGGCGTCACTGTCCATGTTTGACGTCATCCCGGTACGACTGCCATCGTTTCTGGTGCAGCGGGCCGCCAATGCGGGCACGGGAGGCCGTGCGGCTGGTGCATTTGTCATGGGCGCGGCGTCGGGGCTGGTGGCGGCCCCGTGTTCGGCGCCAGTCATGGCGGCGGTGCTCACCTGGGTGAGCGTCACGCAGAGCGCCGGGCTGGGTTTTGTGTATTTGTTTGCGTTCTCAATCGGGATGTGTGCTTTGCTCGTGGTGGTTGGGTTGTCGGCGGGCACGGTGTCACGTCTGCCGCGCGCCGGTATGTGGATGGTGTATGTCAAAAAAACCTTCGCCGTGGTCATGCTGGTAATGGCCGAGTATTACCTCGTCAAAATGGGACAGGTGTATTTCTGATGCGCTTTGCATTGCCGATTATTCGATTTTCACGTGTGCTCGCACGTGTTGCGCTGGTGACGATGGCGGCGGTCACATCGGTGGCGACGGCGCCGCTGGTGTCCAACGTTGTGTACGCGCAGGACCTTGGCATCAAGGTGGGCGCAACCGCACCCGGCTCTCCCATTGAAACGCTCGACGGCCAGAAGGTCGATCTCGCAACGATCGTGTCGGGCAAGCCTACGGTTCTGGAGTTCTGGGCCACATGGTGCGGCAATTGCAAGCAGTTGGAGCCGGCCATGGTCAAGGCGTACAACACGTACAAAGACCGCGTGCAGTTCATCGCCGTTGCCGTTTCGCTCAACCAGAGTGTTGAGCGTGTGCGGGCGTATCAGGCGCGATACAAGCTGCCCTTCACCTTTTTGTACGACCGCCGCGGCGATGCATCAGAAGCCTACGATGCGCCCGCGACATCGTACGTCGTGGTGATCAATGCTGCCGGCAAAGTGGTGTACACTGGCGTTGGCGGCACGCAGGATTTGAATGCCGCCATCACCAAAGCACTCGGCGCGTTCTGATTATTTGACGCTGGGAGCGCTGCCACTGGTAGCCGAGGTGTCGCGCAGCACCATTTGCTCGCCCTCGTAGTCCACACGCAACCCGGCCGCGCGCGTCAGTGCATCGAGTGCCTGGCCAGCCGATTCCAGTGTGAGCCTGGTGTTTACCACGCGCTCACCAAGCAACGGATCATCAAGTTGCGCATCAAGGTTGTGCCAGCGTTTGAGTTTGGCGAGAGCGCGATCCACGGTGACGTTCTCCAGAACAATTTCGCCGTCTACCCACGAGAAGTAGAGCAACAGCTCCTGCGCCGTGGGAGTACGGATCGTGCCATCCAGAGCCACGGCAACAGCATCGCCTGCTTCGATAACGTGCGATGTATTGTCGCCGACCAGTGGGTGGACACGCACGCTGCCCTCACGCACGGTCACGAGGACTTCCGGCTCGTCGTCGTAGGCGCGAATGCTGAAGTCCGTGCCCGTCACAATGATGGCGCTGTTGCGCGCTCGAACCTCAAACGGCAGTTCCTGTCCTTGCGCCACCACAAAATGCGCGGCTCCCTCCAGCTGTAACCCTCGCACGGACGTGCCAAAGCCGCGCGGAATACGCATCATGCTGCCCGCGCCAAGCTGCGCTGAACTTTCGTCGAGCAACGTGATTGAACCGCGCTGCCCGGGCGACGATTGCAAGACGCGCGCGTCTTCTGACGCCAGCGCCTGCGTCAATGCCAACTCGGCGCTTCCCTGGTCCATCCAGCGCAAGCCGAAGACAGCCACCACCAGCAGTATCGCACCCATCACCAACATGCCGACCGGTACACGACGCGATGACACGCTGGCGACATGTTCATGGGCGTGGCGACGGGCCAGCTTGCGCGATTCTTCACGATGCTCAGCCAGCTCTTCGGCTGAGACGTGCAGACGTTTTTCAATCTCGTCCCACGCATCACCGGCGGTCATATCCGTCTTCGCCGCAGGCGGGGCCACGTGCACGCCTTCGTGCTTCTCGAAGCGATGCAACGACGCGCGCCGTCGCATTTCATCAGCAACACGATGCGGTACGGCTTCGTCGAGGTATGCATCAATCGCGTCGGGCGTCAGGAACTGCTCCCTGTCGGTCCACGCATCCATGAATACCGCAATCACGACACGCGGCGCGGCGATCTCGTCGGCCCCAAGTCGCGCGCCGGCCTTGTCAACAAGTGGGTCGTAGCGCGTGCGCACCAGCTGTTCGAACACCGCCTCATCACCATCACGGAACGCGTCAACCTGCGCAACAGAAAGCGGACTCACAACTGCGGGCATGAGGGCCTCCCGGCATCGAGATGCCGTTCGCGAGAAGTGCGCGTACGGGGCCGACAAAAACGGCGTGCCCGATTGACATGGCCGACGCGCGTCCTGCAGCATGCGTCAGAAATGCGCGATGCGCCAGTACCCACGCGTGTTCTCCGCCATTGTCGGTGTTTGCACGTCAGCGATTCCCTGTCGGACCTTCCCCCACAGCGATAGGTTTTGCGTTGGTGGAGCGGCGTCTGTTGTTCCTTATCCCTCATGGCGGAGTCTGCTGTGTCGCTGCTCATTTATGGTGTTACGGGCTACACAGGACAGCTCATTGCACAGCGCGCGCACGAAGCGGGACTGCAACCGGTGCTGGCCGGACGTGACGCGGACGCGGTTCGCGCCGTCGCCGAACCTTATGGATTTGCTACACGCGTAGCGGCACTGCACGATGCAGCGGCCATGGATGCCATGATGCATGATGTGCAGGTGGTGTTGCATTGCGCTGGACCGTTCTCGCACACGTACCGCGCAATGTTTGACGCGTGCGTTCGCCATCGGGTGCACTACCTCGATATCACGGGCGAGCTGCCGGTGTTTGAAGCGCTGGCCGCGCGCTCCGCCGAAGCAGAACGTGTCGGCATCATGTGCATGCCTGGTACCGGTTTTGACGTTGTGCCCAGTGACTGTCTCGCCGCGCACTTGCACGCGCGACTGCCAAACGCGGTTGCATTGTCGCTCGGCTTTCGTGCGCTTGGTGGTGTCTCACGCGGCACGGCGCTTACCATGATTGAGAATCTCGGGCGTCCGGGCTGCATCCGTGAAGGCGGCACACTGCTTGGTGTACCGCCCGCGTTTCATACGCGACGCATTGATTTTGGCGACGGCGAAAAACTTGCCGTCACGATTCCGTGGGGAGATGTGAGTACCGCCTATCACAGCACTGGAATCGGTGATGTCCGTGTGTACATGAGCGTGCATCCCAAACAACTCGCCATGTTGCAACGTTCGCGCTATCTGGGTTGGTTGCTGCGCACCGGGTTCATGCAAAAACGGTTGGCGGCCAAAGTCCGCGCTGCACCAGCTGGTCCAAACGCCAAAGCGCGTGCTGAACGGACACTTGACCATGGGCTTTCAAACACCTTCGCGTGTATATCGCGCGGATTTTATTCTCGAGACGCCCGGTGTGGTGCGAACTGATGAGATGTAGGTGTTGCATCGCCGAGGGTGTTGCGCCCTGTTTTTTGTGACACAGCGCACTGTTGCGGAACTGTTTGCATTTTTTGGGAACGAAGTTTGGCGGAGTCTGCATTGCATGGAAGCGTGAGGTGCGTTCACGCTTCCACGCCTCTTTCCTTCCCACCGTCGCTACGCACGGAGACAGACACATGCATCAGCCATCCACCACAGCCGCACGCCGTTTTGCGTGTGGTGCGTTTTTGTTCGCGCTCACCACCGCACCAGCGCTGCACGCGCAGGTAATCCGGCCTGCAGACGCCATCAACATGCTGCTCGCTGCAGGACCTACACTGCAAGTTGAACGACTGCTCACGACGGTGTTGCCCAACAGTCCGATCAACGTCACTCCGCGCGGCGTAGGCTTTGACGGCGTTGCTGCATTGTTGATCACCAGACCGGACGGCACGTTCATCTGCACCGGCTCGCTGCTGGGTACACGCCGCGACATTCTCACCGCCGCGCACTGCCTGAGCGACGACGCAGGCAATGTCACTGCGACCAATGTGGATGCAATTTTTTTCCCCAGTGGTCAGCCCGGTTCCGTGGTCGTTTCGAGTACGTCGTTTCGCACGCGCAGCGAGTACACCGGCAATGTCATTGACGACAATGACATCGCGCTCATACGCCTTGACAGTCGGCTGGATAATCCGGGTATTGAGACGTACAACGTGTGGAATGACCCCAACTCGATACAGACACTCTCGAACTTCGTTGGGTTTGGTGCGTCCGGATTGGGGTCTACGGGCGTCACGCAGGGCCCTGGTACGCGCCGGTCGGGATTCAACACGTTTGACTTTTTTAACACGCCAGGTGTGCTGATTTCCGATTTTGACAACGGCAATCCGCTCAACGATGCCTCATGTTTGTTTGGCATCTGTAACCTTGGCCTTGGTGACTTTGAGGTTGGTGTCGCTGGGGGCGATTCAGGCGGTCCGGCTTTCATTGAGTTTGGCGGCCAGCGGTTCATTGCAGGCGTCGCATCATTCGGCGCGTCCATAGGATCGCCACCCGATATCGACTTTGAACTCAACGCGTCGTTCGGCGAGTTGAGCGGACATGTCTTCACCGGTATTCATGCCGACTGGATCAGCCAGAACATTGTGCCCGAACCGGCGTCCATGGGACTTCTATTACTTGGAGCCCTGATGCTCGGCGTCAGTCGCTTCCGCAGCGCCGCCCGCTCCTGAGACGCCCGCGAGCGCGCGCGAGTCGGTTGGTGCGACCAGTGAGCGGCAGGTGACAGTCGCCCATCGCCCGGAGTAACTTGCACTCTGTCAACTTCAGCTCGGTGGCCTTGATTGAAGGCTGCCGATCTGAGTCCGAGGCGCGACTTTTCACCCTGGCCGCTCGACATGACCACTCCACGCGTACCTGCCTCACCGAAGACGTCCAACGCGTCAACGAGCGTCATAGACACGGATCAGCTCGAAGAGCTTGATCCAGAAGCTGAACTGGACGTCGGGACGTCGCTGTGGGCCGTGGTCTTTGCCGGCGGCATTGGTACGCGTTTCTGGCCCATCAGTACACCCGACCGGCCCAAGCAGGTGTTGCCGCTGGTCGATGCGCGCCCGCTGATTGCCGATACGCTGGCGCGATTGTCGCCGCTGGTTCCGGCGCACCGTGTCTTGGTCGTCACCAGCGCTGATATTGCCGATGTACTGCACGACGCCATCCCCGAACTGCCGCGCCGCAATCTGCTCATTGAACCGCGTCCGCTTGGCACGGCCGCCGCGCTGGCCTGGGGTGCGCAGGAAATCAGTCGTCGTGCGGGTCCCAAAACGGTGTTTTGCGCGCTGCACGCCGACTTGGCGGTTGACTATCACGATGCATTTCACGACACGTTGCGTCAGGCCGCACAGTTGGCGTCAACCGATTCATGGTTGGTGACCATTGGCGCCAAGCCAACACGTTGC
>JBBSPO010000165.1:0-8541 GCA_038258695.1 Gemmatimonadales bacterium | reverse complement strand
GGTCTGGGCGACGCCATGCGTACCTTGGGTGCAGGCACGCGTGCACAAATTTCGTTTCTTATTGGTGGGTTTGAACGCGCTGAACGCAAACAGATGTTGGAAACGGCACTCAGCGCCGAATCCATCAAACTTGGTTGCACGCCGGTGGTGAACTTGTTCACGCAAAGCGCCGAACCGATTCTGTTGTCCGAGCGCACGTACGAGTATCCACTCATTGCCGAAGCGCGACGACGGCTCGAAGTGAACGTGTGGGCGGTGGAACGCATTGCGCTGATCAAGCCCAACACGGATCGTCCGCTGCCTGTCTCGCCACTGTACGGATTCCGGCATGGTAGCGCTCGCGGCGATGGTCAGCTGTTCTGGCACGCCGCACGCCGGGCCAGTGCGTGGCGTACCGACGGGGGCACCGATTTGTTCGTGAGCTTTGCCGATCTTTCGGGTAACCTGCGCGTGCCCGATGCCGAGGTGGTGTCACCCACGGTGATTTGCAGCAACGGTGATCTGCCCAGTCGTCTCGCGTTTGGCAGTGATGATCGCTCGGATTTTGAACTGACATCGGGCGGACCGGTCAAGCGCATTGTGTGTCTTGTCCGTCCTACACCACAAATCCAGCCAGCGCTCGGCAAGCCATTGTTGTGGCGCCTGATTTCGGCGATGTCGCTCAACCATCTGTCGCTTGTAGATGAGGGCGTGTCAGCACTGCACGAGTTGTTGACGCTGCACAACACCGGTAACTCGCTCTCGGGTGAACGTCAGATTGAAGGGCTGGTGCACGTACAAAGTGCGCCCGCCTTCGCGCGTGTCGCGTCGGCCAATGGTGTCGCGTTCGCGCATGGCCGTCGCGTGGAAATGGAGTTTGACGAAGACCAGTTTCCCAGTGGTGGGTTGTTTCTGTTTACCAGCGTGCTGGAACGGTTTCTTGGACTGTACGCGTCAATGAACAGCTTTACGCAGCTGGCCGCCAAGTCGCGTCAACGACGCAAACCACTGCGTGAGTGGGCGCCGCGGGCCGGATGGAGAACGTTGGTGTGACGCAACCAATCACCGATCCGGACGCGCCGCCGGAACTGGAGCCGAGAGAGCAGGCCGGTCAGGGCCAGGCGCGACGCGCCATGGAGGCGCTGCTGGCGGAACGCCCGCGTGGGTTTGCATTCTTTCGTGCGGTGCATGTGCTGTCGCGCTTGCACCCCGAGTGCAATCCGGTGGGCGAGTGGCATGACCCGGCAACGGAAGTCGTGCGATTTACCGTGCCGCCGTCGCTGGCGTTTCCGCCCACGGAAATTACATCGCTCGATCTCAACGAGCTCAATGAGAAGCGACCTGCGCGAATGGGTGTTGCGTTCCTCGGACTCACCGGACCGCAAGGTGTGATGCCGCACGCGTACACGCATCATGCTGCTGACCGCGCCCGCTCGCGCGACACGGCCATGCGGGATTTTCTCGATCTGTTTCACCACCGCTTACTCTCGCTCTTTTACCGGGCGTGGGCACGCAATCGTTTTGTCGAAAGCTCCGAAAGTGGTCGGCCCGACAAGCTGCGCGATCACCTGCTCGATCTGGTGGGCTATGGCACAGCGGGCGTTCAGAATCGTTCGGCCGTACACGACGACGTGCTGGCGTATTACGCCGGGCTGTTTGTCGCGCGTCCGCGCAGTGCCGCTGGACTGGCACAGTTGATTGCAGACTATTTCGCGGTTCGGGTGAGCGTTGAGCAGTTTGTGGGCGCCTGGCGAACCCTGGGCAGTACCGGCCGCTTTTCTGTGGGTGCGGACGATGACGACGGGCGGCTGGGCTACGGAGTGGTTGGCGATGCGGTCTGGGATCCGCAGGCACGGGTTCGCGTGCGGGTCGGTCCACTCAGTCGTGCCCAGTTCACAGAGTTCTTACCGGGTGGTTCGGCGCACGATGCGCTCAAATCACTCACCCGACTGTACGTCGATGATCAAGTCGGCGTGGAAGCACAGCTTGTGCTTTCGCGTGATGATGTGCCGGGTGTCGAACTCGGTGCCGCTGATGTTCCAACGCTTGGGCTTGGAACGTGGCTTCGCGTACGTCCCATGCAGCGCGATCCGGACGAAACCGTTCTCATGCTCTGCTGAGCACCCTTGTTAGTTCTTCTCGCAACCCAAGTGGAGTACCAATGTCGGTGAACCTTCGCGGTCTGATCGGGAAACTGAATCCCGCCACACGCGGCCATGTTGAAGCGGCCGCCGGATTGTGTCTCTCACGTACGCACTACGACGTTGAGATTGAGCATTTTCTCATGAAAGCGCTCGACAACGCGGACGGCGATCTGGCGGCAGTACTCAAGCATTACGGTGTCAATCGGTCGCGTTTGGCCGACGATCTGGCGCGCGGTCTTGATCGTCTCAAGAGCGGCAACGCACGCACGCCAAGCCTGAGCCCGCAGCTGGTGAAGATGCTGCGCGAAGCCTGGGTGATGGGCAGTGTGGAGTACGGCGCACCACGAGTCCGCTCGGGGCATTGCCTGCTGGCCATGCTGGCCAACGAAGAACTCGCGCGCGTGGCCGCCGACATCAGCGGCGAGTTTGGCAAGGTGCCGCTGGACGCGTTGCGCAAGGACTTTGTGACCATCACCGCACCATCGGCCGAAGCCGTTGAGGAAGTGGCGCAGGACAGCGGCAGCGGTGAGTCCGCAGCGGCGGCCGCGGCGCCTGGTGCAAAAGCCGGTGGACGCACGCCCAACCTCGACCAGTACACGGTTGATCTCACGGAGAACGCGCGTCAGGGCAAGATCGACCCGGTGCTCGGACGCGATTTCGAAGTACGACAGGTGGTGGACATTCTCACGCGTCGTCGTCAGAACAATCCGATTCTTGTCGGCGAAGCGGGCGTCGGGAAAACGGCCGTGGTTGAAGGGTTTGCCCGACGCATTGCCGAAGGCGACGTACCACCACCGCTTCGTAACGTGTCCTTACGCTCGCTCGATCTGGCCATGTTGCAGGCGGGCGCGGGTGTGAAAGGTGAGTTTGAAAATCGCCTCAAGGGTCTGATCGCCGAGGTGAAAGCGTCACCCACACCCATCATTCTGTTTATTGATGAAGCGCACACCATGATTGGGGCCGGCGGCGCTGCCGGACAGAACGACGCCGCCAACCTGCTCAAGCCGGCCTTGGCGCGCGGCGAGCTGCGTACGGTAGCGGCCACCACGTGGAGCGAGTACAAAAAGTTCTTCGAGAAGGATCCGGCGCTTTCACGTCGCTTTCAGGTTGTGAAGGTGGACGAACCAACGGAAGATGTGTGTCTCTTGATGCTGCGCGCCATTGTACCGGCGCTTGAAAAGCATCACAAGGTGCGCATTCTCGACAGCGGCGTTGATGCTGCGGTGCGTTTGTCACATCGCTATCTCCCTGACCGCCAGTTACCGGACAAAGCCGTGAGCGTTCTCGATACTGCGTGTGCACGATTGGCGCTGGGACAAAGCGCCACGCCGGGTCCGGTTGAGGACTTGCGTCGCCAGATCAATGATCTGGACGTACAATCGCGTGTGCTCATGCGCGAACAGGCAGCTGGTGCTGATCACTCTGAGCGACTGGCCACGATTACCACCACGCGAGCGAACGTGCAGGAGCATCTGGCCGTGCTCGAAGGACGCTGGGAAAAAGAACGCGTGCTGGTAGACAGCATTCGTGTGCTGCGTGAACAGCTGGAGTCCGGCGCAGACCATGCGGCCGACGCAGCTGACGCAGCTGACGCAGACAATGCAGCGGCGGATAGTGAGAACACGACAACGGAACAGACGGGCACCGACGCCCTGCGCGCCGAACTGTCGGCAAAGAACGACGAACTCGATGCGCTGCAAGGCGAAACACCGCTCGTGCGCGTGTGTGTCGATGCGTCCATTGTCGGGGAAGTTATCTCCGGCTGGACCGGTATTCCGGTGGGCAAGATGCTACGCGACGAACTGGGCACGATGCTCAAACTTGAGGAGTATCTGGGCAGCCGAGTGATTGGTCAGGCGCATGCGCTCGAGCAGCTGTCACGTCGTATTCGTACGAGCAAGGCCGGCATTGAAGATCCCAACAAACCCAAGGGTGTCTTCATGCTTGTTGGTCCGTCGGGTGTTGGTAAAACCGAAACGGCACTCACGCTGGCCGACCTGCTCTACGGTGGCGATCGCAACCTGATCACCATCAACATGTCAGAGTTTCAGGAAGCGCACACCGTATCCACGCTCAAGGGTTCACCGCCGGGTTATGTCGGCTACGGTGAGGGTGGCGTGCTGACGGAAGCCGTGCGCCGCCGACCGTACAGTGTGGTGCTGCTGGATGAGGTGGAGAAAGCACATCCCGACGTGCTCGAACTGTTTTTCCAGGTGTTTGACAAGGGTGTGATGGATGACGGCGAAGGACGACAGATTGATTTCAAGAACACCATCATTCTGCTCACCACCAACGCTGGCACCGAAACCATCATGAAGCTCACCGCCGATCCGGACACCATGCCGTACGCCGATGCGCTCGCCAAGGCACTCAAGCCCGAGCTCGATGGTGTCTTCAAACCCGCGTTCCTTGGACGCATGGTCATCATTCCGTACTACCCGGTGCGTGATGAGGCGCTCAAGCAGATCATTCGCCTCAAGCTCGCACGGGTGGAACGTCGCCTGCACGATATCCACCGCGTTCTGCTGCAGCATGACGAATCGTTGGTGGAACAGATTGCGGCGCGTTGTACCGAGGTAGAAAGCGGCGCGCGTAATGTCGACAACATTCTCACCAATACGCTGCTGCCCGAAGTGTCTACGTTATTGCTCGCGTCCATGGCCGACGGTCAGAAACCGTCTGCGCTGCGCGTGATTGTTGGCGAAAACGGCGAGCTGCGTTACGAAGCAGAGCTCGCTGACATCCCAGAACCAGCCGTTGTAGCCTGACGACTGGTTCCCGACCTCAGGTTTCCGGAGTGCTCCATGGCTAACTATTCGCAGGACGGACGACCGTTCCGCCTCGAGACACCGCTTGGTAAAGACGTGCTGCTGCTTGTGCATTGGCGCGGCGAAGAGCGCGTGTCGCAGCTCTATGAGTTCACCGTCGAAGCGTGGAGCACCGAAGCCGATATTGACGTAAAAAAACTGTTGTTGCAGTCGGTATCGCTCAAGATTGCGCTACCAGGCGGCGGCGAGCGTACCATTGGTGGGATCGTACGACGGTTTGTGAATGCGGGCGAGACGCCGTCAGGTCTGACGGCGTATCATCTGGATATCGTACCGCCACATTGGGTGCTCACAATCGGTCGCACCTACGAGATTTTTCAGGACATGGATGTCCCCGAGATACTCGAAGAGGTGTTTACCGGCCTCGACATCAAAAAGGAACTCAACGAACAGTACAACAAACGGCAGTACTGCTTTCAGTACCGCGAGACCAAGTGGGATTTCGCGTCGCGACTCATGGAACAGGAAGGCATCTGGTACAAGTTTGATCACGCCGCGTCACCGCCAGCGTTGGTCATGGCCAGTGCCAACTCCACGTCGCGCGCCGAATGGGGGCTTTCGGATGTCCTCGTCAGCTCCACCGCCAACGTGGACGAGCGCGTGCTCTCGTGCCACGTGGAGCATTCGCCGTACGTTGGCAAGACCGTCTCCCGCACGTACAGCGAGTTTCTCACACAAAAGCATCTCAGGGAAGAGACGGTGGCCATGGGTGGCGCCGGTCGGTTCAAACCGCCTGCCGCGCTGGTGGATTATGTGTTTGACCAGCAGATGGCCTCACACCGTCAGGGCGTGACGTCGGGTGGCAGCGAACAGGCGTCAGACCTGCAGAAACTGTTCCCGGAGAATGCGCGCAATGCCAAGTTGCGCCAGCAATCGGAAGAAACGCGGGCGCTCCGTTTGTTTGCGCACAGTACCCACCGCGGTGTAACAGCAGGCGGCAAGGTCAACATGACGCGCCACAGCTCGGCGGCGCTCAATACGTCATGGATGGTATTGTCAGTGCGTCACGCCGGTGACAACGGCGGCTATCTGGCTGACGACTCGGTTGCGGCCAGCTACAGCAACGATTGGGAAGCGATGCCGCACGAGGTGCCATATCGGCCAATGCGCAACACACCGTGGCCGCGCGTTGCCGGCACCCATGTGGGAGTGGTAGTTGGTCCGGACGGCGAGGAGATCTACCCTGATAAGTTCGGCCGCGTACACGTAGCGTTTCGTTTTGACGACAACAACGAAGCAGACCTCAAGCACTCCTGCTGGGTACGCATGGCCCAGATGTTTGCGGGCCCGTCGTTTGGTTCAGTGTTTCTGCCACGTATTGGCCACGAAGTGCTGGTGGATTTTCTTGATGGGAATCCCGACAATCCCATGATCGTTGGGCAGCTGTACGGCGATCACAACATGCCGCCGTGGGCGCTACCCGATAACAAAACGCAGAGCGGCGTTCGCACACACAGTACGCCCAAGGGCGCGACTGATGCGTACAACGAGCTGCGCTTTGAAGATAAAAAAGACGCCGAACAGATTTATGTACAGGCGCAAAAAGATCTTGAAACACTGGTCAAGAATGACGAAAAACGAACGGTGCAGCACGACCGCACCACAATCATTGAACAGCATGACACGCGTACGCTCAATACAGGCGACGATACGCACACGATCACGGAAGGGAATCAGGTCAACACAGTGTCCAAGGGTGACCAGACCAACGAGGTCACCAAGGGCAAGCAAACCGTCACCATTGGTGGCGATCAGACCAGCGAAGTGAAAGGCAAGCAAACCACCACGGTCACTGGCAATCGCACCATTGAGGTCAAAGACGGAAACGAGAGTACCACAGTAAAGGTCGGCAATATCACGATCAAAGCGTCGGCCGGAAAAATCAGTATTGAAGCAGCGCAGAGCATTGAACTCAAAGTGGGACCCAGCAGCCTCAAGCTCGATCCGAGTGGCGTGCAAATGAAAGGTGCCATGATCAAGATCGAAGGCAGTGGCATGGCCGAGCTCAAGGCACCCATGACCACGGTCAAGGGTGACGGCATGCTGACGCTGAAGGGCGGCGTTACAATGATTAACTGAGCGAGGGCGTCACATGACCGATCATCAGACGGCCGGCCTGACACCGGTGCAATGGATCGCCGCTCGGGCCGCATTGCCCGACGAAGCGGCCCCGCTGGTTGCAGAGGCGAGCGAGCCCGGCGCATTGGTCCAGGCACTCATGCAAGCAGGCAGCGCACCCGAAGCCGTGCGCTGTATTGCCGGCGCCCTGCCCGCGCGGGAAGGTGTATGGTGGGCCTGGGTGTCGGCGCGTCATGCTGCAACCACAGCGCATGGCGAAACCATCCCGGACGACGTGCGTTCGGCGCTGGACGCCGTCGAACGCTGGGTTACCTCACCTGAGGACACGACGCGACGTGAAGCGTGGGCCGCGGGCGAACGCGTGGGTACCGATACCCCCGTTGGAGCGGCCGCCGCAGCCGTGTTTCTCAGCGGTGGCAGCATTGCACCCAAGGGTGTTGCTCACACACCGGCTCCACCCGGCATCTGCGGCACGTTAGTGAGCACGGCTGTCATTCTCTCTGTTGCCACCTCGCCACCAGCCGTGATGCCAGCCCTTTTTGACGCGTACGTCAAGCAGGGTCTCGCCGTGATCGAGCAACTCGGTGGGTGGGACGTTGCCATTGCCAAAACGTGGCAGGCGCTCGAAGCACAGCAGCGGGAAGTGAGCAACGCGCAAGCGAAGCCCGACAACAGCGCAGCCGGAGGGCAGCCCTCATGATGCCCGCATCACGCATTGGCGATATGCACGTGTGTCCCATGGTCACACCGGGTGTGCCACCTATTCCGCACGTTGGTGGTCCGATCTCTTCACCCGGTGGTCCCACGGTCCTGATTTGCGGGGTTCCATCAGCAACGGCCACCAGCATGTGTGTATGCGTTGGTCCCCCGGACGTCATCGCCAAAGGATCGATGACCGTGCTCATCTGCTCCAAACCCGCCGCGCGCATTGGCGATATGACCGGGCACGGCGGCAGCATTGTGCTCGGCGCGCCAACCGTACTGATTGGCGGCTAGCACCAACCGTACTGATTGGCGGATAACAGCAACCGTTAGTTGTTCACCGAGTAGTTGAACGTCACGTCAATGTCCGTATCAAACGCGCACGTAGTGGCGACCATCGGCTTGGGGTTGTCGCTGTAGTGGCACAGCACCACGCGAATGTTGCCCGCACCTGCGGCTGATGCGTTCGCGCTGAATGTGATGCCAAGCGGACGTCCCTGCGAGTCCACATCGGTAGTAGTGATGCTCACGCCCGGTCCGGTCACCGTGTAAAAAACGCGGTGCTCGTCTGACTCGGCGGTAACTTCGTCGGTGATATTCTCAGGTGGGGTTTCCAGGCGGTTTTCAAACAGGACACTGCCCGTATAGGTAGCACCGGCGGTGAGTGAGAGCGCGCCCACCTGTGCGCTGGGTGCCTGCGGACCTGCGCCGTCGGCGTCATCGATGAAAGTGACGATCGGCGTGCCGCCGCCCGCCGGCGTGAGCGACAGCGTAACGCGGCTGATCAGCTCCTGTTCGCCACCGGGTGC
>JBBSPO010000164.1:0-8583 GCA_038258695.1 Gemmatimonadales bacterium | reverse complement strand
GCGTTGTCGAGCGCACCGTTGAAGATCTGATCGCCGTCCATGTGCATGGTATCGCGACCGAGATGGTCCCAGTGCGCGGTATAGACCACCCACTCGTCGCTGAGTGCGGGATCGTTGCCTTCGAGTTTGGCCACCACGTTGCGAGACGCGACCTGCCGCACGGTGTTGGTGAGATCAAATGAGGCGGTGGCGGCGAGTGAAACGGGACGGAAGTCACGCGTTGCCGCGACGGCCTTGAGTGAATCGAAGTTGAGCCCGGCCTCACGGAACAGCGTGTCGGCAGCGTCGCGATGCAACCAGCCTTCCGCCTGCACGCGGTTCTGCACACCGCCGGGCATGTTGATGTCAAAGTTCTCCCGGCCCCAGCTGCCGATCACTACGAGATACGGATAGCCAGCGGGTTCCGTCTCGTGCACTATCAGCACGGCCGCCGCGCCACGCGCCGACGCGATTTCGTATTTGTATGTCCACCGTCCGTAGTAACTCATGGCGTTCCCTTTGAATATGCTGGGATCGAGTGAGTCACCGCTGGCCGCGCGCACTGGCGGGTCGTTCACGAGCATCACAACCGTCTTGCCGCGCACGTCAACGCCCTTGAAGTCGTCCCAGTCCGCTTCGGGTGCGACAACGCCGTAGCCCACGAACACGAGCTCACTGTTGTTGACCGCAACGCTGGCCTGCGGGTGACGCGTGGTGACCACGTAGTCGCGCGGGTTGGACAGGCGGCGGGTTTCACCGTTGCGTGTGACCGACGCCTGCGCTGTGGACGTGATGCCCACCAGCTGCACATTTTGCACCCAGGTGCCGTCGGGGTTGCCGGGCGCCAATCCCATGGACTGAAACTGCTCCGTGAGATAGCGCACGGTGCGCTCTTCCCCGATGCCGCCGGGCGCGCGTCCCTCGAGCGAATCGTGGGCGAGCACGTTGATGTGTCGCATGAGTCCGTCGGAGGTGAGCGCGTCGAGTGCGGGTGATACCGCACTCACATCGGGCACACCGTCGCTACCGGTGGCGCCACCACACGCCGCCAGTGCTGCCACGACAGGAACCATCAGCAACGCTCCCAATGCGTGCGGCAGACTCCGCACACGTGGCACATACCCACGCCCAGCGGATGCAGCGGCAATGCGACGTGATGCAACAAACCCAAGCAACGGGGGAGCGGTCATGATCAGAAGGGCGACAGGGTGGGGGAGTGTGACACGGATTGTTGCACTGCTTGTTGCACGGACTGTGGTATGGTCTACTGCACAGATTCAGGCGGCACCAACAGGAAGTGTACGTCAAGCGAGATGCGTTCGGCCAGCTGATCGAGCGGCAAGTCGTTTTGATCGGTGCCAAAGGGCTCTTCGATTTCACCGGCCAACAGCTCAAGACCCATGGTGGCAAAAAAGGTGAACATGCTCGCGATCACCGTGCCATAGCCAAACTCGCGCACCAGCCCAAAGGGCAACACCAGTGCGTAGAGCAGCACAAACTGTTTGATGTACGAGCTGTACGAAAACGGAATGGGTGTATTCCTGATGCGTTCGCAGGCGCCGGTGACATCGTCAAAGGCGGTCAGCAACGGTTGCAACGAGATTCGCGATTCTGCAGAGAGCACACCAGCGTTAATATCTTGCGCCACCGCGCGATGCATGTTGCGGGATATCTCGTTCGGCACGTGCACGTTCGGCGGCAACGGATTGCGTTTGTGTTTTTCTTCATCCCGCTGAGTCACTCGCGGGATGCGCAGATGTGCGGCCAACGCTGGCGGAAACGATGCAATGAGTGACGCGTAGTGCGAACGACGTGCTACATCGTGATGTGGCAGCTGCGCATCGAGCGCGTGCGAGAGACCGCGTGAAATGTTGACCAGCTGCCCCCACAGTTTGCGTCCTTCCCACCATCGGTCGTAGGCGGTGTTGGTACGAAACACCAGCAGCAGACCGAGGATGATGCCCAGGATTGAGAGGAATGACGGGCCGAGTGGGACGGCGACGCGGAAGTAGTCAGTTTCGACCCAGACAATGAACGCCGCGTACAATCCGGCGGCGATCACATCGAGGAAAAGCGTTCTGAAAACCGGGCTGCGCGGGAAGTCGATGAGAACGCGGAACCAGTTTTTGGGGTCGTAGGAAATCATGCCATATCCTGTGCGAACACCGTGCTCACCAGTCCAGCCGCATAATCTGTCCGCGTCCACCAACCCACGCGGTCTTTCCGTGCGCGTCGAGGCCCGCGTGTCCCTGGTCGGACAGCGTGTGCCATGTGCGACCAGCATCTTCGCTGCTGAAGACACCACCGAAACCTGCGGCAACCACGGTTTCCGCTCCGGCACCGGTGACCCACGTAATGCCCGTGAGCGCACCCGGCAGTGGCGGACGGGCACGCAGCGACCATGTAATGCCACCGTCATTGGTGACCGCAACAACGGCCGATGCGGTGTCACCGCGCAGATTGGTCATGTCGCCGGCCACACCAATCCCGTGTTGCGGATCGCGGAAGGCCAGGCCACTGGTGCCGGACGTCGCACTGCGAACAAATGGTGTTTCGCGAACCGAGAATGTGGCGCCGGCGTCGCTGCTGATCAGCAGTCGGGAGCCTGGACCGCCAGTGGCGATGTACACGGTTTCCTGCGCGTGCACCACGCAGCGACCGCTGGCTGCGTACGCGCCCTCGCCCTCGAGCGGTGCAGGGACGTTGTTGGCGGGGAGCAGTGCCCAACTGTCGCCGCCGTTGGTGGTGCGCAGGATATGTGTGCGACCTCGTGCCGCGTCGCCAAATACCACGCCACGCTGACTGTCGAGGAACGTGAAGCAGTCGTAAAATGCGAGGCTGTCCGCATTGCGGAACTGTTCGCGCCACGACGTACCGCCGTCGGTGGTGCGATAAATGCGCGACGCGTCACCGTTGCCGATGGCGAGCGCAAACGCGGTGTCTGCACCAAAGGCGTGCACATCGCGGAACTGCAGTGAATCACCGCCGGGTACGGGGCGGGCAGTCCATGTGGCGCCGCCGTTGATAGTGCGCACAATCGTGCCGCCGGTGCCTGATGCCCATACGACTGAATCGTTGACCGCATGCACGGCAAAAATGAGCGCGTTGGTCTGTAGCGATTGCACGGTGGCGCGGGGGACTGCAGCCGATCTCGGCTCCGGCTGCAACGGCGATGATGACACAAATACTGCAGACTGCACAGGCTGAGCCGATATCACTGCCAACGTACCAGAAGACGAAGCTCCCAGCGCAGCCAGCGCCACGCCCAACATCACCAATGACGAGTGCATCACATCCGCTCCTTATGGTTGTGGAGGAGCTGGCGACGCGGGGGCGCCAGAGTCACGCGTACCGGTGTCAGGCAGCAGCAGCGTGGGAACCGGCTGGTCGGTGGTGGGTGTGTCAAACTCCGGCCGGTCGAGCCCGAAAATAGCTTCACGTCGCATGGCGCGTGCGATGCCGCGCGCGTCGTTGAACACGCTGTCAGAGAGCGCGCCACGACCAGCGGCTGCCAGCGCTTCGGAAATGGTGAGGCCGGTAATCACATAGAGATCCGGAATGCCGATGGACGCATCGTCTACCCAGCCGTTGCGGGCCGCCAGCGAGGCGGGCGCCTCAAACACCGTGCGCCACAAATCGGTGCTGCGTGAGACGTCTACATAGCCTTCGCCCTGCACCAGCACAATGTTGTCGCCGACTTGCACCGGTGTTTCAAGCACACGTCGTGTCATGCCGTGTGTGACCAGGTACGGTCCGAGGCCCAGTTCGACCGGATAGCCGCCCGCCGTGCGACTGAAATACAGCGGACGCTGCGGCCAAGAATCGCGCATGAGAAAGTACACGAGAATGTCAGCACGCATGACGGTTGCATTCCGTGCTGTGGCCATGAGGTCGTTTTTCTGAAACGTGCGCTGCTCACCCAGCTCAACGTACAGCGGGATCGCGTCGGCCTCATCAAAGGTCATGCTAAGCGCGGGCCCTTCGGGTTTGGGCCACGTTTGATCGCGGTAAATCTCCGGGCCAGCGGCTGCATCGTACTCATACACCGGACGCCGGATCAGCTGACGCGTATACCAGTCGGTGTTGAGCAGCGATGTATTCACAATCAGCACGTCACGGCGCACGCCCTCTACTTCCTGCGCGTACCACAGCGGGAATGTGTCGTTGTCGCCAACGGTGACCAGCATACCGTACGGCTCAACGGAGTTGAGCAGGTCACGTGCAAAGTCAGCCGTGTCGGTTTGTGACCCGCGCGACGCTTGCGTCCAGTTGCCAACCAGCGGCAAAAACGCAATGAGCAACACGGGCGCGGCCATGAAAAATCCGCGTTGTGTGGGCACGGCGATCTGTTTGCCACCGTACTTCACATACTCGGTGCCAACAAGTGTTGCGATGGACTCCCACAGGTACACCATGCCCGCCGCAGCCCACACACTCCAGGCCGAGAATGCCCAGAGGTAGAAGTAGTCGCGGTCGCGCACTTCGCGTGGCACACCGTTGCCCAACTGCAGCGCCTGCGAATGCCCGTATTTAAAGTTGAGGTAATAAATGAGCCCGAGCGTGGTAATGAATATGAGCGGGCCAAAGTACCAGAAACTTTGTCGGTCGCGGGTGAAGTGAACCCAGCCACCCAGTAATCCGATAATGAGAAAAAACACGGCCAGCGCGTTCTGCAAACCCGGACGTTCATTGTACGCGTCCCGCCAGTACTGCCACTTGAAGTACAGCCAGTACATGCCGACTTGCGCGGTAAAGGGCGCCTGTCGCTCGGTTAACTGCGGCTTTCCATACTGCCCGCGGTTGAAGTTGTACATGAAGCGTTCGTACGTCAGACTGCTGAAGGTGCAGTCTACCGAAATCTCGGTCACACACGCCGTGGGTTCGCCTTCATTGATCGCCGGAAAGTGCGCCGCGCGAATAGGCTGCGTGGCAAACGGTGTGATGCCAAAGCCAAGCGCCACAGCGCACGCCACCAACAACTTCCAGCGCAGGATCGTTTGCGGTCGGCGAATGAGCACGGCCAGTCCAACGGCCGGTGCGGCGAGCATACCGGCCATATGGTTGGCGTAGCCTAGCCCCAGCAGGTACGCCACGAGCACAAGCACGCGACCGGCCCTGGGGTCGTCAGGATCGTCGCACCAACGCACCGTGAGCCATGAAACAGCCGCAATGCCCAGCAGTGAAACTGTATACACCTTTTCGTTGACCACCGACTGGTTCCACACCGTGAAGGCGGTCGCACCAATGAGCGCCGACAGCGCCGCACCGGTGATGCGCTGCCAGCGACGGGTGATCCAGCTGACAAATACGCGCTCGGTGATCAGGAACCAGAAAAATGCCGACGCCGCACTCGAGAGCGCCGCCAGCACGTTGATGCGCATGGCCACGTTTGGCGCCACCGGCAGCAGCGCAAACACTCGTCCAATCAAAACAAACAACGGATTGCCAGGTGGATGCGGCAGGCCAACCACGTAGGCCGCGGCAATGTACTCGCTGGTGTCCCACATGCTGGTGGTGGGTGCGAGCGTGACCATGTACAGCAGCAGCACCACCAGCGACGTGAGCGCCGCCGCACCGTACGACGGTGTGTAGTCGCGTGGGATGTCAGCGATAGTGCCCGTAAACGCAGCGGCGGGTGCCGTCATGCGGAGCGGTCCGGAAAATGTGCGTACATATGTTGGGGAATCAGTGGCGGAACAGACGCTGACCGGTAAACACCATGGTCATGTTGTGTTCATCGGCTGCAGCAATGACTTCGGCATCGCGCACCGATCCACCGGGCTGCACCAGCGCCGACACACCAGCAGCGGCCGCATGCTCAACACCATCGCGAAAGGGGAAAAACGCATCGGAACCAAGCGCTGCGCCGGCCGTCTCGTGGCCCGCGAGTGTGGCCTTGTGCACGGCCAGAAAACTGGCGTCAACACGCGACATCTGGCCGGCACCAATACCAATCGTCGCACCATCACGCGCCAATACAATGGCATTGGACTTCACACTCGCCACGGCCCGCCACGCAAATGCCAGATCCCGCTGTTCAGCCGATGTTGGCTGGCGCTTGGTGACCACATTCCAACCATCTTCGAGCGCTGGCACCTGCATGCGATCCTGCACCAGCAAGCCGCCGCGCACACGCTTGTAATCCATGTCGCCGGCCTGCCAGGTGGCACGCCCTTCCAATACACGCAAGTTCTTTTTGCGACCCAGAATCTCCACTGCTACTTCACTGAACGATGGCGCCACCACACACTCAACAAACAAGTTCGCAATCGCTTCTGCCGCTGCCTCGTCGATGGGCACCGTAAAGGCAATCACCGATCCAAAGGCTGACACCGGATCGCACGCCAGCGCGCGCTTGTACGCGTCCAGTGCATCAGAGCCAATGGCCAGTCCGCACGGCGTGGTGTGTTTGATGATCGCGCAGCACGGCTCATCGCCAAACGGTTCAGTGGCCAGCATGGCGCCTTCGAGATCCAGCAGATTATTGAACGACAGCTCCTTGCCACCACGCTGCGTCAGTGCACCCAGTCCGCGCCCGTTGCCTTCTGTATAAAACGCGGCACGCTGACTCGGATTCTCGCCGTATCGCAGCGACTGCTGTTTGCTGAACGCCAGCGGATACGTTTGTGGGAATGGTTCGCTGCGACGCGATGCAAACCACTGCGCAATGGCGGCGTCGTAGGCACTCGTGTGCGCGTACACCTTTTCGGCCAGCAGGCGCCGTTTGGGTTGATCGTCCGCACCGCTGGCGATGGTATCGAGCACCGATTCATAGTCGGCCGGATCCACGAGCACCCACACCGCCGCATGATTCTTGGCCGCCGAACGCAACATGGACGGTCCGCCAATATCAATGTTCTCAATCGCGTGTTCGTCGGTCACACCAGACTTGGCCACCGTTTCGCGAAACGGATACAGGTTCACGCACACCAGATCAATGAGTCCGATGTTGTGTTCCTTGAGCGCCTGCATGTGCTCGGGCACGTCGCGTCGCGCCAGCAATCCACCGTGCACCACAGGGTGCAATGTCTTGACGCGTCCATCGAGCATCTCGGGGAATCCGGTAACATCCGCGACATCGTGCACCGCAAGCCCCGCATCGCGCAGTGCACGAGCGGTGCCGCCGGTGGAGAGCAGGTCCCAGCCGAGGGCGGTAAGGCGTGTCGCGAGGTCGACAACACCGGTTTTATCGGATACAGAAAGCAGGGCGCGAGGCACGTAGCAAGCGGGAAGTGGTCAGCGATCAAAAAGTCGGGCCACGTCGTAGGCGAACGCGGCCCGGGCTACAGTAACAGCATCAGTGGTCGATGGCGATGCATCGGTGGTACTCTCGGTAGACAGCGTAAAGCGCGTGGCGCGCACGTTCGAATGTGCGCTCTCCCGCGAGATGTGGCCACACACTCGGCCATCGTCTCCCAGTGAGAGCGTGCCGGCGGCCAGCGCTTCGGTCACTACAGGCAACAGCTGATGTTCGATGGCCAGCACCCGAGCGGCCACCGTTTCCGGTGTGTCGCCACAGTACACTGGTACCGGCCACTGTGCGGCGATGGCGCCACGGTCAAACTCCTCATTTACAAAGTGCACTGTGGCCCCGCTCAATTGCGCACCTGACGCAACAACAGCGCGATGCACGTGCATGCCAAACATGCCCGGTCCACCAAAGGCGGGCAGCAGTGCAGGGTGCACGTTGATCATGCGACCATTCCACGCATTCACCAGCGACGGCGGAACCAGCTTGAGCCAGCCGGTGAGCACGACGAGGTCAATCGCGTGTTCGGTGAGCGCCTCGTCTACCGCCGCGCCATCGCTGGCGTCTTCGACCACATGTGTTGGCACTCCGCGGGCTCGTGCGCGCGTGAGCGCTCCCGCGTCTCGCTTGTCAGAGACAACCAGTGCAACCGTCCCGACATCGGAGGCCTGTTCACCGGCAAAGTGTTCAAAGAGCGCTCCAAGATTGGAGCCGCCTCCCGAGGCGAAGACCGCAATACGTGAAAAGTTCATGGCGTGGTATCGGTCATGGTGGCACTGTCCAGTCGCGCGAAGAACAGATCAATGGCGTCTCCAAGCGACGGGACCACGTACGCATTGGCCCGCGCGTCACTCTCGTCGTCGTCCCGCGTGCCATCGCCCGGCACAAGCACACCGATGCCTCCGGTGGTTAACGCAGGTTGCACATCGCGCCAGCGATCACCGATGTAGACGGAACGTGCGAGGTCGAGCGCGTGCTCGCGGGCGGCTTGCGTGTACATGCCGAGCGACGGTTTGCGACAGTCGCACGGACCGGTGCGTTCATGCCAGTGCGGACAAAAATAGGTGGCATCAACACGTGCACCGGCGCGTGCGAGTTCGGATTCCAGCCGCGTGCGGACCGCGTGATACTGCGCTTCGGTAAGCAGTCCGCGTCCAATACCAGACTGATTGGTGACCACCACTACCGGAATCCCGCGCGCGTTGCAGCGCGCGAGTGCCTGCGCTGCACCCGCTACCAGCCGCACGTGTTCCGGCGCCGATGGATAGTGGGTATCGAGCATGAGTGTGCCGTCACGATCAACAAAACAGGCTGGGCGATTGGTGGTCACCGGTTGATCACTCGCGTTGACGGCG
>JBBSPO010000163.1:0-8613 GCA_038258695.1 Gemmatimonadales bacterium | reverse complement strand
GGAGGTGATTGCCACCGAACCGTTGGCCGCTCTGCGTGTGAGGTCGCCGACGCCTTACACTGCGCTCATCCTTGGTCGCGACGATGGATCGGGGGCGTCACTGGCCGTGCTTGAACGACGTAACAACCGCTGGCGCGTGCGGTGGGAAAGTCCCGTCACGGGATGTTGAACCGGTGCGCCGCGCCCCAGGGCCTGGCGCGTTGCTTGCCTGCGGTGCACTGCGGCGTGATGGGACGCGGTGCGGTGCAGACAGTTATTCGCACGACAACGCACACTGCGTTGTTGGTGCTCATTTCTCCGGAGTAGAAACATGGGTATGAACCACAGTTTTCTTGCAGAGCTCGAGCATGAAGCAGCGAACACGCGCAAGGTGCTGGCACTGGTGCCAGCTGACAAAGCAGACTACAAGCCGCATGCGAAATCGTTTTCACTGGGCAAGCTGGCGGCGCACGTGGCGGATATGCACGGCTGGGTAGTGATTACGGTCAACACGACGGAACTCGACTTTGCCAAGGGATACGAGATTCCTCCCTTCACGACGCCGGAAGACCTCACCGCGCGACTCGACGCGCATGTTGCAGAAGGCAAGGCCGCGCTGGCCGCAACCAACGACGCCGCACTCGCGGAAACCTGGACGCTGCGTGCCGGCGAACATGTGCTTCTCTCCATGCCGCGTATGCAGTGCCTGCGTTCCATGGTGTTCAATCACATTGTGCACCACCGTGCACAGCTCACGGTGTATCTGCGAATGTTGGACATTCCGATCCCGGGTTTATACGGCCCGTCAGCCGACGAACAGTAAGCGTCGATCAGGGCACACCCGTTAACGATTTGCTCAACGCACGCAACCTGGCACGCGCTTCGGTGCTTTTGGTTTGTGCGTTGGGTGTGGCTGGCTGTTGTCCGTTGTAATACGTGCCCGTTGGCAACGACGCCATGGTGACGAGCTGCATGACGGCATCGGCGCCTTCGTCTACTGTGGTGCGTGGCCGCATGCCGCCTCCGGTCACCATGCTCGTGTTCATCATGGTGGCCGGATGCAACGCCACAATAGTGATGCCCAAGGGTGTCAGATCCGGCGCCATGTCTTCGGTCATGATGATTTGCGCGAGTTTGCTCTGTCCGTAGCCGCGCGATGACGCGCCTGGCTGCTCGAGCATGACGTCGTCAAAGTCAATGGGCGATTGAGCCAGCGACGCCACATTGATAATGCGCGACGGTGCGGCCGCGGTGAGCAGTGGGCGCAGCTCATGTGACAGGATGTATCCCGGCAAATAGTTCACGGCAAAATGCCACTCGTGACCGTCACTGCTGGTACGGCGCGGTTGATTGCCTGGTACGAGCACGCCGGCATTGTTGATCAGCATATCAAGTTTTTGATAATCGCGTTTGATCGTCGCCGCAAACGCGCGCACAGCGGCGATTGAACCAAAGTCGGCGGCGTAGAATGTCGCTGAACCGTTGCCCGACGCGGTGATCGACTGTACCACCTCGGCGCCGCGTTCTGCATTGCGACCGTGAATGATGACGTGTGCGCCAAGCGCTGCTACCCGTTGCGCGACTTCTCGGCCAAGACCATCGGTGGAGCCGGTAATCAGCACCGTGTTATTGGCCAATGATTGTTCGGACATTGCCTTGCCTTGTGACTGTGCGGTACTGGCCGCCAGCGCGATTGTCGCAACGGCGGTGAGGGTCATCATCTGAAAGTGCGTGCGGCGCGACTGCGAGTCGCGCGACTGCGGGCGAATGCGGTGATCCATGATGAGCCCTGGGGAGTGAGTGGGAATGCGCTTTGCGGACGCTTCTGTATACGTAAGATTATGACACGTTTTCTCTGGCATGCATGCGCTATCATTCTGCTTGCCGGCACGCTGGGTGCCCAGCCGCAACCGCTGGCACCAATCGCCCCACCGCCGCGCGCCGCCGCAGACTGGACAACGTTCGAGACCGAACACTTTCTCGTACACGCACGACGGGAGTTCGGCCCATGGGCACGCACGGTCGCAGTGCGAATGGAGTCTATTCACCAGGCTGTCGTCGGTGCGGTGGGATATACGCCGCCGGGGCGCATCACGATACTGGTTGACGACCCACTCAACACACCCAACGGCAACGCCATCTCGTGGCTCGATGCGCCACAGATTGCGCTCTACCCAGTGCCTGCCGATCCTCGCTCGCAGGTGGGGCGGTCACGTGACTGGGGTGATTTGCTGGCGGTGCATGAGTTTGCGCACGTGGCGCATCTTACGCGTCCAGGTCGCGGCGGTCGTGCATGGCTGCGCTGGTTTCCGGGCCAGACGGGTCCGCTGGCTGGCTCGCCCCGTTGGGTCAAGGAAGGCTACGCGACGGTGATTGAAGGCCGCCTTACCGGCAATGGGCGTCCGGCGTCACCGCTGCGTGCTGCCGTGTTGCGCGAATGGGCGGTGTCGGGGTTGTTGCCTACGTACGCGTCGCTCAACAGCACATCGGGTTTTGAAGCTGGTTCGTTTGCGTACCTGATGGGCAGCGCATTTCTCGAGCGACTGGAAGCCGAACACGGCGACTCGTCGCTGACCGCGCTGTGGCGACGCGCAACAGGCAAACGCGCGCGCTCATTCTCGCAGGCATTTGAAGAATCGTTTGGCGACACACCGGCTGATGTGTACGCACGCTACACTGCCGAGCTGACGGCCAACGCGATCGCCTTGGAGCGGGCGCTTGATTCAGCGGGGCGTGTGGAAGGACGGCTGGAGGCGCGCATTTCGCGCGGTGGCGGAGATCCGGCGATCAGTCCCTTGGGGGAGTTTGTGGCGCTCGCGATACCGGGGCCAGTGGGCGAACCAGGACGTGTGGTGGTGTGGTCTACCGACACGACATCTGACGCCGAGCGTGATAGCGTGCAGCGCGTGCGCGCCGAACGATTGGCGCGCTCCGATCCCGATGATTTGCTGCCTGTGCCGCAGATTCCGCGCGGACGCACGGCGCGATACACGCTGCGTGATGTCAACAGTGCCAGTTTCCGCGAGCCGCGCTGGTTTGGCGACGGCCAACGCATGCTGGTGATTCGCAGTGACTACCAACCCGATGGGTCAGTTCGCCCGGATGTGTTTGAGTGGACCCTTGAGACTGGCAACGTACGCCGGATCACGCACGGTGCTGCGATCAGCGATGCGGATGTGCTGCCGGGCGATACGCTGGCCGTGGGCACGCGTTGTCTGGCCGGCCACTGTGATATTGTGCGCATTGATTTGCGTTCGGGGGATGTGCGTACGGTGATTGCAGGTGATGCCTTTACGCAGTATGTACGGCCGCGTGCCATGCCCAACATCACGCGCACTGCAGCAACCGAGCTGACGCGTGGCGTTTCCTCCACAACCATCGCACGTGCCCTGCCCAACGCGACGTCCGCGGCACTGCCTGATGGACCACTCGCGGTGGCATCGAGCCAGGTACGCGGGGTCTGGCGACCGGTGCTGGTGCAGGTGCTGACTGGTACGACCGTACCGATTGGAGCGGACGTGGCCTGGGATCGCTATGATGTCACGCCGACGAGTTCGGGTGATGCGGTGTTGCTCACCAGCGAGCAATCGGGCGTTCCACAGCTGGTCCGTCACACGTTGTCCACCGGTCGTGAGGTGCAACTGTCGCGCGTGTTTGGTGCGGCCATGGCACCATCGCCGTTTCCCGGTGATACGTCACTGCTGTATCTGAGTCTGCACGCGCGTGGCCATGAGTTGCGTCGTCTTTCCGTGCGGGATTCCGGGGTAACGGAGCTTCCGCCAACGCTGCTGGCGCGATTCGCCAATCCGGGCGTTGGTGCGGTGGTTCGGCAACCGCCCCGCGATCAGGGCGTACTGTTTGATACGCTGGCACCTCGGCGCGAGCGTGCGTACGGTCGAGGCACACCACGTTGGCACCTGTTTCCCATGGGTGCGGGCAGTCAGGACGGGCAAGGGTTTGGCGGTGCGGTTGGCGCCAGTGATGCGGTGGGTCGTTTTGGCTGGATGCTGCTGGGGATGGGCAGTTCAGACGGCACCGCCGAACGTGGTGGCGCACTGCGCGCAACACTGCGCACACCGCTGGCAAGTTTTTCGGGGGAGCTGGTGCGCGCGTCGCTGGGCGTTGCATCAGAACAGGCACTGCGTGATCGTGATTTTGCACGCGACATAAGTGCGTCTGCACCCGTTTCAGGTGAGTATTTGCAATCGTCCACGACCGCGTGGAGTGGTGCGATGCTGAGCGCAGAGTGGTCACGAAGTGATTTGCGCGGGCACACCGGCCTGCGTGTGGGCGCGGCAGCGCATGAGGTGCGCGGTCGTGCGGAGATTGATGTGGTGACGGTGGTAAACACATCAGTCGTCATGACAACTGCCACGCAGGTGGTGAACCGCCGCGCATCGGATACGCGCTGGCACGGTTTCGTGGAGCTGCAGCGCACACTGTCCGCCAACCTTGGCCCATTTGACGTGCGCGCCGATGTGCGCGCTCATGTGTCGCGCACGCACAATGCGTTGCCATCATCGCTGTACATGTCGGGTGCCAACATTGATGTGCTCACCGACCCGCTCAACTCCACCAACGCAGCTGTTGCGGTCACTCGCCAACTGCTGCAATCACGACTGGCCCTCAATGCAGGTGGACCACTGTCGCTTACCTATGACGCGCTCGTTGGCACTATGAGTGGCGAAGCGCCCATGGAGCTGTTTCGTGTGGGCGGACTGCCGTCACAGCTGGTGAGTAGTGCGGCCACACCACAACGCATTCCCGCGCCGTGGCTGGCTGCTGGTACGTTGTTTGGCCGTGATGTCACGTCGCACTCACTGCGTTGGCGAGCGGTGAGTGGCTTGGCACCATTTCTCAGCGCGGTAAAGAGCGGTGGTCCGTGGTTGCGCACCGCCGGTATCACAGCTGATCTGGCGGAGCTCGCACAGCCGTTCTATCGGTTGCCGGGAATCTCCGCACACACGGGCATCGGCTACGTGTTTGATGTGCCAAGTGGCAGTGCGGTGCGTGCTTGGGCAGGGGTGACGTTCACGCCGTAAGCTCACTCGCTGTGCCCACCACCACATCTTTACCCGTGCTCACCCACAGCCGCGCTGATCCACAAACGCGCCGCCGCACACCATATCACGCGGTGCTATTTCCACGGAATCTCAGGCGACCTGTAAAAGTTGACACCCATCGCCTGCAAACGTGGTCCATGTTCGGCCAGTCGTGTGCGAAAGTCCGGCCACGAACGACGGTTACGCTGACTCCATCCGAGCTCCGCGATTGCAATCAGGCGTGGGAACGCGAGAAACTCGTAGTCGCTGCGCTTCTCCAGCGTCTCGGACCAGAGTGGTGCCTCCACGCCGAGCACCGCGCGCTCCGGCACACGGGCGAGAAAAGTGGACGGCTCCCACGAATACGCGTGCTCCACTGAAATCAGTCCGGCCCACCGCAGACCGAGTGTGGTGTTGGTATCGTATTTCATATCCAGATACGTGCGATTACCAGGCGAGAGGATAATCATGCCACCTCGCTCCGCGTGCAGATACGCGGAATCACGACTGGCGCGCGCGTCGGTTCGCCAGTGTTGCACCAGCGTGCCCGGATCAAGATTGGCCGGCGCAATCTCGCCCCAGCCAATCATGTTCTTGCCTTCTGTGCGCACAATGCGCTCTACGCGTTCAATGAATCGCAGGTATTCCGTGTGCGTGAGTTTTTCCACTTCGTCGCCACCCAAATGGATGTACGGGCCCGGCGTGATGGCGGCCAGCTCACGCACCACGTCGGCTACAAACGTGTACGTGGATTCCTTGCCCGGACAGAGCGCACTGAAGCCCACACGAATGCCAGTGTAGAGCGGCGGCGCTACGCCATCGCACGTGAGTTCCGGATAACTCGCCAGCGCGGCATTGGTGTGCCCGGGCATATCGATTTCCGGTACAATCATGATGTTGCGTGCCTGCGCGTACTCCACCAACTCCGTGTATTGCGCCTGCGTATAGAATCCGCCCGGTCCCCCCCCCACCTGTGTGCTGCCACCGTGTCGCGTGAGATTGGGACGCGACAGAATCTCAATCCGCCAGCCCTGATCATCGGCCAGGTGCAAGTGCAGCACGTTGAGTTTGTACAGCGACATGACATCGACGTATCGTTTGACGTCGTCCAGTGGCAGAAAATGACGCGCCACATCAAGCATCGCACCGCGCCAGCTGTAACGCGGGCTGTCGCGCACTTCGCCAACCGGCAGCGCGAGCTTTCGCGCAAACGCTGCACGATGTTCAACCGACGATGGCAACATCTGACGCAATGTTTGCACGCCGTAGAACAATCCAGCGGTTTCACGCGCCGATATGCGCACACCGTTGGCGCGAATGTCTATCGCGTAGCCTTCGGCGCCGGCGTCGTCATTGTCCTGGTCGAGCACCAGCTGAATGGCGTTGGCGGGCACGGGACCACGGGCGGCAATGCGACGCGGCGCACGCGGTGCTCCGGGGCCGAGCATGGTGGCCAACCGGCGGCCAATGCGCTCCACTTCTTCGCCCGCAGTGGCCGCGATCACGACCGGAGTGGAATCGGTAATCGCAAACGTGCCGCTGCGGGCCAGCTCCACACGTTGCGGCGCGGGAATGATGGCGTGCGTTGGTGCTGTTCGCTGGGCGTGCGCCGGTTGAGCGATCGCCACATGCAATGCAATGGCAACGGCAACGGCCAGCAGGGAGTTGAGTCGCGGAGAGTTGTGCATTCCGCATTCTACCCCGCAAACGCGTGCGGGGTAGAACGTCAGTTCACTTTGTGCCGTCCCGTGTAAAAAGTGCGTTCGCCTGGGGTGACGTGATTTGCTCCTGCAACGACCCATACGTGCCCTCGTGCAGCAACTCCTGCGACGCCTTTTGTATGTGCGCCATCACGGAACGTGCCAGTCCCGGGCCAACGCTCACGCGTGCGACGCCCAGCTGCTTCAACTCCGGCACCGTCGGTACACCCGGGCCACCAATCACATTCAGCGGTGCGCCCACCGACTGCACCAAGCGCTTGATCACAGCCGCGTCGCTCACCATCGGTACAAAAATGCCATCGGCGCCGGCTACGATATAGGCGAGCGCGCGGCGTACCGTCTCGTCAAACCGTGTGTTGTCGTCGCCTGCCTTCCGGAGATAGGTGTCAACACGCGCGTTGATGAACACATCCACACCGGCCTCGCGGGCTGCCTCACGCGCCGCCCATAAACGTTCGGCGTGTTCCACCACGGCGAGCAAAGGTGCACCGTCGTTCCCGGGTGAATCTTCAAGATTCACACCCACCGCACCAGCCTCAATCACCGCGCGAACAGTCATTGCGACGTCCTCGGGCGTACCAGCACCGTATCCACGTTCCACATCAACCGTGACCGGTACCGAAACGGCACGCGTGATATGACGCACCATACCCATCATGGCGTCTCGCGAAAGTCCTTCACCGTCGGAGTAGCCCAAGGCCCACGAAACTCCGGCGCTGGTGGTGGCGATGGCGTGTGCTCCCGCCTGCTCCACCAGCCGTGCGCTCATGGCGTCCCAGGCGTTGGGCAACACCAGAATCTGATCATGTCCGGTGGCGTGCAGCTGTCGGAACCGGGCGGCGAGGTCGTGTTGAATCATGTGAGATACGGTAAGAGACGTGAACCCTGCGCGTGCGCTGCGTAAGTTGCGCACCATGGCCGAACGAGTGCGCGTGCTGGCGGCGGTCATCTGCCGCAATGATCGGTATCTATTGGCGCTGCGCCCTGCGGGTAAGCGACACGCCGGGTACTGGGAGTTCCCGGGCGGCAAGGTAGAGCCCAACGAGCGCGACGTTGACGCCATGGCGCGCGAACTGCGCGAAGAGCTGGGTGTGACATTGCACACACTCGGCGCGCAACGCGGCTGCTACAGGGACGGCGACAGCGAGTTTGAGATCACCTTTGTTGACGTCACAGTGCTGGGTGAGCCCACCGCGCTTGAGCACGCCGCACTTGCCTGGGTGGCGCCGCATGAGTTTGAGCAATACCAGTTGGCGCCCAGTGACCGGGTGTGTGCACACACCATTCTGCGACGTGATCGGACAACGGGACAAGACAACGCTGACGCGGACTTACCGCGCGCCTGATTGCTTACGGTTTCGTAGCCGCGTTCCGCCGAGCCGCCCAATAGAGCGCCGACCCAAGCGCCACCAACAGCGCCGTCTTCCACACCGCTTCCCACCGCACCTGCAGCATAAGCCACACGCATATCGCCAGACCGGCCGCCGGAATGGCAAAGCCCCCCGGGAGGTGCAGGCCCTGCGCTTCTGCACCGAACATGCGTTTGAGACGCGGCAGCGCGGCCAGGCTGGTGGTGTACCCAATGAGTCGCGCGAAGGAGCTGATGATCGCCAGCTGTATAAAGGTGCCGCTGAGCGCCAGCGCCACACCGAACAACAGATAGGCAATGATGGACACATGTGGTGTCTTCCATTTGGCGTGCACAGCGCCAAACACGGCCGGCAGCGATCCGTCGCGTGCCAGCGCGTACGTCATGCGCGGCGCCACCAGTACCGACGACGCAAGATTGCCCAGAATGGACGCCATGGCTGCGAACAGAATCATGACCACACCTGCCGGTCCCATGAACACGGCGGCGGCGTCAGCAAGCG
>JBBSPO010000162.1:0-8623 GCA_038258695.1 Gemmatimonadales bacterium | reverse complement strand
TGTTGGTGTGACACGCCCGCATGCCCAGACACCCGATCGACTGGATGGCCGCGTTGGAGAGCGCGACACCATCTGCACCCAACGCCAGCGCTTTCACAAAATCTTCGGGCACGCGCAATCCGCCGGTCACAATGAGGGTGATGTCGCGCCGCCCCAGGTGATCGAGATGGCGTCGTGCACGCGCTAACGCGGGAATGGTGGGCACAGAAATGTTGTCACGGAAAATGAGCGGGGCCGAACCCGTTCCACCACCGCGTCCGTCAAGAATGATGTAATCCACACCCACTTCCAGCGCCGCGTCAATGTCGTCTTCAATGCGCTGCGCCGACAGCTTGTAGCCTATGGGGATTCCACCTGTGCGCTCGCGTACTTCGGTGGCAAAATCACGGATCTGTGCGAGACTGTTCCAGTCCGGAAACGTGGCTGGTGAAATGGCCGCTTCTCCCGGGTTGACGCCACGCACTTCGGCGATCTTTTTATCCACTTTCTCACCGGGCAGATGTCCACCAGTGCCTGTTTTTGCGCCCTGACCGCCCTTGAAGTGAAAGGACTGCACCTTCATGACCTTGTCCCACGAAAAACCAAATCGCGCCGACGCCAGTTCATAGAAATAGCGCGAGTTGGCCGCCTGTTCTTCAGCCAGCATGCCGCCTTCACCGCTGCAGATGCCGGTACCGGCGGCTTCGGCGCCCGTGGCCAGGGCAATCTTTGCTTCCTCGCTGAGCGCGCCAAAGCTCATGTCGGACACGAACAGCGGTATCTCCAGCCGCAATGGCTTGTTCGCATTCGGACCAATCACAAGCTCAGTGCCCACGTCCACATCGTCGAGCAGTGGACGACGCGCCAGCTGCGCCGTGGTGATCTGGATATCGTCCCACGAAGGCAGCTCACCACGCGGCACACCCATCGCATCGCTGGGACCGTGGTGCCCCACTTTCTTGAGTCCGTTGGCGGCCAGATCTCGAATGCGTTTGACATGTGGCTCGTCCTCTGTACCGACTGGGTCCTGATAGAGCCCCTGATAGGCGCCGCGGTCATACGGCTGCGGATGTTTGGCGGCCCACGCGGAAATCTCGTCTTCGTCCACCCACACCTGTCCATCGGCCACTGTCGCGTCAAACTTGTGCAGCACTTCGCTGTTGTCGTACTCGCTCACACCGGTGTCGTAGCGATAGTCCCAGCCGTGAAGCCCGCACACGAGATTGTGGCCGTCAACATGGCCATCGGACATAAGCGCGCCCCGGTGCAGACAGCGACCGTAGAGCACGGAGACCTTGTCGTCAAACCTGACAATCACCAGGTCAACAGTACCCACCAATGCGTAGGTAGGGGTGCGGTCTTTGAGCGAGTTCCAGTCAGCAACGGCGATGGCAGACAATACGACTCCTTGTTCGGGGGACTGCAAAGGTGATCATTGGACTATAGCATCACCCTCGACGCGACTGTCCGCTGGCTTCCAGCGCCACCCGCAATCCGCGCGCTTCATCCCACACCTCTCGCAGCATGTCAGGCGGCAGCGTTGACACGGGCTCACGTGTTACATCCGCTCCTGAAACGCGCCGTGCAACATCAGTAGCAGCTCCAACATCAACACCAGCTCCAACACCAGATCCAACACCGGCCCCCGGCGACAGCGATTCGAGATCATCCGGATCACCCAGGCCGGCGGTGCGATGACGGCGGATCACATCGAGGATCACACCACGCACTTCGCGTGGATTGGCCAAGCCGCGCAACACGGCCCGATGCGGTGAGCTCGCTCCGCTAGCCGCACCGCCACCACCACCGGCTGTTTCCACTTCCACATTCGAAAAGCCGAAGAAGCGTTCCAGTGGACCCTGCGACACGCGCACGTTCTGCGCGTTGGCAAACGTGAGCGTGATCTCCTGCACGTTCCACACCCCCTCACGAATGAGCAGGCTGCGATCAGTGATCACGTACCAGCGCATTTCATAGTCGAGGCGCATGGTCACGTACAGGGTGGCCGCTTTTGCCGCGGCCAGTAACACCACGGGTATAACAAGCAGTATCAGCCGCCGGTCGGCCACCAACAGCCCTATGCTCAACATGGCGATCACAAATGCCCACGCCACCGCATACAAACGCCATTGCAGCACACGCAAGCGCAGAAACCCCTCGTGCGCGCGTTCAACGCGCAACATCTCGTGCGGCCGGTGACCAGCTGGAGGATGCGGTTCGCTGTCCTCGACGCGCAGCCACGGCAGGATGAGCGCCTTCAACCAGTCATACATCGGACCGCCGCTGTTCCACCAACTCACGCACCGCGCGCAGCTCATCACGAATACCGGAGAGCGCGCGTATTGTGCTGGCCTCGCTCGACGCTGTGGATTCTGCCAGCGGGCGTCCCGACGCATCCGATTTGAGTGACTGCGCCGACGGCATAGACTGCAATGACTGCGCCGACTGCTTAGGCTGCACCTGGCGCACCGGTTCAACCGAGTTCACCGACTGGTTCCCACGCATGCGTGCATACAAATAGTTACGCACGTCCTGAAAAGCCTTGAGGCCAACAATCGATTCAGTCGCCGACGCACTGCCCGATGCGGTCTGAATCTTTACGGTGCCAATGCCAAGCCACCGCTCAAAGATGTTGCGCGTGACGTGAATGTCCTGAATGCGCGCGTAGGTGAGATACGTCTCACGTCGCCAAATGAGACCATGCGACACCGACACACCGTCGTCATCAAAACGGTAGCGCAGCGTGATGTAACGGAAATAGTACGGCAGAATCACCACCGGAAACGCAACGGTCGCCATCACGCTGTAAATAATGAACAGCGTCCATAGCTGTGGGTCGGGGCGCGTAATGCCTTGCACGAGCGCAGCATCAACGGGTACAAGGTGAGCGTCGGTATCCTTGTTCACTTGGCGTTCCTCAACGTGGCTACGTCAGGTTCCTTCAGCACCCTGCGCAAACACGCGCAGCCATTCGGGCCAGTTGCCGCTCAGCTCAAAAAAGTCGTCAAAGTACACCAGGCCAGCTTCTTCAAGCGCGTCAATCAGTTCACTCATGGTGTCTTCGCCCACCAACGGTCCCACTGCGATCAGTGGTCCCTCGACACGAAACTCTTCGTCAGTGAGGTTGAGCACCTCATCGAACTGACGGCGCGTGAGTTCGGCGCGCTCAAAGGCATCCTTGCGAATGAGCAGGGTTGGGGCGGTGCTGTCGATGCGTAGTGGCATGGCCGAAACATATCATCAATGCCGTGCGCCAGCTGCCCGAGTGGGCGCGGGCACGTGCGTGGGTGTGGGCGCGCGCCTGCCCGCCTGCTGTTTGAAACCGGCATCACCCGTTGCACGCGGTCATTGGATATTTTCCCATGATGTCACACTCGATTCACGCCGAAGCCACATTTGATGTACTGGTAGTGGGCGGCGGCCACGCAGGCACCGAGGCCGCTGTCGCCGCCGCGCGGGCCGGTGCCTCGGTGGGGCTGGTCACGAGCGCCCTCGAAACCATTGGCCAGATGTCGTGCAACCCGGCCATCGGTGGCGTGGCCAAGGGCACGGTGGTGCGTGAAGTTGACGCGCTGGGCGGCATCATGGCGCGCGCCACCGATCTGGCCATGCTGCAGTTCCGCATGCTCAATCAGGGCAAGGGACCCGCCGTGTGGGCGCCTCGCGCGCAGTGTGATCGCGGACTCTACCGCCGCGCTGTACGCACGCTGCTCGAAGAGCACGCGCGCATACACACCATTCAGGGCACGGTGGCCCGTCTGCTCCTGAGTGCGAACGGTCAACACGTCGAAGGGCTCGAAACACTCGAAGGGCGTCGCTTTGCCGCACGTGCGGTGGTGCTCACCACGGGCACATTCGGCCGAGGCAAACTGCACATTGGTACCGGTACGCAAATCGCCGGTGGACGGGCGGGCGAAGGCGCCAACGCGCACCTGGGCGAACAGCTCGACGCCGCCGGTTTGCAAACGCTGCGCTTTAAAACCGGCACCCCTCCGCGCATTGACGGTCGCTCCGTGCACTACGAGCAGCTGCCGGAGCAGCCGAGTGAGGTCGAAGAGCACGACTGGTCGTGGTCGCACTTCTGGGATACACCGCGCCGGGTGGGAGAACGCACGCGACATCCGGAGCAGATGCCGTGCTGGATCACGTATCTCGAAGCACCGGGCAAGGCGATTATTGAAGCGCATATTAATGAGAGCGCGATGTACGGCGGCGCGATTGCCTCACAGGGACCGCGCTACTGCCCGAGTGTCGAAGACAAGATTGTAAAGTTTCCCGACGCCGTGCGGCATCAGCTGTTTCTGGAGCCCGAGGGGCACGACACGCGCGAGCTGTACGTGAATGGGTTGTCCACGTCGCTACCGGTGCACGTGCAACTTGAAGTGCTGCGTTCCATCAATGGCCTGCAAGATGTGGCGGTCACACGCGCCGGCTACGCCATTGAGTACGACTACTATCCGCCCACGCAGTTGGACAGCACGCTGCAGTCGCGCGCGATTGGCGGCTTGTGGTTTGCCGGACAGGTGAATGGTACCACCGGCTATGAAGAAGCCGCAGGACAGGGTGTCGTGGCCGGTATTAATGCGGCGCGCTGGGTGCACGATCGCGAGCCGCTGGTGCTTGGACGGGAGACGAGTTATATCGGCGTGCTGATTGACGATCTGGTGACACGCGGTGTGGATGAACCGTATCGTTTGTTTACATCGCGCAGCGAGTTTCGCTTGACCGTGCGTCAGGACAATGCGCTGTCGCGTCTGGCCGCGCATGGTGCGGTGTTGGGACTGTTTTCGCCTCGCGAAACAGATGTGATTGCGTCCCGTGCACAAGCCACGCGCGACGCCCGTCGTTTGGCAGATTCGGAAAACATTCTTCCGGAGCAGGCCGCGCCACTGTTGCAGGGCACGGGTACAGCGCCATTGCCGCATGGTGTGCGGATTGTGGAAGTGGCCAAGCGGCAAGGTGTCTCACTGAGCGCACTGTTTGCGGCGGCCGGTATTGGTCAGGAGTTGCCAGGCGACGCGGTGATCTCCGCCGAACTGGAGATCAAGTATGCCGGCTATTTGCTGAAGGAGCGTAAGGCGGCGGAGCGTATGACGGCCATGGGCGAGACCGTGCTGCCGGACAACATTGACTATTCCGTGCTGCAGACCTTGAGCGTCGAGTCGCGCCAGAAGCTGGCCGCGAGGCGTCCGGGCACGCTGGCGCAGGCGGCGAGTCTTCCGGGTGTGAGTCCGGCGGATCTGCAGAGCCTGGTGTTTGAGTTGGAGCGATCGCGGCGCAGGAAGGTGTAGGTGGTGTGTTTACAGCACAAAACCGGCTCAAAACCTAGCCGTTAACTGCCATTATGGCACTTTTAATGCCACAATGGCACTCGTTCTATACTTTGGGTGCGTTGCGCGATCAACTTTGATTTGTAGTCGTGATGCGCTCAGTTGCGAGCTGACACAACTAGCGAGCCGTCCGTGTGCAACGGCGGCCATCTGTGGCGTCTCCTGTGGTGTATAGGTGTCTACCTACGTGCACCACCAACCACCCGGACCACTGTCATGACAATCACTGTTTCACTCCGCACGCTTGCCCTGGGCGCTGTGCTGACCGCTTTGCCGCTTGCTGCGATTTCGGCGCAGGATCAGCCGCCTCGTCAGCCGCCGCAGATCACGATTTCAGCTAACGGCTCTGTAGATGTCACGCCCGACCGGGCTCGACTTTCGCTTGGCGTCGAGACCGAAGCGAAAACTGCTCAGGAGGCGTCTCAGCTCAATGCGGCCGCACAGACGCGTATTATCGCGGCCATTCGTGCAGCTGGCATCCCTCAATCCAGTATCCGCACGGGTGGTTTCAATGTCGCACCCAAGCAGGAATACATCCCTGAAACCCGTACGTGGCGGGTAGACGGTTACCGGGTGAGCAACATTGTGACGGTGGTGATCGAGCCCGTCGCCAAGACTGGCGAGGTAATTGACGTTGCGTTGGCCGCGGGCGCGAACCGTGTCGCCGGCCTGAACTTCGAGATCAAGGATCCTACGCCAGCGCGCGAGCAGGCGATGCGGCAGGCGGTGGAGCGTGCTCGCCGGGAAGCCGAAATCGTAGCATTGGCTGCTGGCGGCGAGATCGTCGGGCTGATTGAGATCAACGTCAACTCCTACGAGCCATCACCTCCCCGCCCCATGATGGATATGATGGCGCGAGTCAGCTCGGACGCCGAGTCCACGCCCATCAGCGAGGGCACACAGCCGGTGATCGTGAATGTGACCACCCGTTGGGAATACGCGCCCAAGCGGTAGGTAGCAGGGGTCGCAGCAGCATCCGCACCTCCCTGGCAAACTGGGACTCACCATCACGGTGGGTCCTTTTTTGTATCCCATCGCTCACATGACCGATCGCCCCCAGGCTCGGCGATAGCCAGAATATCCGGAACGCAACCCCGTTCCACGTGAAACACCTCCCGTTCGCTCTCTGCCCCTCCTGCACCGACCACATCACCAAGAGCACCCCTCCCCCCCTACCCCCCCCAGACGCATCGCTGCCAGAACAACCTGACACCTCAGAACGACTGCATAAACCCACCCCAGCACCCTCCCAACCTCCAAACGCTTCGCGCCCCCAGAAACCACACTCCCCAGCTCCCAACCCAAAGCTCCACCGCAATCCCGCACCTCACCGTGCCCCGTGCCACTGCAGCCCGCTGTTCCCCACCAGTATCCAACCGACCCCACCCGGCCATCCACAAAACACCCACGCAACAATCACCCACCAGCACCACCGCCCCCACTCCTCCGTGCCTCCGAGCCTCCGTGGTCTGCTGTTCCCCACCACCATCCTAACCGCGAGACACCACCCCCAAACAACTCCACACAAACCCCGCCGACCCGCACATCTGTGACCATCCCCTCTAAGTACATCACAACTCTTCTACGGCAAAACGTTACAAGTGGAACACCCTCCAACCCACCAACCCTCCGAACCCCCCTAACCCCCCAACCCTCCTAACCCTCCTAACCCAGCCAACCTCGAAAAAATCGCCGCCCCAAAGCACCTCCACCGCCCCCGCGCCACCTCAACCCCCCCAAATCCCCCACAATCAGCAACTTTCTCACCGCCCTGCACAGTTTTGATACCACAACCCAGTCAAAGCACGTTATACTACCGTCCCACCCCCGACCCATGAGCTGTGGCCCGTAGTCTCGCTATCGCCAATCAAAAAGGTGGGGTCGGTAAGACCACCACCGCCGTTAACCTCGCCGCCTCACTCGCCGTCGCTGAGCAACGCACCCTGCTGCTCGACGGTGATCCGCAAGGAAACGCCACCTCCGGCATGGGCATCCCACGAGATACCCTGCAACGCGGCACGACCTACGACCTGCTACTCGGCGAAAAAACAGTCGATGACGTGATTCACCGTGGTGTGCAGTTCAAACACCTTGACGTCATACCCGCAACACCCGACCTCGCCGGCGCCGAAGTCGAACTCGTTGATGCCGATGATCGTGCCGATCGTATCCGACAAGCACTCGCACCAGTCCGAGACCGATACGACTATATCCTGCTCGATTGCCCGCCCTCACTCGGACTGGTCACCCTCAACATGCTCGCCGCCGCCGATGCACTCATCATTCCCCTGCAATGTGAGTACTACGCGCTCGAAGGACTCTCGCAGCTGCTCGGCACCGTGCAGCGCGTGCAGGAACACCTGAATCCCAATCTCGACATCGGTGGCGTGCTGCTCACCATGTACGACGCCCGACTCAACCTCTCGCGACAAGTCGTGGCCGATGCCCGCGAACACTTTGGGGATCGCGTCTTCGAAACCGTCGTCCCCAGAAATATCCGGCTCGCCGAAGCACCGTCGTTCGGAAAACCGATCGTCGTCTACGACATCGCGTCCCTGGGCGCGCAAGCCTACATGTCTGTTGCCCGTGAACTGCTGCAGCGCGACCAAGGACACCAGCTCGCGCCATCCAATATGGAATCCAACACTCCCGCACCCGAGTAAATCACCATGGCTGCTTCACCACCGGAATCCGGCCGCCGACTCGGTCGCGGTCTCGATGCACTCATCGGCGCACGAAAACCCGCGCCTTCCAGCAACTCGCCGACGCCAGCAGCAACAGAACAAACACCGAAGCACGATAACGCGATCGATGGCACTCTGCGCGAAATACAAATCGGACACATCCGACCCAATCCGTTCCAGCCGCGCACAGAGTTCCGCCCCGAACAGCTCGCCGATCTCGAAGCCAGCCTCAAGGCCAACGGACTGCTGCAACCCATCACCGTTCGCCCCGCAACCAGCGGCCAGGGCTATGAACTGATCGCCGGCGAACGACGCTACCGCGCCGCTTCCAGACTGGGATGGACGCGCATCGCCGCGATCATCAAAACAGTCGATGATCGCGACGCGCTCTCGCTGGCCCTGGTGGAAAATCTGCAGCGCGCTGATCTCGATCCTATAGAAGAGGCCGAAGGCTACCAACGGCTCCAGCAGGAGTTCAGCGCCACCCAAAGCCAAGTCGCCGACGCCGTTGGCAAAGACCGCTCAACCGTGGCCAATGCACTGCGCTTGCTGCAGTTGCCAGCCAGCGTGAGACGACTCCTGCAAGACGGCCAAATCACCAACGGCCACGCACGCGCCATGCTCGGGCTG
>JBBSPO010000161.1:0-8662 GCA_038258695.1 Gemmatimonadales bacterium | reverse complement strand
GGTGACATGCTGCAGCACGTTCTGAGTGAGTGGCCGGTACCATCGGTGTCCGAGCGTGAGCGCGGCTTGCTCAAGCTCTAGCTGTGCAATGGCGACACCGAACAGTGACTAAGTAAGCGAGTCTGTGTCCCCGCTCACGTCCTGCAATCGCCCTTGTACGGACGCGACCCAGGCCCGGGTGGGCGTGGAGAACCGCTGCACGCCCAGGCCGGCGAAACTACCGGCCAGCGAGAACTCGGCGCCCCACTGACCGGATCGGAACGTCATCGAATCCGGGTTCTGCGCCTGCATCACGGAAGGCTGGGCGGCGAGCAGGGGAACGAGCATGGCGCTGCTTAGCCACCATCGTAACAGGCGTGATTTCATGAGGCCTCGGGAGAGGGGATGCCTGAAGGCGGCGAGGTGACGCACGGATGTCCTGTGCTTATTTGCGCGCGGCGCTCACAAGTTCCATCGCGCGGTCGCGGGAAGTGATCCCTCCACAGCGGTGCGGGGGACTGTGCACACATCTGTGCTGGGGGAGCCTCGACCCTCACCCCTGAGCGGCTCAACGGCTGCGCCGACAGCCGCTCAGCGGCGAGGGTCGAGCCTCTCAGCGGATATTGGGATTGGCCGAAGCGATGCACTGCTTGTCACTTCTACGCCGCACCTGGAGCCACGCGGCGAACAGCAGTGCGCCCAGCAGCACGAAATCGAGTGCGCCAAATGCAATGCCGGCGGCCAGCAGTTTGCTGCTTTCGCCCTGGCGCAGTCCGTGGCCGAATACGCCGCCGTAGAGGGCGAGCGCGGACAGGGCGGCCGTGAGTCGCCAGCCTTCTGCACGTGCGCGCGGTGGCAGCGATACCGGGGTGAGGTTGCGCCAGCGCCACAGCAGTCGATGCTGCACGATGTAGGCACACATCGCAACGCTGGCGGCGCCCAGCCCCACGGTGAACCACAGCTGCAGCGCATCGTGCAGTGGCACCGCGCCACCGGGATGCGGTACCAGCGTACGCAGGAACGGCAAGTGTGCCACGGCCCATCCCGAGTGTCCGCCGTGTGTATTGCCGTCCAGCGCCCAGTGTGACAGCGCGCCCACATACGCGGAGAGTGCAACGCCACGCCACTCGCGACGTGAGGCCGGGGCACGCAGCGCCGACAAATCGTGCAGCCGCAGTCGTGGATGATCGCGGACAAATGGCAATACGGCCGGCACGAGGAGCGATGTCACCAGCCATACCAGCAACATCGTTACCGGTACGCCGAAATACAGTTGCGCCGCAAAGGTATGACTGAACAACCAGTCATCACTCATCCGGCCAATGAACTCAAGGTCCGGCGCCATGCTGCCAATGCACAGCGCCAAACCGCTGAATGCGTGCGGCCAGCGCATTTTCAGCGGCAACACCAACGCCTGATGCGCAAAAACGGTCGCGGGCACAACGTCTCCTGTCGCAAGGCCTATAAGAAGGACTCGCTGTGAAGCATCGTTGGGCAATGTGTGTTTGCGACAACAGCTGTGCGACACGCGCGTCACAGCAGGCAACAAATGTGTGACGCGATGGGCACACCGCGCTCAGAAATAGAGTGCGCCGCGGAATAAACGAAGGGCATTGCCGAGCCGTAGATTTGTTGTACACCCCGCCTCCCTCATTGCCGCACACACCATGCCTCAGCTCTCCAGCCGGTTTGGCGCACTCGCCCGCGCTTGCCTGCGCACAGCACTCGGTTTCGCTGCACTTGCGAACACGCTCATCAGCGCTTCAGCGCTTGGTGCACAGCGCCCAACGCTGTCATCTGCCGTCCGACAGTTCGTCTCCGTCGATACCAATCTGATCGCACTCACGAACGCGCGAGTGATCGATGGCACCGGCGCTCCAGCTCGCGAAGCGCAAACGCTGATTATCCGCGATGGCGTGATCGCCGCACTGGGCAACGCGGCCAGTACACCCGTGCCAGCTGACGCGCGCGTGATTGACCTCACGGGAAAGTCCATTATCCCGGGCTTTGTCATGTTGCACGAACACCTGTTTTACCCAACCGGTGGCGGCACGTACGCCAATCTGTCAGAAAGTTTTGCCCGCCTGTATCTCGCGGGCGGTGTGACGGCCATGCGCACCGGTGGCAACACCAATGGGTACGGCGAGCTATCCATGCGCGACGCGATATCACGCGGCGAAAAAGCTGGACCATGGGTTGATGCCACTGCGCCGTACCTGCAAATGCGCGGGCTCTCCATTGGGCAGATGTACAATCTCAAGGATCCGGCCGACGCGCGTCGCACGGTGAACTTCTGGGCCGATGCCGGCGCCACATCGTTCAAAGCGTACATGCACATCAGTCGCGACGTACTCAGTGCGGCGATCGATGAAGTACACAAGCGTGGACTCAAGATCACGGGCCACCTCTGCTCCGTCACACTTGGCGAAGCGGCCGCACTGGGCATCGACAACGTGGAGCACGCGTTCTTTGCCGCCACTGATTTTGTGAGCGACAAGCAACCCGACATCTGTCCGGGACAGAACGAGGGACAGCGTGCACTCGCCACAGTGGAGCCCAATGATCCGCGATTCACGTCATTGGTGCAGACGCTCATTGATCGCAACGTGGCGCTGACGTCGACACTGGCTGTCTTTGAGACATTCACACCCGGACGACCGTTGCCACCCGGTCTGGAGGTACTCACGCCGCAGCTGAAAGAGCTGTACGAAGCGCGTCATGCCAACACACAGCGCAATACCCGCTCGCTCTACGCCACGCTCTATCCGCGCGCTGCGGCACTGGAAGTCGCGTTCTCGCGCGCTGGCGGTTTGCTAGTCGCGGGAACTGATCCCACCGGAGGCGGTGGTGTGATTGCCGGTTTCTCCAATCAGCGAACCGTGGAGCTGTTGGTGGACGCGGGTTTCACGCCGCTGGAGGCGTTGCGTATCTGCACGCTCAACGGCGCCACCTACCTCGGTCTCGCCGACCGCATCGGCTCGTTGGCCGTGGGCAAACAGGCCGATCTCGTGGTCATCAACGGCGATCCGTCGGTGACCGTGAGCGACATCCGAAAAATGGAGCTCGTGTTCAAGCAGGGCGTCGGCTATGACCCGGCCAAACTGATTGCCTCGGTGGCGGGCCGGGTTGGGCTGTTTTGAGGCCGGATGGGGCTCGTAGGGGGCCTGTAGGGGGCCTGTAGGGGGCCTGTAGGGGGCCTGTAGGGGCGCTTTCAGGGCCAGCCGCCGTGCGTCTCCGCGCCCCTTGTTCCGCCGGCCAGTAAAAGCCTCTAACTTCCGGCAGTCCATTCCCTCCCGGAGAACTCCATGCCATTCAGACCCACCGCTGCGACGATGCTCGTCGCGGCCTCCTGCTTCGCCTCGCTGTTATCGGCACAGTCGGCGCAGTCGCCCGCCAGCGCGAGCAGCGCGGCGGCTGCCTCGTCGTCAGCTAATGCGCCGCGCGCCATGACGGCCATCGATATCGCCAACTGGACCAACATCCGCAACGCCCAGCTCAGCCACAATGGCGAGTGGTTTGGCTACGTGCTGGCTCCCAACGAAGGCAACGCCGAAGTCGTGCTGCGGCCCGTCACGGCCGGTGCAAAGGAGTGGCGGTTTGCCACGGGTGACGTTGGCTCCAATCCGGCGCTGCAAATGTCCGACGACGGACGGTGGGCCGCGTTCGTGGTGTTCCCCACCGCCGACGCCGCCGACAAGCTGCGCAAAGACCGCAAGCCGGTCCAGGGCAAGGCTACACTGATCAACCTGGCCACGGGCGAGAAAAAGGAAATTGACCGCATTCGTGATGTATCGTTTGCGGGTTCAGCACCGCGCTGGGTCGCGCTGCATGGCTACGGTCCGGAGGCTGCGCCTGGTGCGGCCAACGGTGCCGCCGCGCGACCGGCCGGCAGCGACCTGCTGCTGCACGAACTGGGCACCGATGTCATGCTCAACGTCGGCAACGTGAACGATTTTTCGTTTGATCATTCAGGACGGTGGCTGGCGTATTCCATTGACGCCGCCAACAAACTGGGCAACGGCGTGCAGCTGCGCGATATGCAGTCCGGTGCGGTCCGCAGCATCGATGCGGCCGAACGCGCCACGTATCGTCGCCTCGCCTGGGCCGACACCATGCTCGCGTTCAGCGTGTTGCGTACAACTGTCGACACCGCGGGCAAGGACACCGTGCTTACCGCCATGGGTGTGAGCCGCGTGGGATCGCCACAACAGCGCACCGTATCGATCTCACACGTTGGGCGCACCGACTGGCCAGCCAATCATCGCATCAGCAGCAACCGCGCGCCGCGCTGGTCGGCCGATCTTGATGGACTGTTCTTTGGTCTCGAAGAAGTCGCGCCCGAAGTGCCCAAAGATCAAAAGCTCGAAGACGACGACAAGCCATCGCTTCGCTTGTGGCACGAAAAAGACATGCGCCTGCAATCGCAGCAGGATGTGCAAGCCACCGCCGACCGCACGTTTTCGTATCTCGCCGCGTACTGGCCCGGCACGGATAAGGTGGTGCGTCTCACCGATGAAAATGCGCGTTCCGGTTCCACCACCGATCTCGATCGTTGGGTAACGGCCACCGACGTCTCGCCCTATCAGCGTCAGGCCAGCGTAGACGGCATCAACATGCGTGATGTGTACGTGATCAATCCACGCTCGGGGGACAAGCGCCTGGCGCTCAAGGCCCAGCGCGGCGCCAACAGCACCTCACCCGACGGCCGCCGCATGGCGTTCTGGGACGATGGTGAGTGGCATGTCATGGATCTGGAAACGTTCGAGCGCAAGCAGCTGACCACCGGCGCGCGCTTTGTTGACACCGAAGACGATCACAACGTAGACCGTCCCAGTTACCCGCTCTACGGCTGGGCGGCCGATGGCAACGCATTCCTTGCGAGCGACGGATGGGATGTGTATCGCGTCAACGTGAGCGGCGGCGAACCGATTAATCTCACGCGTGACGGAAAAGCCAAAGGTATTCGTTACGGGCGTCCGCTCATCACCGATCCACGCGCACGCGGTGTGAACATGAATGCACCCTTCATGATTACCGCGCGCGAAGAGCGCACGAAAAAAGAAGGCATTCTCCGCGTTGATCCCAAGGCCAATCGCATTTCGGCGCTCGACTGGCGCGATGCCCGTGTCAGCCCAATGAAGGCGCGCAACGCTGATGTGTGGGTGGCCAGCATTTCCACCGCCGCACGCTATCCGGATTACTGGAAGATTTCGTGGAGCGGCGAGTCGGTGCGTCTCACGGACGGTGCCCCCAACATGAATGGCCTCGCCTGGAGCGCCGGTGCGCGACTGGTCACGTACGTGAGCGACAAGGGCGATACGCTGCAAGGTGCGCTGTTCCTGCCCGCAGGCTACGAAGAAGGCAAGAAGTATCCCACAGTTACGTACATCTACGAAAAGATGTCCGACAACCTGCACAATTTTTACGCCCCGTCGTTCAGCAGTTCGTACACGCCCAGCATTTATACCAGCCGAGGATACGCGGTGTACATGCCCGACATTCGTTATACGATCAACGATCCCGGTATGTCGGCGGTGTGGAGTGTGATCCCGGCCATCAAGGCCGCCGTCGCAACCGGCATTGTGGACGAAGCCAAGGTTGGCTTGCACGGTCATTCATGGGGTGGCTATCAAACGGCGTTTCTGGTTGGACAGACCAACATTTTCAAGAGTGCCGTAGCGGGTGCGCCACTCACCGACATGGTGAGCATGTACAGCTCGGTGTACTGGAACACGGGTTCGGCCAACCAGCCCATTTTCCAGAGCTCACAGGGACGCTTCAAGGGCAACTTCATTGAGAACCGTGACGCCTACGAGCGCAACTCGCCCAACCGCTACGCGGACAAGATCAATACGCCGCTCATCATCCTGCACAATGACAAGGACGGTGCAGTGGACTACAACCAGGGCATCACGTTCTACAACACGCTGCGCCAGCTCGACAAGGACGTGATCCTTCTCGAGTATCAGGGCGAGAATCACGGTTTGCGCGAGCTCAAAAACCGTCGCGACTATACCATTCGGCTCATGGAGTTCTGGGATCACCACCTCAAGGGTGAGCCCGCGCCGGAGTGGTTGGACAAGGGCATTCCGCGTCTCGAAATGGACCGGCACTACCGCGAACGCGTCCCGCTCTACACACCGCCCAAGAAGGCGGATGCGAAGAAGGTGAATGCGATCAGCATGTAAAGCCGTGGTACTTGCGGCCGCCTGCCTCAGTGTTGGGGCGGGCTGTCGCATTGAGGATCGCACGGCTGCGGTCGCGCAGGACACGCGCGCGGCCGCGGCCTTGAGTGTTGCCAACGACAGTGCACCGAGTGCAGGCATCGATAGCGCACGTAGTACGCCCAACGTCAACGCAAACATTGATCTGTTGCGCACCCCCATGCCGCTCGACTCCGCTGGTAACATCACCGTAGTGGTGGAGATCCCCGCTGGCACCAACGACAAATGGGAAGTGGACAAAACCACCGGTCGCCTGGCGTGGGAGCAGCGTGATGGGCGGCCGCGTGTGGTCTCGTTTCTCCCCTACCCTGGCAACTATGGGTTCATTCCGCGCACTTTGCTCTCGCGCGAGTCCGGGGGCGATGGCGACCCACTCGATGTGATCGTGCTCGGCCCCGCCCTTCCACGCGGCACGGTTGTCTCCGCTCGCCTGATTGGCGTGCTGCGCATGAAAGACAGCGGTGAAAATGATGACAAGCTGCTTGCCGTGCGACTGGACGGGCCGTTTGCTGCAATCAGCACACTGGCTGAGTTTCGCGCGTCGTATCCGGACGCGCTGGATATCGTGGCGCAGTGGTTTGGTGCGTACAAAGGACCCGGTGTCATGCAGGTTGGTGATTTCGCCGATCAGGCGGAAGCTCGCCGCATTCTCAATGAGGCGATGGCCTCGTTTCCGCCGTCGTAGGGCATTGGTGGCTCGTTAGCAGGCATTTTCTGTCTGTGCTTGTACTGCTGGTTCGATTGCTGGTTCGATTGCTGGTGCCGTCACGTTCGATTGTGTTGAGTACTCCCGCCTTCAGAGGTTTTACCATGCGTACGTTGACCCGCGTTTCTCAATACCATCACGCTGGCCGGTGGCCGGTCGTGGCCCGCGCTGTTCTCACACTCAGCGTCAGTACGGCAGCCGCTGCTGCTTTTTCCGGTCCGCTGTACGCGCAAGTTGCGGCCGCCGTCGATCGCCGCCCCATGACGTTTCTTGACATGCAGCACCTCAAGTCGGCGGGTTCTTTCACACCAAGCCCCGACGGCACGTGGTTGCTGCACACGGTGAACACGCCCGACTGGGAAGAGGCCAAATCGCAGACGGACATTCACCTCGTCAACGTGCGCACGGGACTGCCGTCGTCCAAACAGATGACGTTCACTGCCGACAAGAACGAAACCTCGCCGGCGTGGTCGCGCGACGGTCGCTTCTTTGCATTTCTGTCCAACCGAGAGGCCACCGGCGAGAACGGTGGAAATCAGATCTACGTGATGCGTGCCGACGGAGGTGAAGCACGCAAGGTCACCACCGCGCAGGGTGGCGTGTCCAACTACGCTTTCAGCAAAGATGGTCGCTGGATGGTATACCGGGCCGGCCGCACCGCGCAGCAGCAGCTGTACCGCTTGCCCGTGGCCAATTTACACGACGCCACACCAGAAAAGCTGACCAGTCACGTGGGTGGCGTGTCCGACTGGGAAATCACACCCAGCAGCGATCGCATTTACTTTACCGGTCCCAATGAAGATGCCGCTGATGAGCGACTGCGGCGCGAGAAAAAGTTTACGGTAAATATCCAGAACGCTGAAACACCGTTGCAAAGCATGTGGGCCTTTGATCTGACGGGAATGAAGGCCACACGTCTGACGCGTGACACGTCGTACACCGTGGAAAGCATGACCATCTCACCCGATGGCCGGTGGGTTGGCTTTACCGGCATCTCGTCCAACCGCTATCAACGCAACATCACCGAGCAAGGCATCAACGGTGACCTGTACTTGCTGGAAACAGCATCGGGTAACATTGAGCGGCTCACCAATAACAGCGAAGTCAGTGAAGGTGGTCTCACTTTTTCGCCCGACAGTCGCTGGGTCGCATTCTCCGGCCCCGATGATCTCACGCGCTACACCATGAGCAATCGTCGATTGTATCTGCGTGACGTGTCGGCGCGCGGCGGCGAATGGAAAAAGCTTGGCGCATCGTTTGACGGAAACGTGGGCGCCGATTTCTGGTCGGCCGACGGCAAAACCATCTACTTCAACGAAGGCATCAAGGCCACGCGTCAGCTGATGGCACTCGATGTTGCAAAGAACACCGTCCGTCAGGTAACCGACTGGAAAGCAGCGGCCAGTGTCAGCCGCGATGACGATTCAAAGCTGTTGCTGGTCAACTACGTTGATCCGGCCACGCCGGCCACACTGTACAGCACCACTTCGTTGGACAAGGTGAACGACCGCGCATCGTGGGTGCAGCTCACCGATGTGAATCCGCAACTTCGGCATATTGCCCTGGGCGAGGAGCGTGAAATCACGTGGACCAGTACCGATGGCAAGCAGGTGGGCGGTGTGTTGCAGCTGCCGGGGGGCGATCAGAGCGGCCAGCGCTATCCACTGGTCGTGGCCATTCACGGCGGCCCCGCGTCAGCCGATGTACTCGGCTTTAACGGTGGCTACGGCTCGCAGGTGTACGCCGGTGCCGG
>JBBSPO010000160.1:0-8664 GCA_038258695.1 Gemmatimonadales bacterium | reverse complement strand
TCGTCATTTATTCGACCGTCTCAGGTGTAGTGGATGCGCAGCCACCAAGCCTGCGACTGAATTCTGGTACCGAGCTGCCGATTGAGTTCAGACGTGTCAGCTCGATCCGTGAGCTGAGCGATGGTCGGGTGCTGGCGGTCGATCGAATCGACGATCGCATACTGCTCATTAACTGGCAGCGGCAATCCGCTCGGCCCGTGGGGCGTCGTGGTCGGGGCCCGGGTGAATACCTCGAGTTGAACCGGATTTTTCCGCTCCACGGTGACTCGTCGGTGGTGGAAGATCCGAACGCACGCAGGTGGATTACGCTGGATACGGCCCGACTCCTGAGTCCTCGAAACCCCGGCGGCCGTTTCGCCACCGACCTCTCACTGGCGGGCTACGACCGCTCGGGTCGCCGCGTCGAGGTCCAACCTTTCAGTTTTGCAAGCGGAAAAGAGTTCGGCGCACCTCCGCGCATTCGCACATTCGCCGAGTCGCTGCTCGTCGTGGCAACCGATGAGCGATCAGGTCGGGTAGACACCCTCGACCGTGTCGCCGGATCATACCGAGGATGGACCAGAGTCACAAAGCGAGTGCCCGAAGGTCCAATGAACTTCATGATCATGTCGCCGTTTGGGACCGAAGATCAAGCGCATCTGTTCCTTGACGGTTGGCTCGCCATCCTCAAGGCGAACCCGTATCATATTGAGTGGATCAAACCCGACGGCCAGCGCCTTCGTGGTGCGCCGCTGCCTTACTCTCGCGAGAAAGTAACGAGGGCGGTGAAGCAGGCATTCGTGGATGAGAAATATGACGGTGCGTTGAGCGGAAAGTTCAGTCCAGACGAAATGCCTGAGTGGCCGGAGTTCATTCCTCCTTTCCTGAAAGATGCGCTCGTGCCGCTGCACGACGGTCGAGTCGCCATCGAGCGTACGAGAAACCCGCTGCAGACAGCTCGCTCGTATGACATTGTTGATCGCGCGGGTCGCCTGTCAGCAACGCTTGTCGTGGCGCCGAACGTAAGAGTCGTCGGATTCGGCAAGGGCTCGATTTACACTGTCCGCGTTGATGAAGACGAGCTGGAGTGGTTACGTCGTCACCCATTTCCCAACTGAAAACGCACAGTTGGAGAATGGTGTTGTTCAGCTCCGTGTGCACCAAAGTCGCCTCGATCCCGCGTCGAAGATTTTAGGTGCGGTGTCAGTGACGATCGAAGTAGCAGCTGTGTCGCTGCTGTCGCAGCGGCAGCGAAGCGGTATGTCCCTACAACGTATACGCCGCCACCACCGTACAGCCCGAGCTGTACGCAAATGGAAGCCACACATCGGGCAGCGGATTGCCCGGTGTACGCACCATCACGATTTTGAGCTGCTCTGTTGGAATGTCGCTCATAGAGCGTCCACTCAAGCCCAACGGCGACTGCTGGGGAAAGTCGTTCACCAAAAAATGCGTACAGCGCGACGCGGTGCGTGTGGCCGTTTTCGGCACGCCTGGCAACAGATTGAGCAGGTCGCCAGTGAACGAAAACCTGCCTTCCTCCAGATCCTGTGGCGTGAGCACGTTGACGGGATCCGCAACGAGCATCGCGCGATCGTAGAGCTCAAGGTCGCGTCGCCAGTTGGCATCGACATCCTGCTGCACCGTGGAGTCTTCTACGGGGAAGAGCGCAAAGTCGAGCGAGCCGGCCGGCGCCTCGCGCAGCAGACGCGCATCGGGGACAAAACCATTCTGCCTCACGGCGACTGAAAACATGCCGACAGGTACAGCAGCAATGCGATACTCACCGTTGTAGTTGCTGGTGACGCTGTTGGTCACACCAGACTCGTTCCGTAATGTGATGCTGACGCCGGCGATCGGACGACCACTGTCGTCGACGATCATGCCGGACATGACAGGCTTTTGCTGTGCAGACAGTGCGCTGGCAACGACGGTCGCAAGCGCAGCAACCATAAGGCGTTTCATGATGCGCACTCCTGATGCAAGGGTTTATCTGTGCAACCGCCGCTCAGCTGTGGGCGGACGACGGATAGCGTTTGATACCCCGATTGACTGGATGCGTTTCCGCAGGCTACCGCCTGCTCACGCCATCTTCGCCTGCAACCGCCGGTCAAGCGTATCCAGAAAATCTTCCGTATTCAGATACGGCGCCGTGCGACTGATCAAGAGTGCCAGATCCTTGGTCATCTCGCCCGCTTCCACGGCTTCAATGCACACGGCCTCCAACGCTTCAGCGAACTTCACGACATCGGGCGTGTTGTCCAACCGTCCGCGATGCGCCAAGCCGCGCGTCCATGCAAAGATGGATGCAATCGGATTGGTGGAGGTCTTGTTGCCCTTCTGGTGTTCGCGGTAATGACGCGTGACGGTGCCGTGTGCGGCTTCAGCTTCCATCGTACGACCATCAGGCGTGAGCAGCACGCTGGACATGAGGCCGAGTGAGCCGAAGCCCTGCGCCACGATATCCGACTGCACATCGCCGTCATAGTTTTTGCACGCCCACACGTAGCCACCTTCCCACTTGAGTGCAGCGGCTACCATGTCGTCAATGAGGCGGTGTTCATACGTGAGTCCCTTGGCGTCAAACTGCGTCTTGAACTCGCTTTCAAACACCTGCTCAAACAGATCCTTGAACGCGCCGTCGTACGCTTTGAGAATGGTGTTCTTGGTGCTCAGATACACCGGCATCTCGCGCTGCAGGCCGTAGCGAAAGCTGGCGCGCGCAAAATCACGAATGGAATCGTTGTAGTTGTACATGCCCATGGCCACACCACCGTCGGCGCCAAACTTGGCAACTTCAAACTCCATGGGATTACTACCATCGTCGGGCGTGTAGGTGATGGTGAGCGTACCGGGCTTGTCTACCTTGAAATCGGTCGCCTTGTACTGATCACCATGCGCGTGGCGACCCACCACAATGGGCTTGGTCCATCCCGGTACCAGCTTGGGAATGTTGGACATGATGATGGGCTCGCGGAAAATGACGCCGCCGAGGATGTTGCGAATGGTGCCATTGGGGCTGCGCCACATTTTTTTGAGACCAAACTCTTTCACGCGCGCTTCGTCGGGCGTGATGGTGGCACACTTCACCGCCACTCCATGCTCCCGCGTGGCGTGCGCGGCGTCGATGGTCACCTGATCGTCGGTGGCGTCGCGGTGTTCGATGCTCAGATCGTAGTACATGAGATCCACATCGAGATATGGCAACACCAGTTTGTCTTTGATGAACGCCCAGATAATGCGGGTCATCTCGTCGCCGTCCATTTCGACGACGGGGTTTACAACTTTGATTTTGGCCATGTGGATCAGGGACGCTGGAGAGGGCCGCGCGAGTGGCGACGGGAATGCGCGCCAGTCGCCGTTTGGCGGTCGTCGCGTGATTTTCCCTCACCGGAAAATGCACGGACGCGTCGCGAAGTGCCAGCATTTGACGCGACTTGCTGAAAACAGCTATCTATAAAATCGCCAAAAAGTTAATCCGGTTCAAGCTGCATCCGAAACGCTTTTAACGCTACAATCCCCGACGCGTCGACCTCACGAACGACAACTCGATCGTTCCCAAAAGCGATAGGCTCGCCGGCACCGTTGCCGGTGACTGTTCCGATCACAGTGCCGTCGAGACGAAAGCCTGTTGCGGTCCACATCGTATCCTCAGGCGCTTGACCGTGCACGACCCATAGCGTTCTATCTGGTGAAACGAGCAAACGTTCGAACGCTGGCAGAGAGTCTGCGCTCGGCGCTTCCTCGACAAGCCGCCTGGCTTCTTCTGGAAAACGCGTGGGCTCTTCCTGTTCGTCTAACCAACCAAGGCGCCGCTGAATTTCTGCGCGCCGCATCGCGTCGGTGACCTTTCGCCTCGGAATGCGGGCGTCGATTACTCCCCGAAGCATTCCATGAGCGTTGTGAAGCGCCATTTTCATTTGATCACTCGTTGCGGTCACAACCAGACTATCCCAGACCACAATGTGCGCAGACGGGCTGAAGAGTAAAAGGGATGGTACCGTCGGCATCTTTCGACTAGTTATCCCGTCCGACATCGTGAAATGGAGGTCCCGAACCGGCTTTAGGCGCCGTTCTGATTGATCGGCTTTGAGCAATAGCACTTCTGCGAGGTAATGGCTCAATCCGTCCGCGCCAAGGGAATCCTCCTGAGATGCGCCCAACGAACCCGCGCTATGTACGACAGCAACATCGGTAGGAAGAACTCCTGCCAGACTAGACAGGTTTGATCGAAGACTCGTCCGGATTCGCTGTGATTTGACTACCCCTGAATCGGCTACCAGCCAACTCAGACGATTGTTACTTCGGTCAAGCAGCAATAGTGTGTCACCAGAGCCACGAGCCAAGTTCGCTGCTCCGCGGAACTCACCGGGGCCGCTCCCAAGCCTTGTCAGGTTCCTTTCAGGTGTTCCATTGGCCGTGAAAACCAGCAGACTGGCACGTCGTGGGGAGTACGTCACCAGACGGCCATCGGACAACACATGGACATCGCTCACGAATGTCAAATCAAAGTTGGGATCGGCGTCAGCGCCGCCTGCCACCGCGACGGGACCCGCAGAAAGGCTGATCCGTGGAGCGGAACTGAAAACCGACTTAGGATAGCTGGCGTACCTCACTCCCGCAGAGTCCGTTCTGATACCTCCCATCTCGGAGCCGAGAAGCGGTTGAACGTTCGGCGGCAACTCGCCACGCTTTAGTCGTTCAACCACCTCAATGAGATAGTCAGATTGTAGTACGCCCTGATACCGCCAACCATTTACAAATGTTGTCGGCGTTGCGAAGACGCCGGCGCTTATACCCATACGAACACCCTGCTCAACCTTGCTGTCCGGTAGCTCTGAATCGAGGCAAGCCCCGAACGCTAGCGAGTCATTCACATCGGCCAGTCGACGGAGCGAATGCCAGTCGCCAGCTGAGACAAGCGCCTGGGTCCCATAAGCGGCATCAATGAAGCTATCTGCTTTTCCCTGCTCCCGCGCGCATTCCAGTGCCCGAGCTGCGGTGCGGGCAAAGCGATGCATAGGCAGGGGGAAGTGCATATAGGTGACTACTAACTCATCACGAAACCTGGCCCGCACCTCTTTGACCGCAGCATGCTGCTTGGCGCATGCGGGACATTGCAGGTCAATAAACTCCACAACATTTACAACTGATTCGTCTGCCCGCGCACTCGTGTTCGTTCCGAGAAAGGTCTCCCATCCAGGGAAGTAGTCAGGAATCGGAACGGGTGAACCGGCATCCGCTTCATCGCGCGAGAACTCGCGCGTCAAGATGACCCCGAGCAAGCCCACTACGACTGCGCTCAGAGCAACTCTCGTCACCCTCTCCGAGTACTTAGATCTTCTATGCATCAGATGGTGCAGTCAGCATTGCGAATCACATCTCACCGCCGCCGCCAAATGGACAAGCGTCATGTTGCTGTCCACACCATCCTCCCTTCGAATTCTCGAAACCGACGTGCCTGAGTTGACTGTTAAAGCAACGCTCCGCTCCAAAGCTAGGATCACAGCAGTCGTCTATGAAGTAGTGATAGGGACCAGTGATGTGGATCTTCGATTCGCATGTTGAGCAACTCCCAAGCCCGAGCTCATCAGCTCTAGCAGCGGTTGGCCATGCAATCCAAGCGAGTTGGATAGCAACGACGACTAGCAGTCGGTTTACCGTGATGCGCATGGATTCTCTCCAGAATGCAGGGAAGTGTGGCAGGTGGGGTTTGGGGGTCCAGAATGGCCACAAATGCAAAACTAGCGAGATTTTTGGGGGGGGGGCAAGAGTGGTGCCACAACCTGCAGATCCGATAAGAATTCAACGCTGCTGTAGCACCTACATCGTAATAACCGCAATCGTCCCACACGAAGAATCGGCCCGCAGATTCTGATACTGCGGCGGCACGCCGGCCAGGCCGCGATAGGCAATCACCAGCTTGATAAACTGCGGCGAAATGTCGTTGAGGTTGTAGCCCGGCGTGTACATGCCGTCTATAAACAGCGCCGGTGAACAGCCACGGCGCGTGCCCTGAATGCGGGCCTGAGCACCGCTCCCGATCACGCGAAAGCCGGCAAGATTCTGGATCAGATCTGTGGTAAAGACAGGACGACGACGGTCAATGTCGTCTTCGGTGATCACAATGCCAAAACGCGCCGCGTCTACGGCAAACTCGTAGCGACGCAGATCACGCTCATACTGTGCGTCGGCGCGGGCCTGCACTTTGACCGTGTCCAGCTCCGGTGAAATGCGCTCAATGGTCACGTCCACCGTATCGTTGCCGGTGAAACGCAGCATGTCTGACGCCGGACGATAGCCCACCCGCCGCACACCAAAGTAGAACAGCCCCGTACGCACGCCGAGCACGCGAAACCAGCCGTCGTTGTCAGTTTGCGCGGTCGCGTCAACACCGCCTACCCGAACCTCGGTGCCAGGCACCGGTGCACCGGCCTGGTCTACCACCCGCCCCACCAGCACACCGCCCTGCGCGAATGCGGTGATCGGTGCGGCCATGCACGCTGCCGTCGCGGCGGCAAGCATTACCTGTGTCAGGCGCGAAAGATGCGGCATATGAACGCTCCGGCTACTGGGATCGCGCCGCGTCGGTCCAGAATCAGTGAGCGGCGCGCTATGTGGTACTACCCCCAGCCCGCTGTCCCGTGCCTGCCTGCTTGAGAGGACCGAACTGCCCTCTGGCATAACTGCGCGTGATCCGCTGATATATTTATCTTATGAGTCTCTCGTATTCGATCACGCAGCTTGAGTATGCCGTCGCGGTGGCCTCCCACGGACACTTCGGACGGGCGGCTGCTGCCTGCGACGTCTCCCAGCCGGCGCTCTCCATGCAGCTGCGCAAACTGGAGCAATCCATTGGCGTGGAGCTCTTTGATCGATCGCGGCAGCCGGTGGTGCCCACAGCCATTGGCGAGATTCTTATTGAACAGGCCCGCGTGGTGCTGCGGGAAGCCGGCCATCTGGCAGACCTGCGAAACGTGCACGCGGGCGTCGTAGCCGGTGAACTGCGGGTGGGCGTGATTCCGACTCTGGCGCCGTATCTGCTGCCTCGTTTCCTGCGTTCGCTCACGGCGCAGTATCCCGACCTGCGCCTCACGGTGGACGAGCTGCCCACCGATCGCCTGCTCGAGTCGCTCAGATCCGACGCCCTGGATCTGGCCCTCATCGCCACCGCGCCCGAGACGCCCGGTTTGTCGCAGCGGCCACTGTTTCGCGAACCACTGTTCGTGTATGCACACGTCGACCACCCGCTAGCTCGCCTGGACTTCGTCCGGGCCCAGGAGCTCTCCGGCGCGGATGTCTGGCTTTTGTCGGAGGAGCACTGCTTGCGGGAACAGACGGTGCGCCTGTGCCGGGACCGCAACGCGGTTCTGGGTAAGCGCCCACGAGCCGGGGCCCCAGGCGGCGGTCGCGATCGTTCAGATAATGGGCCTGCCGCTGAGGTGAGCTGTGCGCATCTGGTACGCTTTGAAAGTGGCAACGTCGAAACACTCAGGCGCCTGGTGGAAGGCGGTGACGGCTTCACGCTGTTGCCGCAGCTGGCGCTGCCCGATCCGGTGCCGGCCGAGGCGCGCGTGATACCGTTTCGTGAAAACGGTGCTTTTCGTGAGGTACGGGCGATCCAGCGGCGGGTGGCTCTCAAACGACCACTCGTTGAGGCATTTCTCGCGGCTGTCAGCCAGTCGGTAGAGGTGGAGTTGGGCCGACAGGCGCTTTTGGACGACCCTGCAGCGCCGGCACCGACCGGCTCCTGAGGCCCGTCGGCAGTCAGCCCGGAAGCGCTCCGGGCACCTTCGGGTGCACCCAACGCTTAACGTTTGCGCGTCGCGCGAGTCAGAACCAGTGGACTGACTGTGTACAAATAGCACGCGAACAGTGCGTCTGGGCATCGCGCAGGGTGAGCGATCCCAGATGTTTACGCGTTGTCAGCGATTGCGCGGTACGTTCCGAAAGTGGTGCCGCCAAACGTCGGGCGCCAGCGTGTTGCCCATGCTGTACGTAATCAAACGCCGTGCCCTCCTACCTCGAATCCTTCCTGACCTTCCTCTTCAAGTACTCTCCCCGCGTTTTCGAGCGCGGTGAGTTTGTGCTGACCCCGGTGCTGCCACCGTTGCTTCTGGGCGGATTGGCGCTGCTCGCGGTCGTGCTTGTTGTGGTGCTCTACGGCCGGCTACGCTCTGTTGGTGCCCTCGACCGCACCGTGCTCGGCGCGTTGCGTGCGGTCGCGTTGCTGGTCCTGGTGGCCTGTTTGCTGCGGCCAGCGCTGGTGATCGCCTCGGCTGTACCACAGCGAAACGTGCTGGCTATTCTGCTCGACGACTCTCGCAGCCAACGCATTGCCGATCAGGATGGCGGGACGCGTTTGGCCGCGGTACAGCGCACCTTCGCCGATTCAAGCGAGCTCGTGCGTGCGCTGGCCGATCGCTTTGCGCTGCGCTTTGTACGGTTTTCCGCCGATACACGAGGTGTGCCAGGCAGTGGCTCGCTCGATGCCAGCGGCACCCGCACCGACCTGGCCTACGCGCTCAACGCGACACGCGAAGAGCTGACCGGTGTTCCGCTGGCCGGTGTGGTGGTGGTCACAGACGGTGCCGACAATAGTGGCGGCGACATTGATGACGCGCTGCTGGGTCTGCGCGCGCGCAAGGTACCGGTGTACACCGTTGGCGTGGGACAGGAGCGATT
>JBBSPO010000159.1:0-8690 GCA_038258695.1 Gemmatimonadales bacterium | reverse complement strand
TGTCGCTTCCGCGAAGCTCCCGCCGCATGATGAGTTCCTGTCCGTCCATACGATAGGAACTCTCATAGGCGCCAAAGAAACTTGTAGCTACAACAGGTGGTGGTAACTGCGCACGCCATCCGTCTGGCAGCGTTATCCGATACTCGGCTTGCATGGTGCGCTGTCCGATGACCAGACGTGAATCGACGGGCAGTACGCGTGTGGACTGCGACTCAAGTTCTTGTGCCGTGTTAGCTGTGCCCAGTGCGAACTGTCGAAACGCCGCCGGCAAGTGCAACAGCCACACCGGTCCAGCGGCACGTGCGCCTCGGCCGTTCCGTAGCAAAACGCGTACCCGTGGCGTCGCTGAAAAATCACGACCGTCAAACAGCTGCAGCGAATCAGCAGTGGACTCGGGCAAGTAGGTGTTGGCGAGATTTCGCAGTCCGGTAGCCTCGCGCGCTGAATCCAGCGGATTGTAAAAGGCCGCACGCATGGCCCACGCCACGTCACCGCGCGGGCGATCGTCTACATGCATGTCCATGCGACCATCAGCGCGCAGCGAGGCCGAAAGCAACAGCCATGTTCCCGTGGAATCACCAGCCCGCTCAGGGAACCGTAGCGTGTCTGCCAAACCGTCGGGCTTGACCACTACGCCGAATGCGCCACGATAGCCGACGGGCAGTTCACCGTAGGGAATCGTAGCTGCAGTGAGATCGGCAAACGTATACGACCCATCGCTGTTGGCTACGGCTGCAATCACGTGGTTGAATCGCGAGATCGCAACAGGCAGCGCCTCGTACACACCATTGGAGTTGAGCAGCACCGCGCGCGCGTCCCACCCCCAATGTCGCGCGGCCGCAATGAACAGTGATGTTTTGTCTTTGCAATCACCGTAGCCGGTGCTGATCACCTCCGTGGCAGTACGCGGTTGATAGCCGCCCAGTCCCAGCGAAACGGAGACATACAGAATATCCTGTGCAATCCATTTGTGAAGCGCGCGCAGCGAATCGCTACGTGAGACGGCGCCGCGTGCAACGCTGTCGAGCCTTGATCGCAGTTCTTCCGCCACGGTATAGCGATCTTTTGCGAGTGCGTGGTACCACGTGGTTACCGAGTCCCACGGTTGCGGTGCCGACAGCGTTACGGCCATGCGCACATCATCGGTGGCGGGCGCAAATGGTGCGGGACGAACAACCTGCGGTTGGTCAATACGCCACTCGTACACGCGGCGACCGTCGGCTTCGCTTTCCTCTCGCCGAAAGGTCAGGTTCTCCTCAAGAATACGCGGCCTGAACGAAGCCGGCACGGACACACGCAGCTGTGACGTGCGCAGCGGTGCGACTGGTGAAAAGCGCCAGCCAATGAGAAAATCACCATCTCTCCATGGCGCGCTGTCCACTACCGTGTATTGCACGTCAACGATGGTATTGGGTGCCACACCCGACAGCGAGAGGCGACGTGTACGACTGTCCAGATACATCGGGTTCTGCATGCCGGCCGTGGCATCGCTGCTTTGATCAGTACTAGGCGCGTCGCTCACCACCGTGCCATCAAGGCGCAATACGCGAACCCAATCTACGCGCAGATCCTGTCGCCCCGGCTGCCAGCTGAAGCGTCGTTCGGCCACGCCGTTGACGGCATTCTGTTGCAGTACCTGCACCACACTGCGAATGGTGCGGCGACCGGTGCCGTCGGGTTCTACATGTGCGTCCATGGCATCGAGTAATACCACGGCGCCAATGCTTCCTGTACTGGCCGGATTTACCGCCCACCGAGCGACGGAATCACTTGCTTGCGGCTGCAGCGCGGTCCCGGACGTGCTCTGCGCATTGAGCGCGACGGGCAGTAATGTCGCAGCGAGCAAACTGTACGCGAAATGCTTGAACCGCGCGGGCAGGTGGGGACACGCGAGCCTTTCGACCCGTGTGGACCGCACGCGCAGCACGCGAAGCCGAGCCAGGATTGATGGCATCATCACGATGGCTGAAGACAAACGACGATCGGGGAGTCGCGTTTGAGCAACGCGCTCCCCGATCGGAAACTACACTCGTACCTCGCGGCTGTTACAACCGCACGACTTCACGCTGCAGGCTATGGCGTGACGTTGCCATTGCGCGTGGCCGAACGGGAAAGCGCACCATCAGCAACGCTGGGCACGCCGTTTCCGAACGTCGAGAAACCTGACGCGGAGAACGTCCAGATCGTGTTGGCGCCACTGCTCAATCCCCACGCGGGGTTCCAACCGGCGAGGCCGGCGAGATCTGGCACATCCAGCTCAACCGTTGGACCCGTGAAATAGTTGGACGTCGCCAGAATGGTGATGCTAGCCGCACTCTGTGAATATCCGGCCACCCAGAGATTGCCGTAGTCGGCTTGTTTTGTGTAGCTCGCTCGCAGCCGCGCGTTGCCACCAGATGCGCCGAGTGAGGTGATGTTCGTAGCGCCAAGTACGGCGGGAAGCGTCAGCGTCTGGTCTGTTGCCTCGCGGAACACGCGCGAGATACTGCGCGTGTCCTGGTTGTTTTGCGGCGAAAGGGCGATCACGCTCAGCACGTGAAAGTCACCCGGGGCACGCTTGGCGTCAGGCACACCAAACCATGGGCGTGACGTGGCCGATGACGCCCCGAAGTCCGCGAAGTACACCGCGCCACCCGAACCACCCTGGAGCACATACAAACCCGTCGACGTCAGGTCCTGCCCCAGCGAGTTGTTGATCGTCAGTGAACGCTGTACGGGATCAAACGCGTCGGCGCTGTTGAAATCGATCGTCGGCAACGCGCTATTGTTGGGCGGATTGAGGTTGCGGCGAATGAAGAACTTGCCAGCGCCGCCGAGCAGCGAAAAACGGGTCGCGAGCAGGTCAAACGGTCCGTTCGCCACGTTCTCGATTGTAAAGTTGGGCGAAGCAGCGGTAACGACCTGCGTGAATGCGCCGCCGGCAACGATGGACACAAAATCCGTGGGGCCAGCACCTGCAACGGTTCCCGTGAACGTGCGACCAGTGTTTGTGGTCCCGTCACAGTCGTCGCTGCCAAAACCGTTGAGCTCCGCGACGGACCCAAACTCCACGTCCATGTCAGAACCGATGCCACTGGTAACCACGTACGCCACACCGCCGCGACCGCTGGCGATGTTGAACGAGTAGCTGTTGTTCGCGCCCGCCGTCGCGCGCACCCACGGTCCGTTGCCGTCCTGATAGGCTACGAAAGCCGGCAGTCCGCTTATCGAACAGAAGTTGTATGTGACGTTACCCGATCCACCGCCTCCACCACTCGCGGCAACAGTAATGGGCAGCGTAACGGGCGCCGACGTGACGCCCCCACCCGCGCCAGAAATCGTGGCGTTGACATTGCCGACTGTAGCGCCAGCCGCTGCGGTAAAGGTGACCGTGGCGGTCGTACCTGTAATCGGATTCGGATTCACGGTTGCCGTGACGCCATTGGGCAAGCCGGACACCGTGATCTGCGCCGCTGCGACCAGTGGCGCCACACGCGTTACGGTGATGGTGGCCTGCGAGCTTTGTCCCTGCGTCACGGACACCGTTGCCGGCGACACGGCCAGCGACAATCCACCGACACTGGGCACCGTCAATGTGAGCGTCACCGTGCTCGCCGGTACACCAGTACCCGTGACGTTGATGGTGAGCGGGTAACTACCGGCCGCCACCGTTGCACCAACCGACACGGTGATCTGACTCGTGGCCGCTGTGACGGGCCCCGAGGGCAACGTGAGCACCACACCAGCGGGCGGATTGCCTTGCAACGCAAACGTCAGCGCCCCGGTAAATCCACCGGTGCGCGCGATATTGATCGCACTGGTGCCCTGTGCACCGGGAGCGACCGTCAACGCCGTGGGATTGAGCGTGACCGCAAAGCCGGGCGCCGCGCTCACCGTGACCGTCAACTCAGCCGTGACTTCCGTGATACCCGTAGCGTTGGCACGCACGGTGATGGGATACGCGCCGGCCGCGACGCTGGCGCCAACCGTCACCGTCACGGTGGACGTGGTTGCTCCAGCCGCAATCGCTGGCGCCGCGACCGTCATGCCGGCGGGTGCGCCACTGCTGGTGATGGTCACCGCACCGGCAAAGCCACCGCTGCGTGTGATGGTCGCCTGCGACGTGCCCGATGCTCCGGCCGCAATCGTGACCGATGTTGGATTAAGCGCAATCGTGGCGGCCGGAACCGGTGCGGCCGTCACGGTAACGGTGAGCGTGGCGGTTGGTGCCGTAATGCCCGTGCCGCTTGCAGTCAGCGTGACAGGATACGCGCCGGGCGCTACGCCCGCGCCCACGTTCACCGTGATGGCCGATGTGGTGCTGCCCGCAGCGACTGCAGGCGCGGTAACGGTCATGCCGGCTGGCGCACCTGTTGCGGCCAGCGCGAGCGCTCCCGCAAAACCGCCGCTACGCGTGACCGTGGCCTGCGACGTACCGCTGGCCCCAGCCTGGACGCTGAGTGCCGATGGATTTACTGAAATCGTGGCCGCCGGAATCGGCGCCGCCGTAACTGTCACAGACAACGTCGTTTGCTTGGCCGTAACACCCGCACCCTGCGCGCGGATGACAACCGCAGACGTACCAGTCGCCGCGGTTGCCGCGACACTCACCGTCACCGTCGCGCTCGTTGTCCCTGGAGCAAACGAAATCGCCGATAGCGTCACTCCAGCAGGCAACCCTTCTGCACTGCCCGTGATTGCGCCCGTAAACCCACCGGTGCGCGAGATCGAGGCCGTAATCGTACCGCTCGCCCCCTGCTGCACGCTGAGTGTGGAAGGCGCAATACTGAACGCGAAATCAGGCTGCGGATCAGTTCCACCATTGTCGCTTCCGCTACTGCACGCGCCCAGCATCGCAACTACACCAGCAGCCAGAATGACTCGAAGCTGCCTGGTGCGCTGACTCCACTCAACGTTTGACACGAGTTGATTCCTCAAATAGGTGGGAATAAATGCCGCCGCGAGCAGCGGTTCTAACCTTTCAGGCGCAGCGTCTCCACAAAACCGCCAAACAACGTTTGTCGCCATGGGCCGTCGCTGCTTGGACATCCACGTAGAACATGCATACTCGCTTCCGTTTAGATTCACAATATTCGTGATCTTCATTTTGCGGCTCAGCCCGCTTCTCACTCCACCGGAGGTTCCGTATGGAGCGTCTACGCGTTGCCGCTCTGCAGTATCTGATCCGTCCCGTCACAACCTTTGAGCAGTTTCGCGATCAGGTAGACGCCCTCTTGCAAACGGCAGCAGATTATCGCTGCGGACTGGTTGTGTTTCCTGAATACTTCTCGGTGCAGTTGCTCACGCTCGGCGACATCAGACGCCCTATTCGTGAACAAATCCGTACGCTCGCTGATCAGGCGCCCGCCGTGATTGACTTCATGTCCGATTGCGCGAAACGCTACGGACTGCACGTGGTAGCCGGTACAGTGCCCGAGCGTGACGCCAAGGATCCGGACATTGTTCGCAATCATTGTTATGTGCTTGGCCCCAACGGAACACGTGGTCTGCAGGGCAAGCTGCACATGACTCGCTTTGAGCGCGACGAATGGCATGTCTCGCCTGATTCTCAGCTGCGCATTTTCCAGGCGCCATGGGGAAAGTTTGCCGTGGCCATTTGTTACGATGTGGAGTTCCCCGAAATGGCCCGTGCTGCGGCGCGGGCCGGTGCCGACATTTTGTGTGTCCCAAGCTGCACAGATGATCGGCAGGGATTCTGGCGCGTGCGGTATTGCGCACATGCCCGGGCGATCGAGAATCAGATGTATGTCATCAACGCCGGGACGGTGGGCTCGTTGCCGCAAGTACCCGCCGTTTCACTCAACTACGGCTTGGCATCCATTCTTACCCCCAGCGACTTCCCGTTCGCCCGGGACGGTATTCTCGCCGAAGGCAACGTCAATCAGGAGATGATGGTGATTGGCGATCTGAATCTCGACACCATCCGTCGCAGTCGGGAAGAAGGCACCGTGTTACCACTGCTGGACAGCGAGCGCACCTCGGATCTCGTGGCGAACCCGCAACTGGTGGTGTTGTGAGTTCCAAACGCCGTATAGTGGTACGCAATACCACGCCAGCGGATTTCGCTGGCGTGATTGCACTCACGGAAGCGACGTACCCAGGCTCGCCACCGTGGCAGGGCAAACAGCTGGCGTCACATCTGACGCGCTTCCCTGAGGGACAGCTGGTAGCCATTGATACGACGTCGGCCGAGGTGGTCGGGATGGCCGCCAGTCTCATCATCGCGTGGGACGATTACAACTTTGACTCCAACTGGCGCGACTTCACCAGCAACGGCACGTTCGACAATCACGACCCCACCAAGGGGAAAACGCTTTACGGCGCTGAAGTCATGGTGCTGCCGGGTCGTCGTGGGCTGGGCATCGGCAAAGCGCTCTACGCAGAGCGACGTGATATCGCAGAACGGCTCAACCTCAAGCGCATTCGAGCGGGCGCTCGATTGCGTGGCTACCATCGCGTGGCGCATCGCATGACAGCGGCGGAATACGCCGACCGCATCGCGCGTGGACAGATGCGCGATCCAACGCTCAGCTTCCAGTTGCGCGAAGGGTTCCAGATATTAGGCGTGGCCGAAAACTATTTGCGCAACGATCCGGAATCGCTCGGCTGGGCCGCCGTCATCGAGTGGATCAATCAGCGCGGTGTCATACCACCGCATGAGAGCGCGTCCGGCGCATCTGGTGCACCAACGCTTGACACCACAACCCGCGCCGACTCACCAGGTGATCCTGGCACCACCGCAAACAACGCCGCATAACGCGCGTCGCACAAGTCGGGCATTTTCGGGCCGCCAAGCGCGTGCACGATCATCGGCACCGTGTTGCTGTGCCCCACCACGAGCACCACTTTGCCCGCCTGTCGGCGAATCGCGTCAGCCACGAGTTGGACGTGCTCGTTCATGTTTGATCCAAACGGCACAACTTCAGCGGTCAGGCCACGCGCCGTGGCGAGTGGCTGGGCTGTCTGCAATGTGCGCTGCCGATGCGTGACAATCACGTGTTCGACATTGGCATCCGACATCGCTTCGGCGTAGGCCTGGGCACGGGCCTGTCCAGCGGCGCTCAGCGGCGGGTCATTGCTGTTGTCTGCTTTTTCGGCGTGGCGCACAATCAGCACCAGAGCCGGTTGCATCGTGTCCACCGGGGCCGCGCGCGTGATCACGTCGGCCGATGCACCAGACAGCACTGGCGACACCGCGCCGAGGTTCTGTGCCCCAAGCCGGGTGTCAGCGGCCAGCGAGAGCAGCACCAGCGGGACAAGCAGCGCCTGACAGCGTGCGGAGAGCCGAATGGCCGACATTCCTAACCAGTTGAGGGAGGTCATGTCTGTAATACTGTCCCGTCGGCTGGTTTGGCGCTACCACGACGGAACGAGGCTCCAGCACGCTGGAGCACGCTGGAGCACGCTGTACCGAGCTGCACCACTGGCGCGAACGCCGTTGCCGTGTCACCATGACGGAGCACATACGAGCCTTTTTTGACTTGTTGTCAACTTCCATCTGCCGTTATCGTACCGAATGCGAGTTCTCGCGTCCCCCGCGCTGATCAATCGATGGTCAAATCCTTATAACTGGCTACTCAACACGCACCTGGAGCGTGAGGGTGTGGCTGTGTCTGGCGCGGCCCCGTGGCGCGTGCTGCGCGGCCAGGCAGATGTGTGGCATGTGCATTGGCCCGACTATGTCTTCAATCAGACCAGTGCGGCTCGCGTGGCACTCGGCACCCGGGTTTTTTTGCACATGGCGCGTGAGGCACGACGGCAGGGTATGCGACTGGTGTGGACGGTGCACAACCTTCGCGCGCACGACGGCCAGCATGCGGCGCTGGAGGACCAGTTCTGGCGTGAGTTCCTGCCGCTGGTCGACGGGTTTATTCACTTTAGCGAAGCTGGTCGCGAGGCGGCGTTTTCCCGTTTTCCGGACATCGCGGATCGTCCGTCCTGGGTAATCCCGCACGGACATTATCGTACCGAATACGTCACGCCGCTGGACCGCGACGCAGCACGCGCAAAACTGAGTTTGCCATTGCACGCGCCGGTGGTGCTGTACAGCGGCCGCATTCGTCCGTACAAGAATGTTCCGGCGTTGCTGAAAGCGTTTGCCGGGGTGGCCGATCCCGCGGCACGCTGCGTGGTGACGGGCGCGCCGGCATCGGGTGATTTGCGTCGCGACATTGAGCTCATGGCTCGGCGCGACGCGCGCGTACAGCTTGACCTGCGACATCTGAAGCGATCCGAACTGGCCACAGCACTTCGGGCAAGCGATCTGGTGGTCTTGCCGTATCGGGAAATTCTTAACAGTGGTAGCGCACTGCTGGCGCTGTCGCTCGACCGCCCGGTGCTGGTCCCTCGGCGCGGTGCGCTAGCCGAGTTGGCCGCGCAAGTGGGCAACGCGTGGGTGCGCTGCTATGACGGTGAGCTCACTGGTGGCGAACTGAGTGACGCAATGGAATGGGCGCGTCACACGCCGCGATCGACGCGCGCACCGCTGGCCCCGTTCGCGTGGCCGGCAATTGCGCGTGCGCATCGGGAGCTCTACCACACGGTGGTCGAACAGCCAGCCAATGAGTGGACGCCGTCCATCGCCGAACCGCTGACGGTTGAAACGTCACGCTGGATTCCCCGGCGCCGTTTGGCGCGCTGATTTGCACGCGTGACCTCGCTTTTCGTAATCCATGCAACGTGCCTTGCCC
>JBBSPO010000158.1:0-8750 GCA_038258695.1 Gemmatimonadales bacterium | reverse complement strand
GCGATGTTGTGCGTGCGCACCGATGTGATTCCGGTGGAGTGTGTGGTGCGCGGCTATCTGGCCGGCTCGGCGTGGAAGGAGTATCAGTCGGCCGGCACGCTGGCTGGTGAGCCGCTGGCCGCCGGACTGCTCGAAAGCAGCGCACTCGTGCCCCCGCTCTTCAGTCCGGCCACCAAGGCCGAGAGCGGTCACGATGAAAACATCACGGTCGGTTCGGTGGTCGCGCAGCTGGGTTCTGCACGTGCCGCGGAGCTCGAGCAGCACGCGCGTGCGATCTATGAGTTCGGTCGCGAGACGGCGGCACCGCGTGGCATCATCGTGGCCGATACCAAGTTCGAGTTTGGTGTGCGCGATGGTCGTGTGGTGCTCATCGATGAAGTGTTGACGCCGGACTCTTCGCGCTTCTGGCCAGCCGATCAGTATGCGCCAGGTCGCGCACAGCCGAGTTTTGACAAACAACCGCTGCGTGACTGGCTGGACGCCGAACGCAAAGCTGGTCGCTGGAATGGTGATGCGCCCGGGCCGGCGCTGCCGACTGAAGTTGTGGAAGCCACCAGCGCTCGCTATCTCGACGCGTACCAGCGCATCACCGGCAGTGCTCTTGATGTCATGCTGAACTCGGCCCCGGCCAGCGCGTCATCGCGCGGGGAGCAAGGGTGAGCTTGTCACAGGACGGGATTCCCATGCTTGTCGGGGCAACCGTGCTTGCGATTGTCACGTACGCGCTCGCGCTGCGGTTGCGCTCGTGGCCGCTTTGGCTCACTGCGTTTGCGTTCACACTGCTGGTGCTCGGTGTCGCGTGGGCGTTTCGTTCGCCGACGCGCGATGCGGTCGCCTGTTTCTGTGCCAGCGATAGCGGTATGGTGCGCACATGAGTGCGGAGCCGGACGTGGCCAAGAGCGGCGCGGCAGCGCCTCGCGCGCGTCGCCGAGCGGTGGTTGTCCTGCCCAACGGACTCACGCTCGGCAACCTGTTCTTCGGTATTTTTGCCATCGTATCAGCATCGCGCGGAGATTTTGACGGGGCCGCACGCTACATCGTGTTCAGTGCCATCGCCGATACGCTCGACGGACGTATTGCACGCGCCACCAAGACCGGCAGCCGGTTTGGTTCCGAGCTCGACAGTCTCGTGGACGCGATCAGTTTTGGTGTTGCACCAGCGTTCATCATGTACTTCGCGGTGCTCAACAACACCGGCTGGGACTGGATTTTCTGCTTCCTGTTTGTTGCCTGCGCTGTAGTGCGACTGGCACGCTTTAACGTTGAATCGGCAGGCAAAGGCAACACGCACTTCACGGGGATGCCGAGTCCCGCGGCGGGAATGGCGTTGGCCACGTACTACTGGTTCAGCCAGACACCGCTCTATTCCGAGACGATGATTGGCGGACTGCCGTGGCAACAGATGTTGCGCTGGGTGATGCTGGGGCTGGGCATGCTCATGATCAGCAATGTGCAGTACGCCAAAGTGCCCACTGTGGGCTTCCGTTCGTGGAGCGGCATTCTGGGTTGGGGGCTGGTGATCGGCACCCTGATCGGTGTGATCTTTTTGCCCAAACAGTTTTTCTTTCCGGCACTCATGTGCTACGTGCTCTACGGCATCGGGCGCACGGTGTTGCTGGGTTTGCTCGATCGATTGCCACCGCAGGATGAACAGGAAGACGCGCTGTTGTCCGATGATGGTTTGACAGACGCGCAACGTGCCGCCAGGCGCCGCCGATTGGCCAAGCGCCGCGCTCGCTCAAACACAGGCCAGACTGATGGCCCGGAGGATTCTACATTATGACCCGTTTCCGAGTAGCCGTGGAGATTGTGCCACGGCGTGGCCTGCTGGATCCTCAGGGCAAGGCCGTGTCTGACGCACTGCACACGCTGGGCTTCGCCACCGTGAGCGACGTGCGAGTAGGCCGTCACCTGGTGCTCGACACCGACGCCACCGACGCTGACGCCGCACGCGCCGAAGTGCAGCGCATGTGCGAGCAGCTGCTGGCCAATCCGGTCACCGAAGACTTCCATATCGGTTTGCCGGAGCACGCGTGAAAGTCGGTATCATCCGGTTTCCGGGTTCCAACTGCGACGAAGACGCCTATCACGCAGTGGTAGACCACCTTGGCGCAGAGGCCGTCTTCTGCTGGCACAAGGATCACGACCTGCAGGGTGCGGAGTTGGTGATCCTGCCCGGTGGGTTCAGCTACGGTGATTACCTGCGGCCCGGTGCGATTGCGCGATTCAGTCCGATCATGCGTGAAGTGGTCGAACACGCGCGGCGTGGCGCGCCGGTACTGGCGATCTGCAATGGATTTCAGATAGCGTGTGAAGCCGGCCTTTTGCCCGGCGCACTACTGCGCAACGATCATCTCAAGTTTGTGTGCGATCAGGTGCACCTGCGTGTGGAATCGATCGGCACACGTTTCACCTCGCGATATCATGTGGATCAGGTGATCACGGTACCGGTAGCTCACGGCGACGGTCGCTACACCGCAGACGCCGACGTGATGGCGCGACTGGAAGGCGAAGGGCACGTGGTGTTTCGCTATGTGAATGCCAGCGGACAGGTGACGGATGCAGCCAACCCGAACGGGTCCATGCGCAACGTGGCCGGTATTCGCAACGCCGCCGGCAACGTACTCGGCATGATGCCGCACCCGGAACGCGCCGTTGATGTACAGTTGGGTTCCGCCGACGGCCTGCCGCTCTTTCACTCCATTGCCGATTCGCTGATGTCGGAGGCGCTGGTATGAGCAGTTCACCCGCAGCATCAGCTGTTCAGGCACGTCCGGGCGATCCGGAGATCACGCCGGCGCTCATCAAGGAGCATGGCATCACGCCAGCTGAGTATGAGCGCGTAGTGGAAATGCTCGGCCGTGCTCCCACGTTTACCGAAGTCGGGATTGTGAGTGCGCTGTGGAGTGAGCACTGTTCGTACAAACATTCGCGTCCGTTGCTGCGCACGTTGCCCACCGAGGCGCCGTGGGTGTTGCAGGGCCCCGGTGAAAACGCGGGTGTGATCGCCGTCAAAGACGGCATTGCCGTGGCGTTCAAAGTTGAGTCGCACAATCACCCGAGCGCTGTCGAACCGTATCAGGGCGCGGCCACCGGCGTTGGCGGCATTCTTCGGGACGTATTCACCATGGGCGCGCGTCCGATTGCGTTGCTCAACTCGCTGCGTTTCGGTCCGCTTACTTCACCACGCGTTCGATATCTGTTCTCGGGCGTGGTCAAAGGCATTGGTGACTACGGCAACTGTGTGGGCGTGCCAACGGTGGGCGGCGAAGTGGTGTTCGATCCATCGTACGAAGGCAATCCACTCGTGAACGCGATGTGCGTGGGCGTGCTGCGTGAAGAGGAGCTCATGCTCGCCGTGGCGCAGGGCGTAGGCAATCCGATCATTGCGGTGGGCGCGCGCACCGGACGTGATGGTATTCACGGCGCGTCGTTTGCCAGTGAAGATCTCAGCGCCGAGAGCGAGTCAAAGCGACCGCGCGTTCAGGTGGGTGATCCATTCACCGAAAAGTTGCTGCTTGAAGCATCGCTGGAGCTGATTCGCAGCGGACACATTGTGGCCATTCAGGATATGGGCGCGGCGGGACTTACATCGTCATCGGCCGAAATGGCGGCGCGTGGTGATGTTGGCGTCACCATTGATACGCTCAAGGTGCCCGTGCGTGAAGAGGGCATGACGCCGTACGAGATTCTGTTGTCGGAATCGCAGGAGCGCATGCTCGTGGTAGCGCACCGCGGACGCGAGCGCGAAGTCGAAGCCATTCTGGCGCGCTGGGATCTGGAAGCGGTGGTGATTGGCGAAGTGATTGCTGAACCGGTGTACCGCGTGACCGAAGGTGATCGTGTGGTCGCCGAGTTTCCGGGCACCCGCCTGGTCACCGACTGTCCGACGTATGTGATTGATGACGTTGAGTCGCCTGCCCTCGCGGCGGCGCGCGCGCGCAATCCGCATGATGTGCCAGCGCTGCCTGAAGAAATCAACCCCATGTGGACGCTCGAACGTTTGCTGGGATCGCCCACCATCGCCAGCAAGGCGTGGGTGTGGCGTCAGTACGACTCCATGGTGCGCACCAGCACTCTCGTGGGACCGGGAAGCGACGCGGCGGTTATGCGATTGCGTGGCACCGATGCCGGCATTGCGCTGAGCATTGACGGTAATGGTCGCTATGTCGCGCTCGATCCGCTGGTTGGTGGGCGCATTGCGGTGTGCGAAGCGGCACGCAATGTGGCCTGTGCCGGTGCACGTCCGCGTGCCATCACCAACAATCTGAACTTCGGCAATCCCACACGCCCAGAAGTGTACTTCCAGCTCAAGAACGCCGTGGCCGGTATGGGCGAGGCGTGCCGTGTAATGGAAACGCCGGTGACGGGCGGCAACGTGTCGCTGTATAACGAGAACCCGCAGGGAGCCATTCATCCCACACCAACGGTTGGCATGGTGGGTGTGCTCGATACACTGGAGCATGTGACACCATCCGCATTTCAGCGCGACGGTGACACGATTGTTCTGCTCGGTGACAACACAGATGAACTGGGTGCCAGCGAATACCTGCTGCACCTGCACGGGCTGGCCATTGGTGCGCCACCGGCGTGTGATCCGGCAAAGGAACGCGCACTGGTTGACGCACTGCTGCATGCGATCGGAGAGGGTGTGGTGCGCAGCGCGCATGATTGCAGCGACGGCGGCTTGGCGGTGGCACTCACTGAATGCGCCATCATGAAGCGTGATGCACAGTTCGGCTTCGAAGTTGATCTCACCGCGTGGTCGGAGCTGCCGCTGCGTGCACTGCTTTTTGGTGAAGCGCAGGGGCGGGCTGTTGTAAGCACCGACAATGTGGACGCAGTGCTGGCGAGTGCCCGGCAGTTTGGTGTACCCGCGCATGTGATCGGTCGCGTGACTGCGGCTGACGCGGGCGTTGAGTTCCTCGTGGGTGATGTCACGGCGCGGCTTGCGCTCGGATCACTCGCGCGTGCGTTTCACGAAACAATCCCGGACATCATGAACGCTGGCGCTGCTCACAGCGATGGCGCTTCATCGTCCTCCATTTCCTGACGGAACCAGTTCCCATGTGCGGCATTTTCGGTGTATACGGTCATCCCAACGCAGCGGCTCTCACGCAGCTTGGTCTCTACTCACTGCAACATCGTGGTCAGGAGTCGGCCGGCATTGTCGCGGTGGACGACACCGGTCGTGCCAACCTGCGCCGCACCATGGGGCTGGTATCGGAGGGCTTTGATGACGACGCGATGGCCGCGCTCAACGGCCCCATTGCCGTTGGACACACGCGCTACTCTACCGCCGGCGCGTCGGCGATTGAGAATGCGCAACCCATTCTGGCACGGGTGCGCAAAGGACACATCGCGCTGGCACACAACGGCAATCTCACCAACGCGGTGGAACTGCGGAGGACACTCGAAGACACGGGTGCGATCTTCACGTCGTCCATGGACTCGGAAGCCATTGTGCATCGTATTGCGCGCGCCGAAGGCGATGTACCGGAGCAGCGTTTGGCGAATGCGCTGCACGGTGTGGAAGGTGCCTACTGTTTGCTTGTGGTAATTGATGAAACGTTTCTTGCCGCGCGCGACCCGCACGGATGGCGTCCGCTGGCGATTGGCAAGCTTGGTGATTCATGGGTTGTATCGTCCGAAACGTGCGGGCTGGATATTGTTGGCGCCACATACGTGCGTGATGTCGCGCCTGGTGAAATCGTGGCGATTGACAGACACGGCATGCGCAGCATGCAGGCCACCATTCCCGAGCCGCTCAATCGCTGCACGTTCGAGCATGTGTACTTTGCGCGCCCCGACAGCAAGGTGTTTGGTAACTCCGTAGACCGTGCACGCCGCGAACTCGGGCGCCAGCTCGCGCGCGAGTGCCCTGCACCACAGGCCGATCTTGTCTTCTCAGTGCCCGACTCCTCCAACTCGGCCGCACTTGGCTTTGCCGAAGAAGCCGGTCTGCCGTTTGAGTTTGCGCTCATTCGCAATCACTACGTGGGACGCACATTCATTCAGCCAACGCAGGCCGGTCGCGACGCCAAGGTCAAGGTAAAGTACAACCCGGTACGCGAAATCATTGCCGGCAAGTCGGTGGTGATGGTCGATGACTCCATTGTGCGTGGCACCACCACGCGCGGTCTCGTGTCACTGGTACGCGCCGCCGGTGCGCGAGAAGTGCACATGCGTGTGTCCAGCGCGCCCATCATCAGCCCGTGTTACTACGGCATTGATACACCGCGGCGCGAGGAGCTCATTGCCGCCAGTATGTCGCAAGCCGAACTGGCGCGTCATCTGGGTGTGGACACGCTGGGTTACTTGTCGCTGGACGGCATGCTGGGGGCGGTACCACACGGCCCTGACGGCTACTGTCACGCCTGTTTCTCCGGTCGCTATCCCACCGCGCTGCCCAACGAGCCGGAGCTGCTTCGTGCCGGCGCGCATACGGGTGTGTAAGCAGGAACTGAGAAAGTGTGTGTTATGACGCGATTGCGTCGTCTACCAGTCACTCATGTGGAGCTGTTTTGACACAATCGGTTTATTTCTTTGGCAATGGCACCGCGGACGGTACGCGCGAGATGAAATCCGTGCTGGGCGGCAAGGGTGCAAACCTCGCGGAGATGGTGAATCTCGGCGTGCCCGTGCCACCGGGGTTCACGATTGCGTGCAGCGAATGCATGGAGTTCCTGGCGCACGGCGGAGTATCCGACGCACTGCGTGCCGAGGTGGATGCCGCGCTTACACGTGTAGAAGAAGCCGCCGACAAGCGCTTTGGCGATCCGGGCATGCCACTGCTGGTAAGTGTGCGATCGGGCGCGGCGGTGTCCATGCCCGGCATGATGGAAACGATTCTCAATCTCGGTCTCAATCGCGAAACCACCGAAGGGTTGGCGCGTGCGAGTGGAAACCCGCGCTTTGCCTGGGACTCGTATCGCCGGTTCATTCAAATGTACGGCGATGTGGTGCTACATGTACCGTCGGAGCAGTTTGAACATCTGCTGGCAGCCAAACGACTAACCACGCACGCGGCCAACGACTCTGATTTGAGCGCCGAGGCGCTTGAATCGCTGGTTGACGAATATCTGGATCTGGTGCAGCACACCACGGGAGAGGCGTTTCCCACTGATCCGCGTACGCAGCTGTGGGGCGCAATTGAAGCAGTGTGGAGTTCATGGACGCTCAAAAAGGCCATTGACTATCGCCGAGTGAATGAGATTCCCGAGAATCTGGGTACCGGTGTCAATGTCATGGCCATGGTGTTCGGCAACATGGGAGACGACTCCGGAACCGGCGTTGCATTCACGCGCGATCCGAGCACCGGCGAACACCGATTTTATGGTGAGTTTCTCATCAATGCGCAGGGCGAGGATGTCGTAGCCGGCATTCGCACGCCCCTGCACATTGATCAGATGGCCGACCGGTTACCCGAGGCTTACCACGCTCTCATGGAAACGCAGGCGCGTCTTGAGAAGCATTACAGCGACATGCAGGACATTGAATTCACGGTTGAGCGCGGACGCCTGTACCTGTTGCAAACGCGCACGGGCAAGCGCACCACACCGGCCGCGTTGCGCATCGCTACCGACATGGTGCGCGAAGGGCTCATTGACAACACAACTGCCGTCAAGCGCCTGCATCCGCGTCAGCTTGATCAGCTGCTGCATCGCGTGATTGATCCGCAAGTGAACGCTACCGCGATTGCGACCGGCCTGCCCGCCAGCCCTGGTGCTGCGAGCGGTGTGGCCGTGTTTGATCCCGACGAAGCAGAGATGCGCGCGCAGCGCGGCGAGCCGGTGATTCTGGTTCGCGAAGAAACCACGCCCGAAGATTTTCACGGCATGGTGGCCGCGCGGGCTATTCTCACATCGCGTGGTGGTATGACCAGTCACGCTGCGGTGGTCGCGCGTGGCATGGGCAAGTGCGCGATTGTTGGTGCCGCCGACGTTGTGATTCCGCGCGGCGAGCGATCGTTTACCGCCGGCGGCGTGGTGGTGCACGAAGGCGACTGGCTCACGCTCGATGGTGAGACCGGGCGTGTGTTCACCGGCGATCTCCCCACGCTGCCCAGTGAAGTAATGCGTGTGGTGGCTGGCGCGCAGCGTGCAGCCGATGCACCGGTGTATCGTGCGTTTGATCAACTCATGGGCTGGGCCGACGGCAGTCGTCGGTTGCGTGTACGGGCCAACGCGGACACACCGCGTGATGCACGGCTCGCCCGCGCGTTTGGTGCCGAAGGCATTGGTCTCTGCCGCACTGAACACATGTTCTTTGAAGGCGAACGCATTTCGTCCATGCGCGAAATGATTGTGGCGCGCGACGAAGGTGGACGGCGACGTGCGCTTGAAAAGCTGCTGCCCATGCAGCGCACCGACTTCGAAGGGATCTTTGAAGCGATGCACGGCTGCCCGGTCACCATCCGACTGCTCGATCCGCCGCTGCATGAGTTCCTGCCGCACGGCGGTGAAGAGTCCAAGAAGCTCGCATCCACACTCGGCATCACACGCAACGCGCTGGCCGTCATTGTGGAGACGCTGCGCGAAAGCAATCCCATGCTTGGTCATCGTGGTTGTCGCCTCGGCATTACGTATCCCGAAATCACCGAGATGCAGGCGCGCGCGATCTTTGAGGCGGCGGTGAAGGCCAAACGCCGAGGCTTTGACGTGATGCCGGAGATCATGGTACCGCTGGTGCTTACCGCCAAAGAGCTGGAGAACCAGCGCGCGGTGATTGACCACGCCGCCGAACAGGTT
>JBBSPO010000157.1:0-8822 GCA_038258695.1 Gemmatimonadales bacterium | reverse complement strand
GGCACAGCCGGACGGTGCGACGACACGATACGCGCGCTGAACCCGCTCTTGGTGAACACGACAACAAGCGGCGAGTGCAGCATGCGAACCGCGGCGGTGGTTGCCGCTGCGATCGCTTCTTCGGTATTGACCGCCCCTTCAAAGCGGTGCTCAATGCGCTGCGCATACGGCGGTCGCGGGCTCGACTCAATCTCGAGAATGATGCGACGCATGGCTTCGACCGCCAGGCGCGGGTAAGCGCCAGCCGCTGTTTCGGCAGACAACATGACCGCGTCCGTACCATCGAGAATGGCGTTGGCCACGTCGCTCGCCTCAGCGCGCGTGGGACGCGGGTGCGTGATCATCGACTCCAGCATCTGGGTGGCCGTAATCACCGGGCGGCCCATGCGATTGGCCAGCGCAATAATGCGCTTCTGTGCAATCGGAACTTCTTCATACGGGAGTTCAACACCAAGATCACCGCGTGCCACCATGACGGCGTCGCTGGCTCGCAAAATCTCTTCGATGTTCTGCAGCGCGACGTCTTTTTCGATCTTCGCGACAATGAGCATGTGCTTGGGCACCAACGCACGCAGCTCGTCAATATCCGCGGCTACGCGAACAAAGCTGAGCGCCACAGCATCGAGGTCGTGCGTGACAGCAAACGCCAGATCAGCGCGATCCTTTTCTGTCAGTGACGGTGCCGATACGTGCGCACCTGGCAGATTCATGCCCTTGTTGCTGGTGAGCAGTCCACCGTGCAATACGCGCCCATGCACGACATCGCCTTCAATGGCGGTCACCGCGACTTCGATCAGTCCGTCGTTGATCAGCACCCGTTTGCCCGGTGACACGTCTTTGGACAACATGTGATACGTCACCGGAATCTGATCGCCAGTGGCCGATGTATCCGGTGCAAGGGCAATGAGATCATCTTCGTTCAGTTCGATTGGTGCCAGTAGCGTACCAATGCGAATGCGCGGACCTTGCAAGTCGCCCAGGATGGCCACTGCGCGCCCGAGCTCAGCCGCCACACGGCGCACGTCGGCAATAGTGCGCGCGTGCTGCTCGTGTGTCCCGTGCGAAAAGTTGATGCGCGCGACATCGAGTCCGGATTGTATGAGGTCGCGAATCATGTCCGGCGTGTTGCTGGCCGGTCCCAGCGTGCCCACAATTTTGGTGCGTGGGAAAATCCGACGCTTCGGGTTCACCGACCAGCTTGTGGTGTCGGTGAGCGGACGACCGGCCTCTTCGGGCCCGGTACGCGGAATGCTGATCAGATCTTCCATCACTGCGTATCTCCGGTGTGCACCAACTGCGCGCGTTTGGCAGTCAGACCGCCGAGCAACGTGTCAAATGATTTGGCAAACGACTGCAACCCTTCGGCCAACAGTTGATCCGTCACGGCGCTCAGATCAATCCCATGCGACGTGAGCATGGCCAGATGCGTGCGGGCATCAGCGACGTTGACGTCAACTGAACGCCTGACCTCACCGTGATCGCGGAACGCTTCGAGTGTCGCGGGCGGCAATGTGTTCACGGAATCAGGACCAATCAACTCTTCGACATAGAGCACATCGCGATATGCGGGATTTTTAGTGCTGGTGCTTGCCCACAGCGGTCGCTGAACGCGCGCACCCGCTGTCTCCAGCGCCTGCCAGCGCGCGCCACTGAACTGTTCCGAAAACAGCTGATACGCCATGTGCGCGTTGGCAATAGCGGTTTTTCCCAGCAGTGCGCGCAAGGCCGGCTGTTCGGCGCCGGAAGCGCTGGCCAGTCGCTCATTGATGAGCGCGTCCACCGCGTTGTCCACGCGGCTTACAAAAAAGCTGGCCACCGAGGCAACGTGCTTGACAGCGTGTCCGGCGGCCACTCGCTGTTCAAGTCCTGATAGATAGGCCTCGATCACATGCGCGTGCGCGTCTGTACTGAACAACAATGTGACATTCACATTCAGACCATCGGCGATCAACTGCCGGACCGCCTTTACGCCCTGCGGCGTACCTGGCACCTTGATCATGAGATTGGGACGATCGACCGCCGCCCACAGGCGGTGCGCCTCGGCCACCGTGCCGGCCGCATCGTGCGCCAAATCCGGACCCACCTCCAGCGACACGTATCCATCGCGCGCATCGGTGTGTTCGTATACGCCGGCGAACGCATCACAGGCGTGCTGCACATCGGTGGTGGCCAGACGCTCAAAGCAATCGCGGGCCGATAAATCGGCTGGCAGCGAGGCCAGTTCCGCGTCGTACGCGGTGCCATCGGCCAGCGCCTTTTCAAAGATCGTGGGATTCGACGTCATGCCCATCAGCGCATCGTCGCGAATCCGCCGCGCGAGCTCGCCGTCGTGCAGCATCGTGCGATCAATAAAATCCAGCCAGGGAGCGGTTCCGGCATCGCGGAGCGCGTGCAAACGAGTTGTCATGAGAAGAGAGCCGAGCTGCTGGGAAAGTCTGGGAGAAGTCGCGCCGCGCCAATCAGCCTCGTCGCGTACGATGACATCACTATGGAAAAACTGTCAAACGGACGAGATTCTGCGAAATTTGGAACCTGAAGGCCGGCCCCGTCGTCCTGAAGCATGGTAATGTACCAGATTGGCTGCCCGCGAGGGTGCGCCATCGTCGTGACGCGTCTGCGACGCTCCCGCCGGTCTGTCGCTTCCGTTGCTCCTCTCACACCGCCTGCCCGTGATTCTACTTCCCCGCATCCGTCGAGCCGCGTTTCCGGCCGTGCTCGCACTGTGCGCCGCGTCAGCTTTGACCGCCTGCCGCGCGACCGCGCCCGCGCCGGACCTCTCGCCTGGTGCCACCAGCGCCTCGCGTGAGGACTCGGCCCGACGTCCGTCGCCCAATGAGCTGCCGGCCGTAGAGCCGCTGGCCACGTTCGACACCGCGTGGGCCATTATTGAACGCACGCACTGGGATACGGCCTACAATGGCGTGGACTGGAACGCCCTTCGCGATTCGCTGCGGCCATCTGCGGCGGCCGCAAGCACGCAGGGTGAGCTGCGCGGCGTGCTCATGCAAATGGTGGGCTCGCTCAACCAGTCGCATTTTTCCATTATCCCACGGGAAATCAGTGACGTCACCTCCGGCGAGACGAGCAATCCCTCGGCCGTGCGTGACGCCCAGGTTGGACTGACGGTGCGCTGGATCGACAATGAGGTCGTTGTGGCCGCAGTGGATTCGGGCAGCGCGGCCGATCGCGCCGGCGTGCGAAGCGGTTGGATTGTGCGCACTGTTGACGGCGATTCCATTGCCCAGCGCGTACGGCGCCTGCCGGAAGACACCGATCCCCGACGTGTCGCGCTCACCGCGTTCAGTCTCAGCGAGAACGGGCTGCGTGGAGCGTTGGGAAGTACCGTGGACGCCACGTTTCTTGATCAGGCCGGAGTGGTACAGACGCGTACGATGACGCGTGAAGCGCTGCGCGGCCAGATGGTGAAGTTTGGCAACCTGCCGCCGCAACTTGCGCGTCTCGATTGGGAACGCCGTATGGTGGACGGCAAAACTATTGGGGTGATCAGCTTCAACATCTGGATGCCCGTGCTCGTGCGGGAGTTTGATCTGGCCATGGATTCGTTGCGCAACAGCGACGCCATCATCCTCGATTTACGAGGCAACTTTGGCGGTGTCGGCGGCATGTCGATGGGCATCGCGGGGCATTTTGTGGACACCGTCATCCCGGTGGGCCTGATGAAGACCCGAGCCCAGGAAATCAAGTTTGCCATTAACCCGCGCCGCGTGAACACGGCCAATCAGCGTGTCACGCCCTTTGCCGGACCGGTGGCGATCGTGGTGGACGAACTGTCGATCAGCACCACCGAGATTTTTGCCGCTGGCATGCAGTCACTGTCGCGCGCCCGGATTATCGGAAGCCAGACGGCCGGCCAGGCACTGCCGGCCGTAGCCGAACGCCTGCCCAACGGCGACATCCTGTACCACGCGATCGCCAACTTTTTGTCGCCCTCCGGGGCGAGCATTGAAGGCGATGGTGTGTTGCCCGATCAGCGCATTCAGCTCTCGCGAGAGCTGCTGCGCGACGGACGGGATCCGGCCCTTGACGCCGCGATCAAATGGGCGGCCATCGCGCCGCCTCCCGGACCTGTAACCGGACCGCGCATCACGCCGTAGTGTATTCAAGCCCGGCGCTCAATCAAGCTGAGCACCGTTCACCAGCGAACGCGTCGCGATTCGCACAGACCGTTAAATGGAGCAGCCTGTATATGAAGCAGATCACGCGTGCGTTTGTGGCAGCTTTTGCCGTAACCAGCATCACGCTTCCCTCGTTGGCTTCGGCGCAAGCGTTGCCGTCGGCCAAAGAAGTTCTGGACAAGCATGTAGCCGCGATTGGCGGCCGTGACGCGGTCAACGCGATCACTTCTCTGGAGCAGAGTGGCACCATGGAACTGGCAGCCATGGGCATGTCGGCCGAGCTGTCCATGGCCGCCGCAAAGCCAAACAAGATGGCCATGACCATGTCGATACCTGGCATGGGTGAGATGCAGCAGGGCTTCAACGGTGAAGTCGGCTGGGACAACAACCCGATGTCCGGACCACGCCTCGCCGAAGGCGAAGAGCTGCTGAACCGCAAGGAATCGTCGAGCTTCCTGGAGAGCTTTGGCGTGTTTGATCCGGCTCGTTTCACCAGCATGGAAGTGGTCGAGAAAACGACCTTCGCTGGCGAAGAGGCATATAAGGTGAAAATGGTGCGCAAGGTTGGTCGCGAGAGCACGGAGTACTTCTCGGTCGCAACCGGTTTGCGCATCGGCTCGCAGACAACCGCCGTGTCGCCCATGGGCGAAATGGAAATCAACGCGACGCTGTCTGACTACAAGCAGTTTGGCAATGTGAAACTGCCCACCAAGATGTCGCAGTCGCAGGGTGGACAGGACATCGTGATGACGTTTGCGAACGTGAAGTTCAACGAAGTCACCGATGCCGCGTTTGCGTTGCCCGAAGCGGTGAAAGCGCTCGTTAAGCCGTAATCCAAACGGATCAGGGTGTGGGATACACGAACACCGGGTAGTCACGTTCCCACACCCTGCCATCCGCGAGTTCGAGTCGGGCTGTACAGGTCCACTGGCGCGTCCAGCCCGAATCGAAACGCGACGGTGGTACGCCTGGTGGCAAACTGACGTCGGCCATCAGCTCTCGCGCTTCGCCCGCGCGCAACGCCGGATCACCGAGTTCTGCATCAACGGCCCACGCCGTGCCAGCGGGACCTGATCGCGAGTCTCTCCACGAAAACGTGAACGAGGCGAGCTGCACCTCACCGTCTTTGCGCGGCGTGATGCGAAGTGTCACGACCGATACATCGCCCGGTACGTGATCCAACGGCGGACCGGCCAGCGTGACGTCGCCGATCTGCCGCCACGCGCGAAAGTAGCTGCGGTGCTCATACCAGGTTTTCCACGCCATTGAGCACGCCAGCAACCCAACAATGATGGCCGTGAGTGCCTCACCGGTCACGGCCACGCCAATCAATCCGCCAATCAACAGCACCGCGCCTGCGACAAACCAGAACACGGAATGGCGCACTTCACTGCGCCTGGTGATCGGTCCCCACTGCTCGCGGGCAAGTGAACGATAAAAGTCAGTTTTGCTACCAAGTACCGTCATAAAACCATGGTGATGTCACGCGCAGCGAACTGCGCTTACGGACGAGCGGCGGAGGGTTGTGATGGCGTCGCGGTCACGGCCAACCACTTTGGTCCGCTCGCACTCCCGCCCGGACTCACCGCCAAACGTGTGATGTTGGATATGTGCGCGAATCCGAAATCGGCCACGCGAATCCACCCTGCTGTACCAACGGTGTGCATGTACAGTTCGGTGCCATCGCCCATGATCACCGTCGACGAGTCAAGCCACACATAATCTTCCCGGCGCTCACGCGTGCTCACCAGCGTGTCTTGCGTGCCGGTGACGGGATCGAGTCGCACCAAAAACCATTGCGCTCCCCCTTTCTGCACAAAGCTCACATGGCGTGTGCCGGGGATGGTGTGCAGACTTCTGCCGATGTTGCGGGCATGGGTGGTGGTGCCGGATGAGCCAAGCGTTTTGACCTGTAACGTGGCCGGTGAGCCGAGCACGAACATGGCCACGGTGCTGTCGGTGGGAAAGGTGAAGTAGCCCACCGGCTTGACGTCGGGCACCAGCAGCGACGCCGCCTGCCCGTTTACGCCCAGCCGCCAGAGCCGTTGCGCCGAATCGCTTTCGACGCGCACCACAGTGAGCGCCGTACCATCTGGCGTCGGCCACGCGGAATATTCGCTTTCGGCGGTTCGCTGCACGGGCGCAGTGCGACCGGACAAGAGGTCCATGCTCCAGATATCGGACTGCGCGTCGTCGCCAATTCGCGTGAAGTACAGTGCGCGGCCATCAGGCGCAAACGACGGTTGATTGTCATATCCCGGAAAACGCGTCACGTTGGTGGGTACGCCAAATGCATACCCCGAAGCGCCTCGGCTTATGGATACGAGGTACACCTCGGTGGCCGGCGCTGGTTGCGCGTGCAGTGGCTGCGGCCCAAACAACCCAAGTGTAACAAATGACGTAATGAGCGACGCGATGATGGCGCGCGAGCACCAGCGTTTGCGTGGACGCGGCGCCAGCCCCGTGACCAAAGGCTCTGTGTGTACCGAAGTGCGTGACAAGGTCATAGCGGGAAGTATGTGTAAGGTGGGGAGGCTCGGATGCTGGGAAGCTGATCGTCAGGCTGCTGAATGGGCGATGCGTGGACGCAGGGTTCAGAAGGTCGGCGAAAGCGCGGTACCGCGTCATAATGCGTGCGAGCGCGCAGAAATCCACCCCGACAATAACAGGAACCTGTGTTGCGGGCTCAGATCCAACGTCGTAGGCTCATGCGTATGATGCCTGTGAAACATGTTCTGGGTGCGCTGTGTCTGGGCGCTATGCTTTGGGGGTGCGATGGTGCCGCGCCGGTGGTCCCACAACCTGAGGGACGTGCCGCCAGTGTTGTGATCCTGCCGGCCTCCACGTTCCTGCAGCCCGGACAAAGTCGCCAGCTCGCGCTCGAGGTGCGCGACAGTCTGGGCGCGGCCGTTGGGCAGTATTCGGCCACCTGGACCAGCGACAATGCCTCGGTGGCCACCGTGAGTGCATCCGGAATGCTCACCGCAGTGAACACGGGATCGGCTCGCGTCTCGGTACGTGTTGATCAGCTGGAAGTGTCAATCACCGTTGGAGTTACCACGCTCACGGCGGGCGCGCAGCAGTGGGACGTGGTGCGCGAAGGCGGTGACGACGCGTCGTTGCTGGCGTTGTGGGACGACGGTGCCGGCACGGCGTGGGCGGGTGGCTCTACGGGTATCCTGCTGCGATCAGTGAACGGTGGCGACTGGGAACGCGTCCCACTCGAAACCGAAGAGATCATTGTGAGCATTTGGGGCGCCAATCCCAACGACATCTGGCTGGTCGGATCGGGCGGATTGCTCATGCGCGGCGACGGTAACAGCTGGGAAAAGTTGCCCCCTATCATGCCGCGCACATTGCTGTGCGTGTGGGGACTGTCGGAAAATGAAGTCTATGCCACCGGCGACAACGGCTTTATCGCGCGCTGGGACGGCAATCTGTGGAGTGTGATGGGCTCGCCTACCATCAACGAGCTGTGGAGCATTGGTGGCACCAGTGCGAACGATCTCTGGGCTGTTGGCAACAACGGAACGATTCTCCGGAACACGGGCCCGCGCTGGGAAGTGGTGGATTCGCCCAGCCTGGCGCTGTTTCTGGGCGTCTGGTCGGCGTCCCCGAACGATGCGTTTATCGTGGGCACTCAGGGCATCGCGCTCCGCTGGAACGGCAACGATTGGAATCGCATGACCACGCCCGCCGAGGTCAACCTGTTCGGCCTGTGGGGCCGCAGCGCCAGCGAGGTATATGCCGCTGGCAACAATGGCGCGTTCTGGCGCTACAACGGCTCGGCGTGGGAGAGCATAGGCATCGGGTCGGGCCAGAACCTGCGCGCTGTCGCACCGTCAAGCGTGACGGCGGGCGGCGTGCGGGTTGCCGGGTGGTACAATGCCATACTCAGCTATCAACAGGGTCAAGCACCTCAGGTCGAGCTGCTGGACGCCGTACTGCTCTCTGCCTGGCGCCCTGCCAACGGCTCGCCCGATGATCCCGTGTTCACCGTTGGACTCGGTGGCGCGGTTGGGCAGCGCACAGCCAGCGGGTTCAGCTGGCTCAATGTGCCGCCAGCCAATGATTTGTACGGCATCAGTGGCAGCGGGCCTGATGATATCGTGGCCGTTGGCGACACTGGGTCCATTCTGCGATACAACGGCACGACATGGCGCCGGGAGGGTGAGCGCACGCCTGGATTGCTGCGCAGTGTGTGGAGCACGGGTCGCAACCAGCACGTGATTGTGGGCGAAGGCGGACGCATTTTGCGTTCGTCGGGCGAAGGTTGGGTGCCGGAACAGAGTGGCACGCAGCGCTTTTTACGGGCCGTGTGGGGCCTTGATGAAGATCGGATGTTTGCGGTTGGGGACACGGGGTTGTTCTTGCGCTACGATGGCCAACGCTGGCGCAGCGAGGCCACACCAACAGGGGTGATTCTGCGCGCGGTCTGGGGCACAGCAGCCGACGATGTCTTTGTTGCTGGCGACGGTGGCGTGCTGCTGCGCTGGGACGGTCAGCGGACGGTTGCCATGCCGTCACCCACCACGCGCGATTTGCGCGGCCTCTGGGGACGCAGCCCTACTGAGGTGTACGCCGTTGGCGACAGCGGCACCGTGCTGCGTTACGATGGCGCCGAGTGGCGGACGATAGACGCCGGCACACAGGTGTACCTGTTTGGCGTGACGGGCAGCAACAACG
>JBBSPO010000156.1:0-8882 GCA_038258695.1 Gemmatimonadales bacterium | reverse complement strand
TAGTACCACGCGCCGCGCTTGAGCGTGTGCTGGCGCGTGCCGCCGAACTGCAAACGCAAACGTCAGATTCACCCGAAGTCATCAGTGAAGAACGACTGCTGGAGATTGGGCGCGAAGTGGGCATCGATCCCAATCATCTGCGCGTCGCCATTGCCGAGGAACGCGGTCGTTCACCAATGCTGCCTGACGAACCAGGGCGCATTGCGCTTGCGCTCGGTGACGCCCAGGTCGGTGCACAGCGCACGGTCATGGGTTCGCCGGACAAGGTGCTCGCAACGCTTGATCGCTGGATGCAGCGTGAAGAGCAGTTTGCGGTAAAGCGACGCTTTGGACTGCGCATGTCGTGGGAAAAACAGCGCAACGCCTTTGCCAGCATCTCGCGCGGACTGAGCGGCAAGAACGGTGATCTCACCAAAGCCGACGAAGTAAGTGCCGTGGTTACACCGGTTGACGGTGCGCGTGCCTTGGTGCGTCTTGATGCCGACATGCGTCTCCATCGCAAATCGCTGCGTGACAGTGTGGTGGTGCTCAGCGTTGTAAACGGCGTTGTAGCCGCTGCCTGGATTACACCGCTCGCCGTGCTCACCGCCTTCTCAAGCGCCGACATCTCAGTCGCACCTGCTGCATTCGTGGCGATGGTTGGCGTGGGTATTCAGGCCGGCATCACCACACTCGTATGGCGCGGTATCAAGAACTCGTTCCGGCAGGCCGTGGAGCGCACGCAGTTGCGGCTGGAGCAGCTGCTCGACGCATTGGAGCACGGTGATGCCGGGTCGCCGCCGTCATTGTTGGAGCAGTTGCGGCAGACGTTGTTGCCGCCACGATAGCCTGATCCCCGGGAGCGTCATGACCGCACGGTGCGACGCATTGGTCCGTACTGCTACCCCGTAGCCCGCACGCGGGCCGATGAAATGCGCCACCCAGCAGTGTTCCTAGTGGCGACCATGTCGAACACGACACCTCCGGTTCCGGGATAGAACTTAGAGTTGGCCGGATTAGGTTCGTACACTCCCATTAGGAACGATACTGAGTCGCGTCCAAGACGCTTCGGTTCAAAGAAGCGAACCGTCTGCACACCCACGGGGAATTCACATCGCTCGCCGTATGACTCGGTGCGACATGCAGCAACGGCGCGATAGCTGGCCATGCGAATGGAACCGTGCTTGCGTCGCAAATCCGCGACCTCATATTCGCCTGCGAACGACAAAGTTCTGAGCGCAGTGTCCAATCCCGCGAGATCGACTGCGATTTCCCTGCCAGCGCGCGTTAATCCTTTCCCGTCTGCTCGTTTGAACTCTTGTAAGCTTTGGAGAATATCATCCATGAATCTAGCTGCGCGCTGATCTTGGGCGTGGGCCGGAACTGGGAATACCGCGCTGGCGGATAACATTAGCGCGACGGTAGCGAGTGAGTGCATTACGAGCTTGCGCATAATCTTTGCCGTGGGTAAGCGATATCGAGCGAATGAAACTCATCATCTTCATCACGATGGTGAACCTCTTCATGGGCGATCAAGCCTTTTTGCTCGCTTGGGTACAACGCAAACCAGTTGGCGTTGACGTAAGTCTTTCTATCAGTCGCAACAGGAGCGCCCGGCAGGCTTGGCAGGGTGTACATATCGAATGGCGCTGTGGATAGGTTTGTCGGTCCGCTGCCTGGTCGGAATCCATATCCGAACGCATTGAATCGAGCGCGCGCCTGCCAGCCTTCAGTCTGACACGTGGTAGTTGCTGCTTGACTCAAGATCCGAGATCCGTTGACTGATCATCTGACAATACGCTGGGTCAAATCTGCAGTCGATCCCCTCCAACTCTTGGCGTGGGGTAAGATCAGTTTGTGGGTCAACCAATTTTCGGCTGTCGCACGACGCAACAACGAAAAGGATGGCTAGGACGCACGCGCGATTTGTACGCCTACAATCGAAAACACGTTTTAACATTCCTGTTCAATGCGAAAATGTTACAAGTCAATATGTTTTCTTTTTTTGACGCTACTGCCCGCCGACAATAAGCTTTAACGAAATGCTGATACACGTAGCAGGTTCCGAATAGTCTCCTGAACAGCGACCATGACCTCTAAATTTACCTGCTCACTTCAGGCTGTGCGATGCTACGCAAAGTCAAGTCGAAACGCTTTCCGCCGCACCCGCTCCACCAATCGCCGCACGCCTGCATTACTAAGCACAAGCATCGGCCCCGCCATGAGCAGCGACTTCACCTCGCGCCGGGAGATTTTTACCGTGCCACCGGGACTTAGCATCGCCGTGCTCTTCACCAGATCACGCATCGTGGCGTACGCAAACAGCAACGGCAGCAGACAGAACAAACGAATCGACACCGCACGACGCGGAATAAGCAGCAGGTACGCGCGCGCTTCTTCAAGATCGTGCCACGCCAGATCAATCAAGCGCCCCAGCGCTTCACGATTCTTGAGCAACAGGTCGGGCGCCAGAATGCGTCCCTGCGTACTGCCGTGCGCGCGCAGCAGTTCTTCCGGCACATAGATGCTGTTTTCCTTCTCCGCATCCACGGCCACATCTTTCAGAATGTTCACCGTCTGCAACGCTTCAGCAAACGCCCGGCAGCGCTCACGCAAAATCGCGTAGCGTTCTTGGCCAATACTCGGCGCGTGCTCAAACCATAAATCGGTAAGCATGTAACCCACCGTGCCGGCCACGTAGTAGCAGTACTCCTTGTATTCATCGAGCGTCTGAATGCGAATGCCGTCCGGATAACGATGCACAAACTTGTCCATGCCCGTCACCATTTCGGTCACCCACTTGAGCACCACCTCACGCGTTTTTTGTGGCAGCGCGGCAAAGTGTGCGTACACCAGATCGGCATGATGCACGAGCGCCAGATGCGCCGGTTCTCCGGGCAGCTCTTGCACACCGGCAATGAACCGCGCCGCTGCCGTCTGATCATCAAAGCCGGCCAGCATTTCGCGAAACAGCACCGACTTGGCATCGGGGTCGATGCCGGGCGCGTCTTCCACGGTGTCAGCCATGCGGCATAGCAAATACGCGTCCAGCACGGCCTGACCCAGATAGCCCGGCAGCACCCGGATGCCCAGCGCAAAGGTGCGCGAGACGGCCGGCAGGATGTACTCGCAAAACTTTGCCGCGTTGCGATTGGCAACGGCGGTGGCAATGCGCGGATCGAGCGAAGAGTCGAGGGCCACGTGGGGAGCGGAGCGCGGGTTTATCGGCGCGTCAGCCGGAGGCGCTGTCGCGAGCGTGTCGTAAACATACGAGCGCGCGGGCCCGAGGTCACGCCCAGCCTTGTGATGTGGCGGGTGGTTGGTCAGACTGCGGTATGGACTTTTCCCCCGCAGCGCACAATCTCGCGACCCTCTCTCTAAACCAGTCGGGCTCCGCCGAACCGGTGGGCGGAGCGCCGCCTGAAGGCTTCCGCGGGACGTGGCGCGATGACCTGGCGGCCCGGGAGCTGTACGCCGAGGGGGCCGGCATTGCCCGCTGTGTGCCCATGGCCGTGGCCGTGCCTGCTGACGCCGACGATGTGGCCGCGCTGGTGGTGGCCGCGCGTCGTGACGGCTGGTTTCTCATGCCACGCGGCTCCGGCAGTGGCATGGCCGCCGGCGCCGTGGGGCCGGGTGTGGTGCTCGACCTGTCGCGACTGCAGCGCATTGGCGACGTGGACACGAAAAACCTTCGAATCCGTGTGGAGCCTGGCGCGCTGCGTGGCACGGTAGACACCGTGGCCCGCACCGTTGGACTGCGTTTCCCCGTAGACCCGTCCAGCGGTGCCTTTTGTACGATTGGCGGCATGGTGGCCACCAACGCCGCGGGCGCGCGATCGCTGCGGTTTGGTGCGACGCGTGCGTGGGTGCAGGGCGTGGAGTGTGTGTTTGCCAACGGCACACGCGCCTGGGTGCGGCGCGATGAGCCGGCGCCGGTTGGCATTCCACCGGTGCGCGCGATGCTCGACGCGATTGAGGCCGCGCGCCGGCATGTGCCACCCGCCGAGCTCACGCACGCTGGTGTGCGCAAGGAATCGTCGGGGTACGCGATTGCACACGCGCTCAATGTGCTGGCGCGTGATCCGTCGGCTACCGGTGAAGCGTTGCTGGCCCTGCTGGTGGGCAGTGAAGGCACGCTGGCCGTGTTCACCGCGATTGAGCTGCGACTCACTCCGGTGGCGCGTAACACGGCCACGGTGTTGAGCAGCTTTACGTCGCTTGAAGCGGCCACTGAAGCGGCGCTGCAGGCCCGTCAGGCCGGTGCGTCGGCGTGCGAGATGCTGGATCGCACATTTTTGAATGTTGCGGCACGTGGTGACGCACACGGTCTGCCTCGCAATGCCGAAGCGGTGTTGCTGGCGGAGGTGGAAGGAACGTCTGCGTCGGCCGCGCGCGATGCCGCGATTCTGCTGGGACGCGCGTTCACCCGTGCTGGTGCGTTCGAAGTCACCACCGCCACGCATCCTGCAGCGGAGCGCGCGCTGTGGTCATTGCGACATGCCGCCAGTCCGATTCTGTCGCAACTCGCACCGCGTTTGCGTTCCATGCAGTTCATTGAAGACGGATGTGTGCCTCCCGATGCACTGCCGTCGTACGTGCGCGGTGTGCGCGAGGCGCTGTTACGCGCTGAATGTGAAGGCGTGATCTTTGGACACGCCGGCGACGCACATGTGCATGTGAATCCGCTGGTGGATGTCACACGCAGTGGCTGGCAGGATCGCGTGCGCGGCGTACTCGATGATGTCTGCGCACTGACTGCCAAACTCGGCGGCACGCTGGCCGGTGAGCATGGCGACGGACGTCTGCGCGCGTCGCTGTTACCGCATGTGTGGAGTGAGAGCGCGCGAACCGCGTTTCGTGTGGTCAAGCAGGCCGCCGATCCGCACGGTGTGCTCAATGTTGGCGCCAAGGTGCCGAATGAACATGCCGATCCATTGGCGCAGCTTCGTCATGACCCCGGCACTGCCCCGCTCAGCGTATCGGCGCGTACGGCGCTGGACACCATTGAGCGCGAGCGTGCGTGGCACCGGTTTCGGTTGGCGTTGTTGAGCGATCGGGTGTAGCTACAGTGACGCCTGCAGCCGCAGTGTCGAGACGTCAATCGCTATGACGCCGTTGTCGTTGTATTGCATCTGGATGTACGTCCCGTCGTTCGCGACCCATCCGTAACCCGGAATGATGCGCCGCGCGAGCAACATGCCTCGCTGCGTATCGATCACGTCGAGCACCGTTCTGAACATTTTTGTCTTCATCTCGTCGGCCAGTCGCACTTCACTCGTGCCTGGCTCATACTCGGCGTCGAGTGAGGCCCAGTCCTCAACGTGCGTGTGGTGTGCGACCCAGAGTCTGCCTGCACTGTATACGCTTGCACGTCATCCTGGCTGCTGAAGGCGAACCACCACGGCGTCGCCACGGTGATCACACTGGTTGCGAGCCCAAGGATGTCAACACGCTCAAGCCGATACTGCAACTGCGCTCGAGATCGCGACACGCGCGCCCGGCGCAATCGCAAACGCAATCGCAAACGCAGCATCGACCTTGGCTCGGGCGGTATCGAGTTGCGTGCCGGCCCGGTCGATATCGCGACTGAACGTGCCAAACCGATCCGTGTCGGTGCCGGCGTGACACGCTACGCATGCCCTCCACAAGCTGTGTACTAACGCCACGCATGCGCTACACCTGCCCTCCACATGCGCCACGTCGTGCGATGCGCCGCGACTGTTCGACCCTGCCGCCGCTCTGGCGATTGCGCGTACCCCAATCAGGAAACCGATGCCACACATAGAGAGGATCACTGGGCGGTGCGCTTCTCCCGCTGGGTCCCGATCCTACACTTCATGGGGCAGGACAACTGGTACAACAGGTAGCCGATTCCTGCAACGCATTCCTCATCTCGGCGCGGTTCTCGCGTCGGCAACCTAGAGGGCATTATGACTTTCAATTTCCGTTCGCCACTGCTGGTACTCGGCGTGCTGCTGCCGCTCAGCGCGTGCGCTACCGTTCGTCAGGACCAGCTGGGCGTCAAGACCCGTTTTGGCCGCGTCACCAGCGGTCCGTTACAACCCGGCGCGCAGTTCATCATTCCGGGCGTCAACTCGATTCTCCGCGTGCCGTCGCGCGTGGTCAATCGGGAAGTCCTTCTTGAAATGCCAACGCGTGAAGGGCTCAACGTGTCGGCTGAAGTGTCCATTCTGTATCGCGTGAAACCCGAGCAGGTCGGACAGATTTTGGCGACCAGCGGCACGGCCTACGAAGATGACGTGATCATTCCCGTGTTCCGTTCCGCCGCCGCCGATGTCTCGGCGCGCTACATGGCCAAGGACATGCATTCGGGAACGCGCTCCGGCATTGAAGGCGAGATTCGAACGCAAATGATGACGGTGCTCGAGCCGCGCGGCTTTGAGGTGCAGAACGTACTGCTGAAAAGCATCCGGTTGCCCAGCGATTTGGCTCGGGCCATCGAGGAAAAACTCGAGGCTGAACAGCGCTCGGAGCAGATGCGCTTCGTGCTCGACCAAGAACGACAGGAAGCGGAACGCCGCACGATCGAAGCCACCGGCATTCGCGATTCGTGGGCGATCATTGCGCAGGGACTCACCCCTACGATCATCACGTATCAGTCCATTGAAGCCTTCCGCGAGTTGGCGCGCAGCCCAAATGCCAAGGTGATCGTGACCGATGGCAAGGCGCCATTTCTGATTACCGATGAGGTGTCGGCCCCGACGACAGCGGGCGCAGACGCATCCGCCGCCGTTCGTTCCTCGGGTGCCGCATCGGCTGGCGCGGCACCGCAGCGCCTCGTCCGCCCAACCACACCTCGACCAGAGTTGCCGCGCAATCCGTAGACGAGATCGGAGTGCTGACGGTTGTGCCACCACGGCCGTCAGCGCACTCGCAGCCGGTCACGGTATGTAGACCCGACACGCAGCGCAGTACCATCGACGAGGTGCACCTCCCAATCGCCACCGGGACGCGTCACCACCACGCGGATCTCATGAAAACGTACCATCGCGGAACGTTGCCCACGCACCGACTGCGTAGGATCAAGTTGGCGTTCGAGTGCGCGAAGCGAATGGCGCACCACGTGTCGGGCGCCGCTTGCGTGCAACACAACGTAGTTATCGTCGGCTTCGATCCGCGTGATGGCACTGACTGGCACGAGGAACTGACCACGACCCTGCACCACCACAAACCGTTCACGCCAGCGCTGCCCGGCGCCAGTCGCCTCGCCAACTCCACCATGTCGCCGGTGATCGCGACACGCTGCAGAAGCCAGCGCTACCCACCGATCGCGCACCGTCCCATCTTTAGACCATGACCGTAAAGGAATACAAGCTGATTGGCCCAGACGGACAGGAAGTGCTGAGTGCAGTACCGGGCACGCTTGGCGGGAACCGCCGGCGGAAGATCTATGGGCGCCTTGCCTGCCGGAGCGCGATCGGCTCGCTTCCCACGGGATATGCCAAGCCTCGGGTCGTCTTTGCGGACGAAGCGACTGCCATCGCCGCCGGCTATCGACCGTGTGGCACATGCATGCAAGCGGAGCACCGCACCTGGGTTGAGGAAGCCATGCGCTCGGGGCGCCTCTAGCGTCGCGTTCGGGCTGCGACCAGTCTGGGTTCTATCGTGATCTATCGCGGCCCGTGAGTAGTTGCTCGTCGTCCGGAATCTCCGTCTTCATCGCCTCGCAGTCGGCTCACGGGCTTCGTCGTCGCGTAGTTTTACTTGTTGTTGCTGAAAAAGACATAGCGTGTCCGTAGCTGTTGTCAGCACACGTTTTCGGCCCACACGCACCCAGAGCATGCACATGGACATCGCGATCGCCCTCGTTCAACTCGACATCGCCCTCGGGGATCCCGACGCCAATCTGGCTCGGATGGAGCAGTTCATTCGCAAGGCGGCTCAAAAGGGCGCACAGCTTGTTGTCTTTCCGGAAGACGCGGTCAGCGGTCCGCTTGGCGGCCAGCTCGCCGCACTCCCGCGCGCGGCGGAGTTTCTCGCCTTCTTTCAGCGAATGGCGGTGGAGCATCAGGTGGATCTGGTGCCGGGCTCATGGGCCGTCAGCGACGGCAGCTACGCGTACAACACGGCGTTTTACATCAACAAGGACGGCACCGTGGCCGGCTCGTACCGGAAGATCAATCTCTGGGAGACCGAGCGTGCGACCATTACGCCCGGGCACAGCGTTTCCGTGTTCCCCACCGCGTATGGCATGGTCGGCCTGATCATCTGTTGGGACCTGGCCTTCCCGCTGTTGTTCGTGGAAATGGCGCGTCAGGGCGCGGAGCTGATCATTGTGCCCACGTATTGGTCGTTTACGAAGCCGTCGGACGAAGTGGAGGACGTGATCGACGATGAAATTCTGCTCATCGACTCACTGTGCACCACACGCGCGTTCGAGAGCAACGTGATCATCGCCTACTGCAACGCGGCCGGAGAGTTGGTCACGGAAGGCTACGACGCGGTGTTGAGCGGTCGATCACAGGTCACGCATCCGCATGACAAGGTGCTGGTGAAGGCTAAAGGGAACGAGGAGAAAATGCTGTTCGTGGAGGCGTCGCTGGAGCGGGCTGTAACATAAGCGTACATTATCTGAAGTCTTGCACGTCTGTCGCATCCGCAGCTCAGATCAACCTGGAGGGGCAATGAATTCGCTTCGAACATTTGTGTGCGCGTCGTTCGTGGTGGCAGCGCACCTGCCTGCGCTACTCCATGCACAAGCCGTGACACCGGAGAGTTCGCGATCAGCCTCCGATGCCGTGCTCGAGTTGGTGATCCCGTCATCGATGAAGGATTACTCGCCGGGCCTGACGCCTCGCGGGCCGGTCGAAACGTTATGGCGCAGAGGGTCGCAAGAATCGGCGCAAACGGGACAGCCGGTGCCAGTCGTGATGCCGTTTGAT